>CAZGRL010000218.1:0-5083 GCA_964528155.1 uncultured Anaerolineaceae bacterium
GCTGCTCGTTGCCGAACTCGTTCTGGGTCGGGATCGTCATTGTCTCAGTTTCACCCGCGCCTACCGCAACGGGATGTTTGATGAACCAGATGCCAGGTCCGCTGAGGTCTGAATGCGCGGCGACAGGAACGCCGCACCGTGGATCGCAGCAACACACCCCTTACTAAGCACGTTGAGGAGGACATGATGTCAAAGAAGCTAGTCAATGCCATTGCTGACATGAAGGAGGTTGAGGCTCTCAAGACTGCCAGGGAAATGGTGGAAAGCGGGGCGGATCCCATGGCCATCTTGGGCGCGGCCAGGGAAGCCATGGACCTCATCGGTCAGCGCTACGAGAAGGGGACGTATTTCCTCCCCGAACTCATGCTGGCCGGAGAGGTGATGACCCAACTCACAGAGATGGTCAAGCCACAGTTGGCGAAGATGCCCGCGCCCGACCGTCTGGGGAAGATCGTCATCGGGACTGTCGAGGGTGATATCCATGACATCGGGAAGAACATCGTGAGCTTCATGCTCGACGCCAGCGGCTTTGAAGTCATTGATCTCGGCGTAGACGTCGCTCCGGAGAAGTTCATCGAGGCCATCCGGGATTCGCAGCCCCAGGTGGTTGGCTTGAGCGGCTTCCTGACCCTTGCCTACGACGTCATGAAAGAAACCATCGAGGCAATCCAGTCCGCCGGTGTGCGTGATGGCCTGAAGATCATGATCGGCGGCGGCCAGATAGGCGAGGAAGTCAGGCAATACGCCGGCGCAGATGCTTATGGAACGGATGCCATGGCCGGAGTGACTCTGGCCAAGGGATGGGTTGGGACCAAGTAGTCGGTCCCAGCCAGGACAAGGAGGTCACAACAATGGAAACACAGCTATCCCCTGATGGAAAGCAGGATGCGCTGTTTGAACGTTGGCTGACGCCGGTTGACCCTCAAGGGAACGCCATCCCCTTCCAGAGCCCGGAGGCTGAGAAGGCATACAAGGATCGCATCGGCAGGATCAGGGATGCCATCCGGCTCGAGGGTACGCCCGATCGGGTCCCAGTGGTGATCGCCCCCAGCTTTTATCCTGCCTATCACAATGAAATGACCCCCCACGAGATGATGTACGACTACGATAAGCTGTACGCGACCTTCAAGAAATTCGCCCTCGACTTCGAGCCCGATGCGCACATCGGGGCGACCGCGCCCGGTCCTGGGAAGTTCTTTGAGATCCTCGACTACAAACTGTACTCCTGGCCGGGCCATGGCGTCTCCGCCGAACATAGCTACCAGTGCAACGAAGGCGAGTACATGAAGGCCGACGAATACGATGCGCTGATACAGGACCCGTCGGGCTTCTTCACCAACGTGTATCTGCCGCGCGTCTTCGGAGCTCTGGAACCCCTTCAGATGTTCCCGTTCCTCCCAGGCATTCTCGAGATCTACGGGGTTGCCCTGAATTTCATACCCTTTGCTATGCCCCCCGTTCAGGGTGCTCTCAAGGCCCTGATGGATGCCGGGGGCGAGGCCCTGAAGTGGATCGGGGTGGTCGGAGGCCTCAACGCCGAGCTCGGAACCATGGGCTATCCCCAATTCTGGGGTGGATTCACCAAAGCCCCATTCGATGTGATCGGCGACACCCTGCGCGGGACGAAGGGGATCATGCTCGACATCTATCGGCAACCCGAGAAGTTGCTCGAGGCGATGGATGCCCTCACGCCGCTGATGATCAAGCTCGGGGTCGGGGCAGCACAGATGACCGGCCAGCCGATCATCTTCATGCCGCTGCACAAAGGCGCCGACGGCTTCCTCTCCGGCGAGCAATTCGAGAAGTTCTACTGGCCCAGCCTGAGAAACGTCATGGTGGGGCTGATCGAGGCAGGTTGCGTCCCGAATCCCGCTGCAGAGGGTGGCTACAACTCACGGCTTGAAGTGGTGCAGGACATCCCCAAGGGCAAGACCGTGTGGATGATCGACCGCTCGGACATGGGCAAAGCCAAGAAGACATTGGGCAAGAACGCGTGCCTGATGGGCAACGTGCCCTCCTCCATGCTGAGCATAGGCAAATCCGAGGAGGTTCGAGACTACGCCAAGGATCTGATTGACACGGTCGGCAAGGGAGGCGGGTTCATCCTGAGCAACGGGGCGTTCTTCGATCAGGCCAAACCGGAGAACCTCAAGGCCATGGTCGCAGCCGCCAAGGAGTACGGAGCATACAACTAGACGAGCGAGTACTGAATTGGCAACGGGCGGAGGTCGCGGCCTATTCGATGGACTGGCGCCGCGGGCTCCGTCCAGGGATCACTGCCGGCGCACCCGCGCGCGAGTTTCCTGTCTGAGAGTCAGCCATTCGAGGGCCCATCAGGCGGGGAATATCGCTGGTTGACTACGACTCGCTTCCCGATCTGGGGAAGAAGGCACGTCTGGAGCCAGTCGGGGTGAGCGGAGCCGGAGGCTCAATCTAGAACAGATGAAGCACAGCCGACGGGCGCCTCGACATCTCGTCGGTCCATTCGGGCCTCGACTTATCCGACCGCTGGAGGCGGTTGAACGCGAGCAGTGGAGGATCGTGCGGAGAAAATGATCGCCACCGTTGTCGCAGGAGGGAGGAGATGACGGCCGAAGATCAAGCCTATCAACCCGGACCGTGAAACAAGATGGAGGAGAGAATGAATACCAAACGTATGTCCCGCCGGGAATTCCTGCACGGCGCGGCCATAACCGGCGCCGGATTGCTTGTAGCTTCATGCGGTCCGGCGGCCACCCAAGCGGCAGCCAAGGACAAGATCGTGGTCGGCATGTCGAGACCGCTGACCGGCCCCCTGGCCATAATCGGGGACTCGGCATTCAGACCGATCTACGAGACATTCGTCCCAGAGGTCAATGCGGCAGGGGGAATCAATGTGAAGGATCTCGGCAAGCAACTTCCCATTGAGACCATCATCTACGACGACACGAGCGACGTGGCCACCATGACGCGGCTGACGGAGAAGCTGATCCTCGAGGATAAGGTCGACTTCCTATGGCCTGCCAGCGGCACGTCATTCATCTATGCCCAGGCGCCGATCGCCGACAAGTACAACTACCTGCTGGTGACCGCCGAGGGCGGCGCCTCGACCATTAAGGAATTGCTGCCCAGCCTGCCGTACGTGTTCGTGACCCTGAGTTTCTCCGACTGGAACCAGCTGCCGGTCCTGGCACCGATCCTCGCCGCAAAAGGCGCGAAGACGGCGTACATCATGTACATCGCCGACCTGCACGGCATCGAGTACTCCGGCGTGGCGGGCATCGAATTCCCCAAGAACGGGATCGATGTCGTCGGGGTTCAGAGCGTTCCGCCCGACATCACCGACGTTTCGCCGGTGATCAGGGCAGCTCAGGCCTCCGAGGCCGATGTATTCTGCTGCTTCGCCTATCCGGATCAGGTCATGCCTGCCATGGGGACGTCGATCGAGCTGGGCTTCAATCCCAAGGCCTGGATCGGTGGCCCAGGGGTCAACTTCGGCTTCTTCCACACGGCCTTCGGCCCCATGGTCGAAGGGGTCATGGGCTTCACGAGCGGCAGCCCCAAGCAGTCCGAAGCGCTCAGGGTCCTGTTCGACAAGCTCTATACGGGCAAGCCCGAAGATGTCCAGGACCCCTGGGGGCACCCTCTCTACTGGGCGGGGTTGCAGGTCTGGAAGCAGGCGATCGAGAGGGCGGGAACCCTCGACCAGACGGCTATCCGCGACATCATCGCCTCGGAGCACTTTGACACCGTTCTGGGAGACACCTGGTTTGAGAACGGGCTGTTGTCCAAGGATTGCCATATGGGCGAGATCGGCCAGTGGCAAAACGGCGTCTATGAAGTGGTTGGACCGGAAGACCGTGCCACCGCGGAGATGGTCTATCCCAAGCCGGCCTGGGGCACATAGGTGCGCATCGACCCTACGCACATACGCAACATCCTCGAGCAGGCTGCCTAGAGGCCGCTGGAAAGGACTGCCCTTCGGGCGATCGTGACTCTCGTGAGTTCCTGAGCGCTTCTTGGGCAGCCTGCTCCTTCGAGGATCAAGAACGGGGGCATCGGCATCATGCAGACCATCATCGAAGTCGTGATCAGCGCCTTGCTGGTCGGGGGATTGTACGCCCTGATCGCCATGGGGCTCAGTCTGCAGTACGGCGTCGCTCGGGTGCTGAATGTGGCGCATGGTGAGTTCATCATGCTGGGGGCCATGACCACCTGGGCCCTCTACATGGCGTTTCACATCAACCCGCTGCTCTCCCTGGTTGTTTGCGGTCCGGCTGCTCTCGCCTTGGGCTACGCCCTTCACCGGACGGTGTACACGCGGGTTCTGGCCTCGTCGGCTTCGCCGGGCGCCTTCGAGAGCAATTCCCTGCTGGCCTCGTTTGGTCTGCTGTTCATCATCCAGAACATGGCCCTGATTGCTTGGGGGGCCGACACGAGGGCCTACTCTTACCTTGCGGTTCCCGTCGATGTGGCTGGCGTCCTGTTTGGCGCCAACCGGCTTCTCACCCTCGGCTCCGCCTTGGTCATTGGTGTGGCTTTCTACATCTTCCTGGCGCGCACTCGGATCGGCAAGGCGATCCGGGCCGCGGCCCAAGACCCGACCGCCGCGGCCCTCATGGGAGTGAATATCAACAGCGTGCTTGCTCTTTGCTTCGGCTTGGGGGCCGCCCTGGCGGCCATCGCCGGCATGCTGATCAGCATGTGCTATCCGGTCACTGCGGTGATGGGGATCCATTACACCGTCATCGCCATGATTGTGGTTGTCCTGGGCGGATTGGGCAGTATACCGGGCAGTTTCATTGGGGGCTTCGTCCTGGGTCTCATTGAGAGCATCGTAAGCTACTTCGAGCCCATGCTGACATTGGCTGCCAACTACCTGATCTTTGCTCTGCTGCTGCTGGTGAAACCTACGGGGATCATGGGAAGGAGGTAGCCGCATGAGGACGGGCAGAGACTCGTGGGTCGGGCTGGGCACGCCGGTGCTGTTGCTTGTCCTCCTGGTGGCGATGGGAACGCTTTCACTCTACGCCTCAGCCTATACCGTCATCATGGTCACCAATATCCTCCTGTACGTTATCCTGACCATGAGTTGGGTGCTCTT
>CAZGRL010000219.1:0-5060 GCA_964528155.1 uncultured Anaerolineaceae bacterium
CCCCCCCCCCGCCCCGCCCGGGCCCCCGCCCGGGGGGCGTACCTCTCCCATGCCCAGGGGGGGGGGGGGGGTATGGGGGGGGGGGCCCGAAGCCACCCGCCAGCTACAGCCGCCGGCAGTAGATCACCAGGTCATCATCGGGCTCGTAGAAGTCCGGAACCGTCGCTGCCGGCGTGAAGCCGGCGCTCTGGTAGAACGCCCGCGTCGGCGCGTACTCCGGCGTGCCGGAGGTGTCGAGCACGATCATACGCCCGCCCAGGGTCCGTACTTCGCCCACGACCCGCTCGACCAGGTCGCGTCCGATCCCATGCCGGGAGAACTCGCGGTCGACGCAAATCCAATACAGGTCGAACGTACCGCGAGTGAGCGGCGTTGGCCCATAGCAGATGAAACCGACAACACGCTCGTCGATCGTGGCCGTCAGAAATGAGTAGCCGTTATGGTCCGGGAGCTCCAGGTAGTCCTGCAGGAGCTCCCCTACCGTCTCGGCTTCTTCTTGGGTGAAAAGGGGTTCGTCGGCGGCTATCCGGAGGATCTCGTCCGCGTCCCGGCCTAGCGTCTCACGTATGTCGGCCATGGTTGGGAGGCGAGGGCGAGGCGCAGGATGTGCAAGATCATCCCGGCGTAGCTGAAGCCGGCGGCCGAAGCCGAGCGGAAGAAACCGGCGTCGGGGGCGAGATCGGGGTTGGCGTTGACCTCGAGGATGTAGGGGATGCCGTCCTTGAAGCGCATGTCAACCCGGGCGTAGCCGCGCATCCCCAGAAGACGATAGGCATCCAGCGCCGCCGCCTCGATCTTCGCTCGATCGTCCGACTCGAGGTGCGCCGGGCAGACCGCCGGCGTGCCGCGGTATTCGATCGAGTCATCGACCCACTTGGAGTCGAAGGTGACGAGTTGTTTCAGCGGATCGTCCGTCCACTCGAAGCGGATCTCCGAGATCGGCAGGACTTGAGGCCGGCGATTGCCCCAGACGGCGACGTTGATCTCACGTCCGGCGATGTACTCTTCCACCAATACCGGCTGGCGATAGGTCTCGAGCGTTTCGACGACGCGCGCCGCGAGCGCGGCCCGATCGCTGACCACCGAGTCCAGGGTGATCCCAAAGCTTCCACCTTCTTCCACGGGTTTGACCACCGCCGGCAGTCGCACGTCGGCCGGGATCTCAGCCGCGCGACGAATGAAATGGAAGTGCGGCGTCGGAAGGCCGGCCTGGATCATGCGCCGCTTGGCCTCGCGCTTGTTGGCTGCACGGCGCAACGCGGCGTATGAAGCGCCGGTGAACACGAATCCGGCCGCCTGAAGCTGTCGCGGCGCCTCGGGCTCGGTGAAGGCCTGGCCTCCCAGGCTTTCACACAAGTTGAACACCGCGTATTCTGCTGGATCGAACTCGCTCAACGCGCCCGGGAGGTCGTCCCAGACCGGGACCATTCGAGCGTCCCCGACGTGGCCCTCCAGAGCCTCGGTCACAGCTTGTGCAACGCGCGCGGTTTCCTCATCCGCCAGACGGTCGATCTCCCGGCCGCGCTCGAGACCCAGCGCCAGGCTGTGGAGCACGATCACGCCGAGCTGGCGCAATGCGGGCGCACGGCGAACACGCCGGCGCTCGATGCGCGGCGGAAGTGTGACCGGCCAATCAAATGTGAGCTGGCTCTGCGGGGTTGATGCCGGAGCGGCGGGCCGGGAGCTCAGCGCTTCGAGCACGCCCGTCGTCGGTCCGGCTGCGTTCGTGCGGAGCGCGTTCCGCGGACGGCGGTCAGGACCCGGAGGCTCCTCGACCTCCGCCTCGACGGTCGACCGCTCCGCTCTCGGAGAAACCAGGTTGCTGCGCGCCCTTTTGTTCATGGTCCTTCGGACCGCTCCCTGCAGTCGACGTCGCCGCGCGGATCAGGCGGACTGCTGACGTGGAATGAGAATCCGCCGACAGTCTATCACGCACGAAGGAGATGTCAATACGTGGGCAGCGTTTGGGACCCGTGACATTGGTCCGGGGGCACAGGCGATTTTGTCCGCCGATCACACACGGTGCCGCGATCGCGGTCTAGGCGGGCCCGATCAAGGGGAATCCCTGGTTGGACTCGTGGAAGTCTCGAAGCTCGCGCAGGAGGTCCTCATAGCTCGACCAGAATGTCGAGCGCTGCGAGGCGTACTCGAAAGCCGCGGTGGCCCAGCCTTCGATCTCCTCCTCCGCCAGGACCTGCGAAACGCGCTTTCCCACAGGTTCGCCCAGACCCTCAGGAACCGAGGCGCCTCGCTCAGCGTATGGCAGATCCGAGTAGTACCAGATAGGTCCGTCCAACCGTTCGGCGGCCAGTCGTGTCAGCCGGTGATCGACATGCCCGCCGCAGCCCATCGGCGCGTACAGCGCCACGTCGCTCGAACAGTATGGGAGGATCAACTCCGTGACGGTGTTGATCGTGGTTTCATCCGAGGCTGAAAGCTCCCTGAAGATTGAAGCCTCGTCGGGATAGAGCGGGTTGTGCCGGGCATCCTTTCGATAGATGCCGTCGGGGATGCCGAGTTGCACGACCGAAGCCCCGAGCCTGCCGCAGGCGATCCGATCCTCCGCCCGGCGGGCGGCGACCGGCGCCGTCGCCTCGCCCCAACGCGAATGAAGTTGTGAGGCGAACGGGCTAACCTCGCCTGGAGGAGGGTCCCCGGCGCAGATGGTGAGCACGGTGACCGCCGCCCCTTCGGCGACCTGACGGGCGATCAAACCGCCGCAGGAGAACACGGCGTCATCCAGGTGCGGAGACAGGTACACGTGACGGTTCACATTTGTGATTATAGCTACTCCCCGCGAGGATTGGGCCCTCGGGAGACTGAATCCCTCGTCCTTTGAGAGGGTGAAGTGCAACGTGATGCGTGAAACGTGACACGTAAAACGTAATGCGCAAAACGTAATGAGTGGGCTTGTGCCTTGTAGCGTGGAGCTTGTGTCTTGCGTCCTGCGTCTTGTGTCTCGGAACCTCCGTCTGTTACAATCCTCCAGCCGAGGGCCGTTAGCTCAATGGCAGAGCAGGTGCCTTTTAAGCACAAGGTTACAGGTTCGAGTCCTGTACGGCCCACCTGATCCTCGAAGGTCCGCCCTTCCCCCAACGACTGAATAATGTGCGATACTCGGCGCTTCCGCCGATGAGGCGCCAAGCCTCGAAACCGGCGACGGAGTCACAACCCCGTGTCGCTTTTCACCTCCCTGCGCACGCGCGCTTTCGCACTGCTGTGGACCGGCCAGACGATCTCCCGCCTGGGCGACAGCCTGTATCGAATCGCACTGGCCTGGTGGGTGCTCGAGGAGACCGGGTCGGCCACGGCAATGAGCACGGTGCTGGTCTTCAGCTTCACCCCGATGCTGATCTTTCTGCTCATCGGCGGCGTGGCGGTCGACCGGCTCCCCCGGTTCCGGGTGCTGTTCGCCTCCGATGTGCTCAACGGAGTAACGATCGCCGCCGTGTCGATCCTGGCAGCGACCGGCAGGCTCGAGATCTGGCACGTGTACGTCGCCAGCGCCCTGTCCGGGCTGGCGGAGGCCTTCTTCTACCCCGCCTATGCCGCCTCCGTGCCTCAGATTGTGCCGTCCGAGTCGCTGCCCAGCGCCAACTCGCTCACCGGTCTGAGCTTCCAGATCACCGGGGTCTTCGGCCCCGCCGTCGGCGCGGCGCTGGTCGCTTTGGGTGGAACCCCGGCGGCGTTCGGCCTCGACAGCCTGTCGTTCTTCGCCTCGGCAGCGTGTATGGCTCCCTTGCTGAGCATCGCCCTGCCCCGCACGGATGATCTCGCCTCGCGCAGTCCGCTGCTCGACCTGCGTGATGGACTGACCGAGGTCGTGGCCCGCACGTGGCTCTGGCTGTCGATCGCCTTCTTCGCATTGGTGAACGTCGTCGACTCCGGACCACGGAATGTGGCGATGCCCTTCCTGATCCACGACCATTTGGGGCTGGATGTGGGCGCGTTAGGCGCGGTCACATCGTCCATCGCCGTCGGATCAGTGGCCGCAGCGGTCTTCATCGGGCGCTACAACCGATTGCGCCGCCGCGGGCTGCTGCTCTACGCCAGCGAAGCGACGATGGGCTCGATGTTGATCCTGTTCGGTCGTGTGCCGTCCCTGTACGCAGTGATGGCGGCGGCGTTCGTCTACGGAGTGGGGATCTCCACCGGCAGCCTGATCTGGACCAACATGCTTCAGGAGATGGTGCCCCAGGAGCGCCTCGGCCGCGTGTCGAGCATCGACGCGCTCGGGTCTTTCGTCTTCCTCCCACTCGGTTTCGCCTTCGCCGGAGTGCTCTCCGATCGAGTCGGCCCGGCAAACGTCTTCATTCTCGGCGGCGGCGCGGTGCTCGTGCTGGCCGCTGCCATGTTCTTCGTGCCGTCCATCCGTCGTCTGGACTGACCTCGCTCTTCCCAGAATCGAGCGAACGCCTGCTATTCAAACAACAGGCGCTCTACAGTGTCGTGGCAGATCCTCGCAAGACGTCGGCCGGGCTCCTCGAGATTCACTCAAGGAGCCCGGCTTCCCTTGGAGGAGACGCCGCGAATGTCGCGCCGCGGGATCTGCATTCGCGGCCGGAAGGACTACATGGGTTTCGCCGTGTACAGGCCGATCCGGTTGCCGGTCGGATCCCGGAAGAGTGCGAACCACCCAAACCCAGGGATCTCCGTCTTCGGCTGAACGGTCGACCCGCCCAGGGATTCGGCCTTGGCCAGGGTCGCATCAATGTCGTCGGTCTGGACGTACACGACGACATCCCCGGGCTTGTACATGTTTCCGTCGACCGGACTGAAGCCTCCGCCCGGACCGGGGGGTGCTTCGTAGGTCACGTAGTTCATCTCGGGCATGTGCTCGGTCTTCCAGCCAAATAAACCGCTGTAGAACTTGGCCGCCGCGCTGAGGTCGGACGCGGCGAACTCGATGTGGACGATCGGATGGTCGGGCATGGGATGCTCCTTTGGCCGGAACAGGGGATGTCACGAGAATAGCACAGATGTTCTATGTTGTCAACATCCTCCCGCCTCTCCTGCGCATCCTGAGCGGAGTGAGGCTGACAGGCCGAACCAAGTCGAAG
>CAZGRL010000220.1:0-5059 GCA_964528155.1 uncultured Anaerolineaceae bacterium
CCAGAACCCGTCGCGGAACGTCGCGTCCACCGGCGAGCCCGAATCGTTCGCCTCGGCCGAAACCGACCACAGGTTCGTCTCGCTGTACGAGCCGGTCACGTTGATCTTATTGCCCATCAGTTTCTCGCCCGTGCCCGTCTTGGTCCACGCGCGCACGACTCCAACAGCCCTTACGCCTATTCCCGAAACATGCTCTCGAGATGCTCGCGCACTTCAGGGTCGCTTTCGCGCTTCAGCGCATCCTCAATGGCGTCTCTATGCGGCTCAAGCAACTCGGGTTCTTTCAGCCTGAGAAGAGCTGCCGCTGCTGCTCTTACTCGCGAGTCGGCATCGTGGCACAGAGCGAACACCATACTGTCGACGATCATGGCCCGCTCGTACGATGCTGCCGCCCGTTGAACCCTATTCAGGGCGTACAGGACCCGTTCCCGGATTTCTGGGTTCGGCTCATGCTCGAGCAAATAGCGGCCAAGCTCGAGGTGGGCGATGGGCATGTCATGACCCTCAACAAGAAGCCCGGCAGAGACCTTACGGAACAACGTGGAGCTGGACGGGTCTCTTACGCTACGCATACGCATTTGCTCGGTCCGCACAAGACTCTCCCACCAGTGCGGTGGTGTACGTGCAGATCCACGCCTGCCGGCAACGTAACCTCCGCCCAACCCAACGAAGAGGCAAAGACATCCCGCAACCCAGCAACGCCATCGGGACTTCATCTCATGTTCCTCCTACTGCGCCCGAGTCTTGTCAACACCGCATTCGCAGAGCAGCTCTTCAAGCCTGTTGGATATCTGCCAATTGCCGTTTTCCGTGCAGCAAGGCGAGCCGCGGCGCCGCGGCGTCGTCTGGAGCGTCTGCACTGCATAGTCATCGAACGCCTCGTGGCGCTTGTCTATCCAAGTCAGATGATCCACATCCTGCCACTCCCATGGATATCCCGTCGCAGGATCGGGCGTTCTTGCGCCTTGTGATGACCACTGGGACCCCCAGTACTGATGCCAGAATATCCAGTGCCATTTCTCATGATGCAGAGCTGCAGCCACATCAACGTAGCCTTGAACGCGCGATCCCCATGTGGCCTGTTGGCCAGCCCACATGTAGCGATCGTTCAACCCTATGAAGTTGGCCACAGGATCATAGAAACCCATTACTCGGCTGTCGTAGCCTTGATACTGGCGGATGATGCTCATGGGAAGCATGCCTTGAACGAAGTTCGCAACTAAGGGATGGGACGACTGGGCTTCTGCCCCGATTTTCCCGGCGAGACAACGGCCGACGACGACTGAGTGGTGATCCATCTCGTTGATGTCGAAGATGTACAGCGGCACGCTGCCGGTCGCCGTCTGCACGTCTTGCGTGACGCCGAAAGAAACATCCGTGGAGCCTGCTTCTGGGTCTATCCCGGTGGCGCAGTACACGTCATAATGGCTACCTGTTGCATCAGGCACTTCAACTACGCATAGGACACCGAGCATGGCCAGGAGACAGACGACGCACACTCGAGTGCGACGAAGGCCGATCATTGCAGCAGCACACGCCGCGACCCAGAGGGCAAGTAGCGTTGGCACTGCGCGTTTCTCTGCGTGGGGTCGCCGCGCGATCATCCTGCCCGCTTGCGGGTCGTAAAACGAAGGACCGCTTCGGTGGATGAGGCCCACTTGCTCAAGAAGCGTCCCGCCGTAGAAACCGAACTTGTTGTCCACGGTGCCCGCGTTCGTGAGCTTGAGGCCGTAAAGGTCGTATTCGTGAAGGGCCTTTATCGCTGCGTTCGAGTCCGTGATGGCGGCGACAGAACCTCTGGCACCATGGTGGTAGTATCGGTAGTCGTCCGAAGAATCGACCTGGTAGAGGTGGATGGCGGCCAGGTTCACGTATTCTTTCTCCTCGGGCGTTCCCGGAAGCTCGTCTCGCTCGACGAGGACGGCGCCGCCGAAGTAGGTCCACTTGGTTAGGTAGACGAGGGTGCCGCCGCTGCCGGGGGTCAGGCTGCCGAGCGATGAGCCGGTGCGGATCTCGAGCTTGACGAGCTCGCCGGTCGGGTCCCAGGTGAGCCATGCGCGCGCGTAGCGGGGCGCCTCGCCCGTGCCGTAGTCGATGTCGACCTGTTTGAGGTAGCCGGCGTCGTTCCAGAAGTACCCGGTGTAGGGGTCGCCCGACTGGTACTCGCCGGCCTCGCACTTCTTCGTGCGGCGCCCGGCAGCGTCGTACTCATACCAGACGTCCAACGTCGTGTCCAAGTCGATGCCCGTATTCGTCGTGTTCACCGTGTTCTCTGCGAGATCGGTGGCGGTCGCCGTCGCCTTTGTCGCCAGGTTCGAGCCGTCAAAGAAGGTCAGGGCGCGCGCGATAAACAGGCCGTCGCGGATCTGGGCCGTCACGCTGTCCACCTCAGTGTCGCCCGTCGTCTTGGAGACGACCTCGATCGAGTCGATGTTCTCGTCATCGAACGAGCCGCACACCGTGTGCTTCGTGCCCGTCGTGTTCGTTCCCTGCGTCCACATCCGCGCAAGCCGATCGGGCGGCTGATCAGCGCTCCTCTTCCACAACAACAAGGTCTGGCAGATGCGCACCCAGTAGTCCCTCCGGAACGCATTGCACATCCCGCAGGAGAGCGATCTCCCAGGATCCGGTTGCTGCATAGACGCTACGGTCCCCGTAGTAGAAGTCGCGTTCCACGAGGATCACTGTGTCACCGGTCAACTGCGCACCCGCCTCGGGGTTCAGATAGGCATAGGTGACAAGATCTCCGCTATCTTGTGTCGCTTCGTGGTCGAGCCAGGTGAGAGCGGTCCTCAAGGATTCGACGTTACGAGGGTTGCCTTCGGCTGCGAGCACAAGCCTGAGGGCGGCGTCCGACCCTTCAGAGGAGTAAGGGTACGTGTCATTGTGCTGTCTGGCGTATCGCCGGATCGCGGACAGAACTCGGCTGATATTCTGGTAACGGCGGAACTCCGACGTGTGCGGGCCGCCCTCGCGGACGGGGGCAAGCACTCTTGGGAGAACAAAGCTCGCGGCAAGCACCAGCACGACAAGCAGAAGCCCAAGCCACAGGTAACACTTGCACTGCATTCGCATCAGACATAACCTCCGCGCCGTTGCCTCTCTGCTCACCTACCCCCAGCTATCACGACGTGGCAGTCACATGCGCATTCCTCCCACTTGCTCTTGATCTTGACACCCCTGTTAGGCCTCGTCGTGCAGCAGGTCTTCCCAGGCGCCTCCGACTCTGCGTCGTCCATCGCGTCCCTTACTGCGGTGTTGTAGTCGGCAATGAAGTTGGAGTCGAAATAGGGGCCCGGATCGTGGTCCTTCCAGTCCGACAAGTGACCCTGCACCTCGTGATGCAGGGTCACCAGGAACTCCTCGAGGTCGGCATCATCCGATTGGTATCCTTTCCGGAATTTCTTGTCGATAAAGGCAGCCCCCCTCCGAACATTGAAGGGCCCTCGGGTCATGATGGTATAACCCTCAATGCCCTGTGGGAGCTCGGCCCAGTATATGCCCTGCCTGTGTTTATCGAGGCTGAAGCCTAAGCATTTCAGGAGACAAGTGCCTCTATACATATGCGGGTCGTTGCCGGGCGAGTACGGGTACGCGTTGCGGGACCTCACACCAATGCTCACCCCTCCTGCGGTATTGATCCTATCACCGTAGATGAAGCCGCTGCCCCAGTACAAGTGGCCGCGTGCGGAGTCGTTGAACGTCTTTGACCTGCGGAGTCCCCATGCGTCAATGCCTTCGACTGGTTCATCCTCCACGTAAGAGTATGCATTCAGCCCGTTCACCGTGCCGGCGGGATCCATTTGCGTCCAGCGGCCGAGTTCGGGGTCGAGGTAGCGGGCGCCGAAGTAGATGAGGCCCTGGTCGGGCGGGCCCGCGGGCGTGGCGTCCCACTGCTTGGTGGAGAAGCGGAACTCGTTCTCGACGCCGCTGGCCTCCCACTCGGTGACGACGTTGCCCCAGGCCTCGTATTCGTACCAGGCGACGATCTTTCCGTCTTCGTCGGTCAGCGCGCCCGTGTCGCCTTTGTGGTTGTAGTGGTAGTAGCGGTAGTCGCTTCCATCAACCTGATAGGCAATGGACCCGATGCCGCCGCCGAGGTTTGTCGCCGGGTTGCGCACGTAGCGGTACACGAGGGTGTTGAGCGATCCGCTGCTCACGGTCCATTCTTCGAGGACGTTTCCGCCCCAGCAGACGAAGCCGCGAGCAGACGCGGCTGTGAAGTCGTCGAAATCCTCGCCGTCCAGCTCGATCTCGCCGTACTCGATCTCGATGCGCTGCCCGATCGGGTCGTAGACGTAATGGACGTCCTCGATCGTCGTCCAGTTGTAGTCGATGTACGCAAGGCGTTTGGCGTCGTCATAGAAGTACCGCGTGATGTAGGTGCCGCCGCCTCCCTCGTCGTAATCCACAACCTGCGTCTTCTTCGTGATGTTGCCCGCCGCGTCGTACTCGTACGCGACGTTCAGGTTGCGGTCGAGTTTCAGCGGGTAGGTGGACGGTGAGACGGGGTACGTGGACGAGTTGTCGCCCAGGTCGGTGATCGTCGCCTCCAGCCTGTTGTCGTCGTTATCGTCCAACGACACGCCGCGCGCGATCCAGAACCCGTCGCGGAACGTCGCGTCCACCGGCGAGCCCGAATCGTTCGCCTCGACAGAGATTGACCACAGGTTCGTCTCCGTGTATGAGCCCGTCACATTGACCTTGTTGCCCATCAGCTTCTCGCCCGTATCCGTCTTGGTCCACGCGCGCACGACGCGGTTCGACGGCGCCAGGTTCGTGTCCTCGCCGTCGGACGTCTCACCGCCCGCGTCCGAATAGTACACCCTCAGGTCATCGTCGTCACGGTACTCCTTCCGATACCTATTCCCGTCGTCGTCGTACTCATAGTCATACCGAAAAAGCGTCGCGTCCTGGGAGGTGTTGTAGTGCTCGGTCGTGAGGCGTTCGTGCGCGTCGTAGGCGAACGTGTCGTACCGGCCGTCGCCGCCGAGGCGGCTTACACGACGAAGCGAAGCTTCGTCCAAGCAAGGCGAAGCCTTGCCGTCGTGCGTGATCT
>CAZGRL010000221.1:0-5048 GCA_964528155.1 uncultured Anaerolineaceae bacterium
CCGGGATCTGGGCCTGCTCTCGGACGTAGGAGGCCGGGACGCGCATGCGTCGAGCTAGTCTGTCCACCGACTCCGAGAACTTGCCGATGTCGATCTCGCTCTGGATGTCGGGCAGGAGGAACGGGATCGGCTTGCGACCAGCATTCATCCGAACGAGCGGGATGACCAGGTGGGCGTTCAGCGTGGCGGCCAGGGATAGAGCCCGCGCGTTGCGCCTCTGCTCGGCCATCTTGTACCCGACCTCGCCTAGGCTTCGGGCCCCGCGTGTCCCAGACTCGATCAGCAGCGTGTGGCCCAGGATTGCCTTGGAAATCTCCATCCCGAGCCACTCGAGCAATAGCTGGTGCGACGATGTCGCTCCGGAGACTGCGTTCGGCGGGAACTCGATGATCGGGTTGATAGAGTCCGGGATCGCGGCAGCACCATGCGTGATCATCCGATTCGATAGCGCGAGAGCAAGCTCCTTGTCCTCGGATGAGGTGCCCTTTTTGCTGTACTGAAATAGCTTGATGGGTTGCCACGCGTTCTCGCTAGCAAGCAACCACGCACGAACTCCACCCTTCCGAAACGCCCCATACCAGGCAATGAGTCGGTCGGTGCCCTCTGTGACAGGAGGACTACCGTTGACCCGAGGCCGGTGCTGGATAAACTTTCCAGGCTGATATGTGTCGAGCAAATCGACGCCGCCGAAGTTGACATCTCCTGTACCGCCAGCGTCAAACAGAAGGGACTGGTCGCTCTGCCGGAAACCGAAGCGATTGGCTTGGACGATGGTCGCCTTGACCGGAACCAGCCATCCTCTGAGCAGAAGCTCTGGGCCATCGTACATGCCCCACTGCAGCTCCACCGTAGCGTGTCCGTGGAGCTCTCCCTCGCCGGCGCAATGAGTTATGGCCTCTGCCCAGCCTTTGCACTGGGCTACCGCCAGGAGGACCTGCTGGGCCAGCTTCTGGTCGCTCTTGCGAGCCTTGCCCCGGGGACCGCCCTTGTGCGGCTCGGCACGCCATTCCAGCTCACCGATGGCAAGTTCCAGCCCGGTCATGCATCCTTGGACGTGGCCGTCCTTTTGGCGGATGTCGTGGACCAGGTCGACGAGGCGCTTGATGCGCCCGCCGTCTGCAGACGAGATGACGGAGGAGACGACCGCTGGGGAATAGTTTCCCCAGAACTGGGTGATCGCCGACCAGACGTCCTGAGCCGGAACCACGGTTCCGCCGCTGAGTGCGGCGGGTTGAGGGGCCCTGGTGAGCCACTGGGTGAGGGTCGACCAGAGCCCCATGCGTTGCTACCGGTACAGGGTAATGTACGTGACTGTGGTGCCCGAGGCGTAGATTCTGTGTGGAGCGATGTACTGCGTCTCGCCGTCGATGAACGGGGTCAGGTTGGTGTTGCCGTCGGTGTCTCCGACCTTGACGAACCCATCGGCGCCGGACCCGCGCACTGCCCGAGGCGGAGCGTCGACTCCGGCGTCATTCCAGCTGCCGATGTCCGTCCAACCGAACGTCCAGGCCCCGAGAGCATCGGCCTGCGCCTCGACGTCGACCTGGCTGCATGAGTCCAGGGGCCCGTCAGCGACGAACGTCGCGTTGCCGTCGGTCCCGACGACGGTAGCCGTCCTGGTCTTCGCCGCTCCACCGTAGGTACCCGTGAACGTGACCTCGGACCCGTCGACGTAGGAGCTCGCGTGGCTGGCCGCAGTTGCCGTCGGGTACTGCGGAACGTCGGTGACCACCTGCCCGGTGTTCGTGGGGGTAGGATACGCAGGTCCCGGGTTGGCGTCTGCCCCGTCGAGATCGGCCCCGCTGTAGCTCGCGGCCGACGACGACGTCGCGATGGTCGTCTTGATAGCATCGGCGTCCGCGATCTCCGACACCAGCAGGGTGATCGGTCTGGGACTCGCGTAGAGATCCGTGCCGCGCATCGGTTACGCCATCACCACGTACAGAACCGTGATGGTCAGATCGCCGGCGTCGAGATCGAGCAGGTCGTGAGAGCCGTCCGGGGTGAACGTGGCGATGAGCTGGGACCCTCCGAAGTAGCCGCCCTCGCGCGTCCCGGCCGCATCCCCGATGTTGTAGTGGGCACCCGAGGCAGTCGACGCGAGCACGTCCAGGTCACCGAGCAGAGACTTGATGGCTCCGGCAATGCCAATGTCCAGATCGACCTCGGTCGCGGAGCCGCCAGTGAACTGGGTGGTGAGCAGAACGTCGGGTCGCCCCAGCACCCAGGCATTCGCCGGCAGCGCGGCTCCAATGTTGATCGTGTCCGCTGCCCCGTTTACTGCATTCGTCAGATCCGCATGCGTGATCTGTAGTTGGAGCTTCCTCACGCGAATGAGACCCGTAAACGCCAGGCTCGTGGTGTTCAGCGTGATCGGTGCATTCGTGTTCAGGACGTAGAGCGTGTCGGCGTTTGCCGTGCCCTCGGTGACCACCACCAGCGTTCCCGGTACTACTTCGGCGCTCGAGTCAAACTCTGGAATGCGGGTCATTTGGAACTTGGCGCCAGCGGCTCCGACGGCCTCGATGACGTAGAGGCCCACGTCTGCCGCGGCTGCAGCTCCAGTGTTTAGGAACAGCACGTCCCCCACGACGTTCGTTACGCCGTCAATCGCGCCGATCGCGCCATTGGCGTCCGCGAGGATGGTGTTGTCTGTCCGCGTGTACGCGCCGAGTGCACCGGTCGTCATGTTGCGCGCGACGAGGATCGGGGGGCGTGCGCCGCCAGCTCCCCCTCCGCCGAGGATCCACCGGCCAGTACCCGAGTCAGGGGTGACACCGCCCACTGTCGCGTTCTCGTCGAAGACATAGATCGACTGTCCGACGGTAGCCTTCTGGCCATGCACGCGCAGCTTGGGAGGGAGGCTTGCGAGAACTGTGGTGCTAGCAAAGTAGCCCGCATCCCTCTTCGAGAGATCATGGGCCCCACTGCATCCGTGCGAAATTACACCAACTCCATTGGCCATTGTGCATTCCTTTCCGTTCGCCCCTATCCCAGGGCGGTCTCCGGCTTAGCCGGCTCGATTGGGGCGTTTCCGCCCTAGAATCCGTATGTACCAGTCGCCCATTCGTCGTGGACGATGATGTCGTGCTCGATGTCGACCAGCCCGATCTCGAGCTTCACGACTGCCAACGCCAGCGCGTCGCCGTCGTCTGGTGAGCGCCCGATCCGCTTCTTGATGTCGTCCTTCGACTCGACCTTGATGCGTCCGTGTGCTCGCTCGAATGCATACCGGACACCGAGCAGGTCCTCCTCGACCTCGGGAGGCTCCTCGTCGCGGTTCAGCGTCCCGCCTTCGGACAGCCAATCCGAGATACCGAACCACATCTCGTCGCGTCGGTTGACGAACCGGACATCGTCCATAGGCTTGGAGGACGGAGAGAGCTCAACGATCTCGACGTGCTCTCCGAGGCCCTGCTCGCTGTTCCACGCGGAGAGCTGGTCGAAGACTCCTCCGCCATAGCCGCCGCCGGCGTCGATGCGGACCGAGACGCGCCCGATGCCACCGCCGTCGCGGTACTCGTCGATCACCTGCTTGACCAGACCAGCCACCTGGATCGAGTCGAAGCCATGGACGACCTTGGCCGGTTCTGCCACTAGGCCACGCACGGGCCTCACGACCGAGTTGTCGTCACCGAAACGAGCTACATCCACGCCGACTGCGAGATGTTGAGACGGCTCGACGGTGCCCCAACGCTGGTAGGCGGCCTCGAGGGTTCCGAGACTGACGATCGTGTTCGTGGCCTGCGTTGGGAAGTTGCCGGCTACCCTGACTTGATAGCGCGGGTCCTCCACGCCCCACGTGAGCTTCTTCTGGGCGACAGTGGCGGCATCAGCAAGCCCTCTCACCCGGGACGCGCCAACATTCTGCTCAGCGCAACGCTCAGAACTCAGATGCAATAGCTTCCAGATGGCTCGTTCCTTGTGATGACTGTCGAAAAACTGGCCTATTACCTGGGTCGGGTTGCCAGTCATCACCATCTTCGCTCCACCCATGGTGTTGCCGTGGATGGCCTCGAAGATGCGCTCGCCTACGCCGGAAGCCTCGTCGATCAGAAACAGCAGATCAGCGCCGGACGCACCGCCCATGTTGTCTGGTCGGTCCGTCGAGAACCCCACGATGGTCCCGCCGTTGAACTTGATGCCCGTACGCGGATCCAGCGGCGGCGCCGGTAGCTCGAACCCTCTCGCTCGAGCCATCCTCCAGAGCCTCTCGATGTCGTGCCAGACGAACTTGCGGATTTGATTGTCGGTTGGAGCTGTAATGAAGACGCGAGCTTCTGGTCTGGTGCAGCAAAACCACCAAGCAATGACACACACCGCGAGCGTCTTGCCTACCTTGTGGCCAGACCTGCACGAAACGCGATCATGGCTGGCGACGGCCTCGACTAGCTCACGCTGTCCTGCCCAAAATGTCAGCCCGAAGACTTCAGCAGCGAACCCCACCGGGTCGTCGCGAAAGCGGGCGAACTCAGCCTGCGGTTCAGTGGATCCTGGCCTCGGGCCCCGGGATCTCATCCTGGCTCGGCGCTCGTCCCGCAACCGGCGTAGCTGCTTCACCCTCGCGATCGTTGCTGTTGCGCTCATACCCGCTGACCGGCTCGTCTACACCGAGGGCCTCCCGGGTGAGCCTGAGCTCCCCGATCGTCTTGGCCGCATCGTTGACCTCGGGCATCGTGGCCTCAGGAAGTAGCTCCTGCAGCCTCCGCAGGATGTCCTCCCAGGTCTGAGTCAATAGGTCATCGACTTGACGCAAGGCATGCGTCCTGGCCTTGGCGATCGCTTGCGCCAATTGGCCGCCAGGATCGGCCTTAGCGGCTGCCTTGTAGCGCTGGAGCGTGCGACGACAGAGGCCGAATGCCCTAGCAGCAGCAACGTCCCCTTGGGTCACTGCTAGCGCGAGCGCTGCGACGATAGTCTCCCGGTCGGCCCTCCTCCCAGTCTTTGAGCGCTTGCGTCGTTTCTTGGCAGCCATCTACCGGCCCAGCTTACATCCTTGGCTTGCGCCTTTTTCCGACCCTGCACACGTCCGAGAACTGGCCCGTCAG
>CAZGRL010000222.1:0-4039 GCA_964528155.1 uncultured Anaerolineaceae bacterium
GACCAGCATCAACATGATCCACAAGAGCGGCTACATCTTCTCCGAGTCGTGGGCAATCCCTTTGTACACACTCGCCCTGTGTTTCTTCGTCGGGTTTGCGGACGACCGAACATGGCGCCACCTGCTCCTCGGCGGGCTGTTTTTCGGGCTGGCCGCCCTCGCTCGGCCCACGACGTACCCGATGACCCTCCTCCTGCCGCTGTGGCTGTGGGTTGTCTACGGCAGGATCAACCGCCGGATGCTGCTCCGCTCGGCCGCCGTGGTCGTGCTGGTGGTGGCCGTGCTCGTGCCCTGGGCCGTGCATCTGACCAGGGCAAGCGGCCGGCTCATGCTGGTAAGCGGGCGCCCGTGGTCTCTGCTATGCGGCTGCTACGGCCCGGCCCAGTTCGATCAGCCGTTGGGACACTACAAGGGACTCTGGCTTCCGACGTCCGAGTGCGGCCTGTTCACCGAGGCGGAACTGGAGGAGCTGTACTCGTTACCTGAGCAGCAGCACGAGTCGATCTACAAGCAGCGCTTCATCGAGTACCTGCCGACCGTCTGGAAGCGCATCCCAGAGCTCATGCTGTACCGGGCCATCGTGTTCATCGGCCCCTCGTCGCGCTCAGGGCTGTACTTCCGCGCCTACCAGGTACAGCAGACGATCCTGTTTCTGCTTTTCTTGGGCGGGCTATGGATCTCCCGTGCCCAGTGGCGCCGCTTCTCCATCCTGTATCTGGCTTACCTGTGTTTCGGTGTCGCCATCATGCTGATGATCTTCGGCAGCTCGCGCTACCGGCTCTACTCGGACCCGATGATCATGGCGTTCGGGGCAGCCTACCTCGTCTGGCTCGTCGAGAGGTTCGTCCTCCGGCGGCGAGCGAAACCCGAAGCCGCCGGCTCATAGCCCCCTGCCTCGAATCGAGCATGCACCTCTAGGGGCGCTTGCGGAGCACGAAGCACACGTTGCCCTGCAACAACCGCAGTCCGAGCGCATTAATCGTCGAATCATAGCACTGCGCGAGCAGCCTGAGCACGGGGACGCGGCGCATGTACCCCTGGAGATACGAGGAGTAGGCGGTCTCTACCGGCACGAGCCCGTTTCGCTCGAAGCCGGCGAGCAAGGCACGCACGCTCTTGTAGCTGTAGTGGGTTTCCCACACTTTCTTCGCACCGCCGAGCAAGGACTTGACGCGGCGATGGAAAGCCGTGCTCGTGTGTCTGGCGATCAGGAACTCCAGCGCCGACGGGTTGGGTACTGTCGCGATGAGAAGACCCGAGGGTGCCAAGACGCGAGCGATCTCACGCGAGGCCCTGCGCAGATCCGGGACGTGCTCGAGGACATAGACGGAGAACGCGATCCGATAGGCGCTCGAGGGCACTTCGGGCATTTCCTCGATGGAACAGCGATAGGCCCGGCCGGCCTTGGGGTGTTCGACAACGCAATCACCGATATCGACCCGATCAACAACGAAGTCGTCCAACCCGCGAAAGAGCAGTTCATCTTCGATAATGGTCGTCTTGCCGGCTCCGAGGTTGAGGATCGGAACGGGAATCGGGCCCCGAGATGCCTCTTCACGAACGGCCCAAGCAAGCACGTCGACAAGCGACCTCTCAGCCAAGGTCATCGACGGGCGGCGATACGCGGAACGGGGTGAATGAACTGCCATCAAGGAAGTCCTCCGTGAGCGTGGCATGTCGGCCAGGGCGGGCGGCTGCGCCGAACAGACAAGTGGCCGAACACGGATTACCCGCCCGAGGCTTGGGCGATCAGGTTGCCCTGGCTCCGCGCGTTTCTGTTCCGGACAATCCGGAATGTCGCAAACGCTGCGCCAATCAGGTACCAACTGGTCACGTCAATGAGAACGGAGGTGGTGAAGCCCACCAACACGATGGCACACGCGGCGAATCCGACGGCGGCCATGGCATGGAGTTCGGGGTCCGCGCGAACCAGCCTGTCGCGGATCACTCTGAGGGCGTGTCTCATCATGGAGAACAGCATGATGAGGTACAAAATCAGACCGATGATCCCCATGCGGGACAGGAGCGCGACATAGCCCATGTGGGGCGCGGCCCCCACCTCATATATCGCCCCGCCTCCGGTCGAGCCGAATCCGTAGCCCGTGATCGGTTGGTGTACCCACTTGTCCATGTAGGCGCGCGTGATGATCTCCCGAGACGTCAATGATGCGTCAGTCCCGGACAGGATCGGCTCGATCCTCGCCCATATGGGCGACCAGCCAATCAAGGCGATCACCACCGCCATGAGGCCGAGCATGATGAGCCAGCGCCGCCGGGTGACGAAGACAAACGCAACGGCCCCCACCGTGAAGTGCGCCCACGCGCCTCGGCTCATGCTCGCCACGATCATGTACACGGTCAAGAGCAACATGCCGATGATCACGCCGCGCCAGAACGGCTTCGGTCGCCACGTGAACAGCATCATGAGCAGAACGCAGAACTCGTAGACGCATTCGCGACCGAACCCGTTCGGATGCCCGTAGAGACCACTGGCCCGGAATATGAACTTCCCACCACCCACGCCGGCTTGGGACAGGAAGAGCCCTCTCGCCATGGTCTCTTCCTCGCTGACGAAGGCGATCCCGAGACCCAGGCTCTGGAGGAGGCCGAAGAGGACGCTTGAGCCGATCATGATGGCGAACACGATGAAGAAGAGCCGCTTGTTGCGCTCGTCGATGGTCAGGAAAACGAGCGCATAGACCAGGAGGGCCATGAGCCACGTCAGGTAGCGGTTGAGGCCGTACATCCGGAAGTCGCTCCAGAATATCGAGGCACCCACCCACAGCAGAAACAGGTACAACGGCCAACGGATCGGCACCGTGCGGAACAGCCGACGCGGCATGAGCGAGAACTTGTTCGGGAGCTGGGTCAGCACCGCGACGAAGAACAGCCCCTTGATCCCGACGCCGAGGATCTGCACGCCGAGCATCCACTTGATGGCCTCGTTGTACACGTTGATGGCGAGCCAGAGGAACAGGAGATACTCGGTCCGCATCCCGTAGATGACCACCAGAAGCAGGCAGCCCGCAAGGAAGACGAGCATGGCAAAGCGGTTCACCACCGTCAGGAAGCTCAGAAGAAGCCACAACGGCACCGCGAATGCCAGGAAGATCAACGCCTGGCGCTGCTTGTGCGTCAGCCGCACGTGCGCCGGCGCTGCCGCGATCAGCGGCGACTCCTCCTCAACCAGTGCTTCTGGGTTCTCAGTCACCATCGAGGGCGTTCCCCGGTCCCTTGTTTCCCCCCTTAGACATCGGCACCTCGGCGCGGGGGCTTCGCTGCATTTTCAGGGACGGAACCCGTGCTTGTCCGGTTCCTCTGCCGGGACGAGGCGGCAGCGCTTGCCGACACGGCGGATCTCGCAGGCACCAGAGCTCCAGCTATCATGAACGGCGGTCTCCCAGATCTTGTTCCGTTCGTCGGCGGTTATGTATCCGTCTCCCCACCAATGGGATCGGCCGGGGCCGTGCGCGCTCTACCCCGTGCTGTGAACACGTTGTTGTCCTTCTGGGGGTTCTTCCCCTGACACCTCAGGCTGGGTCTGGCGCAGGAGGCGGATCCGGACCACCCGCTCGAGGACGACCAGAATCCAGACCGTGAGCATCGGCACAGCCACGGCCAAGTGCCGCGGGTCTGCGTTGAGCAGCGAGGTGCCCCCCAGCACGATGAACGTGAGCAGCAGCAGGGTGAACACCTCCGGGGGAATGCGCCTTCGCCCAACGATCGTCGGATAGACAAGAGAGAGCATGAGCGACATGAGGAGCACGTTCGGTACGAGGTAGTACAGCGTCGAGGGCTTCTGCGGCGTGTAACTGAACGGGAAACAGAAAACCATGCGACTGACGTTGAGCGCCCAGTTCATGAGGCACTTTTTCGGGGAGCGTCGGATGTTGCTCAGGGCCTCTTGCATGAGCCGCTCGTCGCGTTCAACCGGGCCAAGCTTCTCCAGTTCCTCGTAGAGCGGCCTGTGACGTGCCAGCTCGGGTTCTGTAAGCATGTCCGTCGGCGTGCGCCAGTTGCCGTACTCGCCTTCGTACGG
>CAZGRL010000222.1:4049-5018 GCA_964528155.1 uncultured Anaerolineaceae bacterium
CGTCGTGAGGCAGTAGAGGTTCGCCCCCCCTGCGTTGCTCCAGTACAGCATCCTGCCCGTCATCGTGTAGGTGTAAACAAGGTACGGAGAGCACAGCAGCAGGCCGAGCCCGAGCGCCACGCCGGCGCGCCACAGCGGCCGAAAGGGCTTTGCCAACGAGAGGACGAGGAAAATAACGGATCCGCTGATCAGCACCCAGCCGAAGAAGATCTTGGTGAGCGCCAGATAGGCGAGGGCAACGGCACTGCCGAAGAACCAGCCGATCGTGCGCGTCCGGTACCAGCGGACCAGCAAGTACGTGGAGCACGCCACGAGCATGATGGTGAGCGCTTCGGTCATAACGAATGGCAGCCAGCGGAGGTACGGGAGGTATACGGCGGAAAGCCAGGCCAACACGAGCGACGCCGTGCGGCCCGCGTACTGGCGAGCCGTCGCGTACATAAAGCAGATGGCGATGAACAGGAACACCGCGTTGAGCAGCTTCATCGCGAGCAGCGGCGCGCCTGCGGCGACGAACGGGACCAGCACCAGCGGATAGCCGGGCCCGTTCCACAGCTCCGGATTCTCGCGAGTCGTGTAGAACCCGTGTGTCAAGTTCTCGGCGAATTCGAGGTAGCGCGGCTCATCGCCCGTTGTCACATCCATCGCGAACACGACGATGAGCAGCACGTACAACGCCAATGCGGGCAGCAGCCACAGCAGCTCTCGCAGCTTCATCTCCGAGCCTCCTTTTCGGGAAGACCTGTCTCTCTGACATCTCTGGGCACCGTGCACCACAACGGGCTTACTTCGTCGTGTCGGCAGTCTCAGAGCGTGAGGTGTCCGGTACGTTCGAAATCACCGGCCTCAGCTTGCCGGTGCGGGTGCGATCGATCTGCTCGGCATACTCGATGCGCACCGCCACGCCCGGCACGTACTCGGCGATGAGCCGGCGGATCCGCTCTTCGTGTTGCGGTCCGTACCCCTCGT
>CAZGRL010000223.1:0-4973 GCA_964528155.1 uncultured Anaerolineaceae bacterium
TGGACCGTGCAAGAGTGTTTATAGTACACTTTGGGCAATTATTGAAAGCACGTATTACATAGCAAATGACCTTGAGAGTGGTATAGATTGGCTGCACCATGCTTCGATTTCGACAGACTAGATTTCTTCCGCATAAGCAGTGTAAGAAGATTAACCAAACTCACTGAAGTTAGCTGACGACGGAATTGCTACGTAAAGATGAGAGCTGAGGGCTGCCTCGTTCACGGTCGACGGGATTAGTAGAACCTGCTATCGGACACACTAAGTAGTTAGACTGTGTTTGCGAAGAACACCACGTTCATTAAACATCTCGTCAAAATGTTACAACAGTGAAGCTTTTTGCCTCTATCGGAATTCCTAAAACCTTTGGTTACCCAAAACGAATACTACTACTACTACTATTCTTCTGCAACTCGCACGTACAGGCGTCCCAGTGGATGAGTCCGAGATTGTGGTATTATTCTCGCGACTGTTGCCATGAATTTAACGCCCTCGTCAAGGACTGGGGCAATTATGCGTGCGTAGTCCCGATCCAGATACCCTATCATTTCTCGCTTAGCAGGTGTCGAGACTTGGATGGCATTTGGGTCATACCGATTGTCAGGCTCGCGATTCAAGACCAGCTGTTCACCAGCAACAATCGATTTGACAGTATTCAAGTCAGTATGGTATTGAAGGCCACGGACTTCGACATCATCCCAGCCCCCTGTGCGAAACCTTTCGGCACCTGGGTTGCTAAGTTGGGCCTCCTGAATCTCTTCAAAAACTCTACCAGCTCTCTGAGTGCCGTTCAGGATAGAGACTAGTTGCTCGAGGCGAAGGCCAGCCAGCCAGTCAACAGCTTCTGTGAGGTTAACTACATCGTTGTCTGAAGAGTATGCTTGAGCTAGCCTAATTGCTGAAGTCCTGTCTGATATTCCAATAGCCCTAAATATTGCACCAACAGGGGTAGGCACTCCGTATCGAGATAGAGCGGGCATAAACCTTAGGTACTCGGGAAGTGTACCACAGCGGTCTTCAATCTCTTGTGCAGCTACAATATAGAGAGAGCCAATACCCCACGGTACCTTTCTCACAAAAAGATCTTCGATTGTCATAGAGAGAACTTCCGGACTAATACCTGCTGGTCGTTCAATATTGCGCACGGGGACACCATTAAGCCACGCCCAAAACGGTATGAACAAGTCCCCAATATCCTCCGATTTTTTCCTTGGTTTTGTTTCGTCCGCCACTATCGCAGCAGTGAATATCGTACGGATCACATCTTTGGCCTGCTCGAGTTCGCTAGGTGCATTCTGTAATGCCTGAACTGCCTGGGCCGATGCCTCCTGTAGAGCTAGGCAGCTTTCTCTTCGTAGACCTGTTTGGAAAAATCGCTGACGTGTCTCAGTCTCCTCTAGTGATGTTGCAATATCTGTCATCTTGGTGGATAAGTTGGCATAAATAGGTCCAGAGCCAACGCCGTACCTTTTTGACTGAATGTCAAAGAGCGAACCTGCCAGAAGTGCGGAGGCATCTATCGCGCCCGCTTCTAATTCCTCCTCAACCAGCAAGCCTAGTAGTTGACTATCAAGTGCTGCAAGGCCCTCTAATACTTGCTCTTCTTCCTCTAAGTTATGAGCCGAAGCGAGGTTCTTAAGAATTTCACGACTACTATTATCGGCTGCTAATTCCCCATGCTTTTGTGCCAGGTGTGCGTAAAGGAGCATGATAGAGCTAATAACCAATTGTTGATCTCGCACGCTCCTTTCTTGTGGAAGGTAGGTCCCCCTATAGTCACTGTGAACGAAGACAACCTGTCCTTCAAGCTGTCGCAGTGCTCTCGCTGCGCGACCAGCCATGTTCATAAAGTCACGGGAGGAGATCCGTGTTCCAGGTCCCGCGCGAAATATTGAGTGAACGATCATACTTTTGATAGGTAGATTTACACCTTGGGCAAGAGTATTGGTGCAGACTAGGAGTCTAATGGTTCCCCCACTGTAAAGCTTCTCGATCTGCATTCGAACTGCCTGGGGCACATCACCAGTATGATAAGCAAAGCCTGATTTAAGTGCTCTAACAAGATCATGCTCATCACCCAAGTAGTCTCCACACACCTGAAGGGCTTCACTCAAGCGAAGTCTGTGATTGTCATCGTCTGGGATGGGCAGCGAAGTACCTGTGTTTTCCAAGGCTGCGTGTATGGCGTTCACCACCCTTTGTACGTTTGGCTTGTTGGCAGCAAAGATGACAACCGGACCTGCTCTTACAAGTGCTCTTCCAAGTTCAGCGCAAATCTCGTACTTTGGACCCGGATAGTATCTGTTGCCTACCCGCTTCCTTTCGATTACTCGAGGAACATAGTATTGCTCATTTCGTTGCTCTTCGTCCGGGTAACGGATAACGCCTGTATTGCCCATCCAATGAAAGACCCCGTAAAGTATTTCCGTAGGCTTCCACTCGGTCTCAAGCAATCCTTCATCCGAACCAGAGACCCAAGTTGCAAGGTCTTCTGCATTGGGAATTACAGCTGACATTACCATCAGCGCGAAATTTGTTTCCGTCCGTTGCCTATGTCTACGCAGCCTGTCAATCAGGAACTCGTATCGGACACCCCTTGCTGTCTGGTCAATCATATGGCCCTCATCAAATATGAATAAACCTACACGTGACAAGAAGTCAGGGCTCCTGCGCAACATTAGGTCCAGTTTTTCTGGAGTACAAATTACAACATTATTGATTTCTAACAGGTTCCTATCAAGCTCGGTGAGTTCGTACTCTCCCTGAAAAAGGTCTCCTACCCTCAATCCTATTCTACCAAGCGAGCCACGCAGAGTATTCCTTACTTCATTCGCTAGAGCGATAAAGGGTACAACATATATACAGATGGAGCTAGGTCGATCGGACAATGTCTCCACGATGCTGAATTCAGCAATGCGGGTCTTCCCCGCTGAAGTAGGCATTTTGACAACCCAATCTCTACCTTTGTCACTCAACACACCGCGGTCAAGAGCTTCAATCTGAGAGGGCCATAGGTCGATAACAGATCCGCCTCGAATATTCTTACTTAAAATCCGACTATATACACTGTCAACCACGCCCAGGGCAAGCCCACGCGTGTATGCTCGCCATAATGGGGATAGAGTACCAATTTTTTGTTGCAGCACCAACCACGTACTAGTATGCTGCAGGCGTTGTATTGTTAGATCAAAAGCACGGGCAAGATACCAATCATGAATTGCTCCGGTTCTAAGTTCGATACCTGCGCAGTCTCGAATTGATTCAAGTACCTCTTGAAAGATAGCAGGTTCTCCCCTTACTAGGAAGCTACTTAGACTTGAAAGCGCACGTAGGCCCGACTCTGGGACTGTAACGACGCGCTCACGAGCGGCTATAGAACGTTGCCAAACCGCGACAAGTTGACGTAGTTCGTTGACACGTCGCTCGAGTAGGAGGTACAAGGGCAAGTCAAGACTATATTGATCAGTTACGGTTGGTTCCCCTTGCTGCTCATCACGTAACATTAGAGCTACCACACTGTTTGCCATATTGCCTGCAAGTTCGAAAGCTACTGCCGATTCGAGCAAGAGATCCTCACCAGCAAACTTATCGGTTTCCCCTTTGTACAAAAAATATAATAGCCTGCCAGTTGTACGAAATGCTTCGCGGATATTACTATCCAATATTGAAGCTCCAGCAGAGACTTCAATACTTGCTGCAGTAAAAATTTGGATTGCTGTTTCGTAGAGTTTGTTAGGATCATACGTGAACCTGGCAGCTTGGCGGGCGTCTGGAGGATTTTCAGCATAATCGGCTAGGTTTGAAACGCCATGAAGCTGTCGAAGTTCGTAATTAAATCGTCCCGCTTGAAGTGCAGCTAAGGCACGCTCCCACCATTCCGTACGTGACTCAATCATGGCTTATAGGCCTCCTGAATCCTCTGACGAAGGTTCACAACGGCGACTATACAAACAAAGAATGTGTTAAGTATATCTGTAACCTTATTCATCTCGTTAATCATGTTATCTACTCGAAGACTTTCATCAAAGACCCCAAAAAACACATGTTTGCGCTCAAATGGTTCTTGAGCCCAAGAGTCGCCAAATCTAGCTAGTTTGTTCCCTTCATCTGCCCTGCTTTGCTCAAACAGCCATTGGGCAATACGTCCGATTTGAATGATCTCTCGCCTGCGATGATAGGTCACTAGTGTAGCGTGACCATCTACAATGGCACTCCTTCGGCGCGTGGTACGCAATCGAACCTCACCGATACAGAGTACGTTTGCTCCTGACTGCTCTTCTAGTTGGAATCCGAGGAGGTCGAAACCTCGCATGGAACCTTCAGGATCCGGTTTTTCCCTTAGGCGTAAAGTAGGTAACCAGAAGCGGAACTGCGCGTGACTTTCAAGTAGAAAATGTCCAACAGCTTCACCGAAATCAGCGGCCTTATTGTTCCACTGCTGCGGAAATTTTTCTTGTTGGTACAATTGCTCGGGCGAGTCATAGGCACCGTCCGTTAATCGCCGTAGCACATAGTCGGAGCCGCAATAGCAGTGTCGAATCCACTCACGGATTGCACATCTGGTTGACTCCAGGTCGAGTGGGTTTTGCTCTGGTACAGCTATTAACCCATATCCGTTGGGGTTTGGATACGAACTGCTTGTAGATTCAAGATCTAACCAGATTCATAACACATCACACCCTCTAAATAACTTGATTACATGCAAATAAGCTCACGAGCGTGGCAACTCAATCCCTCTTTTGCTTAATACTTTATCATTCTCACAGCTTTAGACTATACCCCGCACTCGAGGTTGTCAATTTACCGAGAATAGAGATTGTCACGGTGCTTCTAGCTGCCGCTCCATTGGTTGATATCTTTGCTAAGTATAATATGACGAAAAGCCAGATTGTGTAACCCAGCCCAGTCTTTCGTTTAGACTAATCAAGAAGCGGCCAGAAAGTTAGGCATCCCCAGGGAAAGGGTAGGACCTC
>CAZGRL010000224.1:0-4942 GCA_964528155.1 uncultured Anaerolineaceae bacterium
CACGACGACCGTTATGGCCCTCGACAGCTTGGGGTGCTCGCTGGCCCACTTGGAGACCTTCGCCACCGCGGCGGTGATCCTGTCGATCAGCGGCGTCAGCACGGGCACCAGGTGCTCGGCTATCGCCATCTTGACGCCGTTCACGCTCTCCTTGAGCCTCGTGAGAGCGTCGTTGAAGCCCGCGGCCTTGTCCGCGGCCTCCTGGTCGAACACTATCCCCAGCCTGTGGGCCTCCTCCCGCTGCTCCGCCATCCCCTCGACGCCCTGGTCCAGGATCGGCAGGAGGTCGGTGCCCGACTTCCCGAACATGTCCTGCGCCAGGGCGGCCCTCTGCAGGGGGTCCTCTATCGCGGCTATCGCCTCGCACAGTACGTTGAACGTCTCCTCCGGGCTGAGCCCGGCCAAGTCCTCGAGCTCGATCCCGAGCTTATCGAAGGACAGGGTGGCGGTCAGCAGGCCGTCCTTGGCGTCCTCCAGCGTGGAGCTCATGCGCTTAACGGCCTTCTCCACGGTGTCGAGGCTGGTCCCGCCGAGGTCGGCCATGTGGCGCCACTCCGACAGGGCCTCGGTGGAGAGGCCGGTCCGAAGGGCCATCTTCTGGACCTCGTCCCCCATCTGGGCGAAGGACTTGATGGACAGGGCGGCGGCCCCGACTATGGCGCCCCCGATGGCGGTCATGGCTATGCCGACCCTCCTCCTCAGCTGGTCGAAGGACCGGCCAGCTCTGGCGGTCACTCCTTCTATCACCTTGCTGGCCTCATCCTTGGCCTTGAGGGCTATTATGACTTCGTTCGAAGCTCCTAGCATTTCGTCAACTCCCACTCTCAGCTTTCAGCATCCAGTTCTCTATCGCCTTGAAGCTACTTAGTCCGAGCAGTCAACCAGGACCGCCGTCCTGGGCTCGAGGAGGGCCACGCCGTACCTGCCGTCGGCCCCGTAGTGGACGATCCTCCGCATGAAGACCCCCTCCGAGTCCGGCTTGTCCATGGCGACAAACTCCGGGGCCTTGCGGACCTGGAGCAGGCAGGGCTTCAGCTCGCCGTCGGACGTGCAGGCCACGACGTAGTCGTGCCCGGCCGTCGCCCCGCCGGTCATGTACCCGGAGGCGATGACGCTCTTGATGACGTCGGCCTGGGCCGAGGCCACCCCCGCGATCGTCGGCTTCAGGGCCTGCTTGATCGGCAGGAACATTCCGGGGGAGCAGACCACCGTGTCGGGCACCAGCCCCATCGGCTCGCCCTGGTCGTCCTTGAAGCCCATCATCAAGGCGATGGCCGCGCTTATGCCCGCGAGGATCTTCTCGGAGTCGGCGGCGTAGGCCCCGCTGGCCACGATGTTGTTGATCGTGCCGCTGCCCCCTATCTCCCGGTTGGCCTTGAAGAACTCCACCCCGTCGTAGGTCTTGACGCTGACCCCGGCGTTCAGGAGCTGGAAGACGAGCTTGTTCGGGTGGTTCGCCACCCTCCTTGCCATCTGGCGGACCCTGGGGGCGATCATCCCGTACTTGTCGTCCTCCAGGGTGTTCCTGTCGACCCCGAGCGTCAGCTCGAAGTTCAGGTTCAGGATCTCGTAGGTGTCGCTCCGGAGCCCCTGGACCACCCTCTCGTCCTTCCACTCGGACGGGCTGGGCAGCGCCCCGAGCCAGTTGTATGACTCCCTGTCGGAGTCCGATGTGACCCTCAGGACCAGCGGCTCGAAGGCCGGCTTCTCGCCCGCGTAGGCGTCCTTGAAGATGGCCCTGAAGTTCGTCACGATTGCCGACAGGAAGTCTGATGTGACGATTGACATATCACTCTCCTTCGCTAGATTTTTTCTGGAACCGCCTTCTCCCCGTGGTCGCGGTCTCCCTTCGGGTAGATAGACCACCAGGACCTGAGCGCTGGGCTCAAGTACCTCAGGAGGGAAGCTGCGGGTTCCGACAGGCGGAAACCCAGCCCGAGGAGGTCCTCAACTTGGAGGTCCCGGACAAAGACGGTGATGGCGCTCATTCTGCTGGAAGTAGTTTCTCGAACCTTTCCGGAGAACAGCTGCTGCCCGTCTCGCTCGGCGCCTGTCACAACTTCCGAATCTTTGGCGAACTCAGGCTTGGAGATTTCAATCCGAAGGTCACCGCTAGTAAATACCAAGATACCGCCCTCCAGGCAGGCCTCAAACCGGTACTGGCCCGTCGAGGTCTCGAATGTCTGGAGGGAGGCGTCGGCCGCGACATCGGCAAGCATCCTCTGCTCACCGTCCTCGACTATCTCGGCCAGCGCCCGAACAATCCCCGCCTGTAATTCGCTCATGATTCATTATAATTTTACAATGCAAATCTGCCCCAAAGGGAGGCTGGCAATTTTTTCCGCGGGGGTTTTGACGGGGAGGAGGCGGGCCGATCGCCCAGCCCGCCCCAAAATTAGGTTAGCAATTTTTTCCTACTCAGCTCTAATTGCGAATTGCTCTTCTCAATGACATATCGTATTGTCCTCTCGCGCACCCCGAACTTCTCCGCGAGCTGCTTCGCCGTGAGCTCGTGCAGCTTATGCGCCGCCGAGATCTCCCCATTCCTCCGCGCCCTCTCTTCCTTCGTCGAAGCGCTCGAGTGCGCATAGACAGACCTCTGAGAAAAGCGCAGCATCGCGGCCACCTCCACCGCGGTCAGCTTCAGCTGGTCGCGCAGGCACACCACCATGAGCTTGCGGAGCTCCACCGCCTCGGGGGACCAGTACGGGCGCCGCTTGACCTTGATCACGCAGTCGGGCCACGGGCACTCGGCGCAGCGCTGGGCCCACTGGCAGCCGTCGTCCCTTATGTGCTTGCGGTCTGTATTCGATTTAACTTTAACTGCTCTCACTTCTCCTCCCCAGGCCCTCCCGGCGGCAGCGCCCTGACCCCGTTCAGCGGGGCGTGGGTGAGCACCTCGTCCCTCATCTCCCCCATCTTGACGTGGCGATAGACATCCCCTGTCACACCGACCGACGAGTGCCCCAGTATCCTGCTCACCACCTCGAGCTTCGCCCCGTCCCGGAGGGCCTCGGTCGCGAAGAAGTGCCTCAGCCCATGGGGCGTAAACGGGTCGACGCCGACCCTCAGGCACGCCCTCCTCAGCGTCTTCTCGATGTTCTGGATGCAGGCGGGCCCGTCGCCGGCCCTGTTCGGGAACAGGAACCGGCCGCTGGGGTGCCTGGCCATGTAGGCCTCGAGCGCCCGCGCCGTCACCGGCAGGAGCGGCACCGTCCTCGGTTTGTCCCCCTTGCCGACCACGTAGACCTCGCCCCGCCCCAGGGCGACGTCCCTCCTCAGGACCCCGGCAGCCTCGGACACCCGCAGGCCTGTCGTGCCGAGCAAGAGCACCAGCATGACCAGCTTGTCGGTGTCCGCCCGCCTCAGCAGCCTGCCGCCCAGGACCTTCAGCACGTCCCCCACCTCCGGGGGCGGCCTGTTGCTGTACTTGACCCTGATGTGCTTGATCCGGGCGATGGGGTTCGAGGGCCACAGGCCCTCCTCCTGCAGGAAGCTGAAGAGGCTCTTCAGCGCCTTCTGCTCGTTCGACGCGAACGCTGCCGACTTGCCCTCAAGCTCCTTGGCCAGGAACCCCTGGACGCTGAGCCCGGTCGGCCTGGGGTCTTGCCCGAGGTAGCGCCTCGCGAGGTACTCGTACAGGGCGGCCGTCCTCGGCGACTTCCCCTCGCCCTTCAGCTTCGCCACCCACATGGGCACGCCGTCCACCGGCGCCCCAAGCCACCGCGGGGACTCGGACACGGCGATGCCCTCGGCCTCGGCCAGCTGCCTTATCGTGGCCGCCGCGACCTCCCTGCTCCTCGGGCTCAGCGCCTCGAAGACCGCGACCACCGGGTCCAGGGGGTGGCCAAAAAGGGGTTCGAAGTCTGAGGGTGGCAGGGGTTTGGGGTCCGTGGCCCGGAGGTCGTTGGTTCAAATCCAACCCCCGCTACCAAAGACAAAACTGGCCCAGTGCTGAAGACCCTGGGCCTTTTCTTTGTAGACAGCCTTAGCATATTCCGCAACTTTGCTTGACCTGTTCTTGGGCCTCTTATCCTCAACTGGCCTACCCACATTGCAGGCGCCGTCACCTCCCTTTCCAGCCCGTGGTGGGCTCACGGAGCGTGCATTGCCAGGTGGGGGCCTATATGATCTCAAATGAACGAATCTTCAACTGGCTTGAAGAGACACTCCAGAAGTTGGAAGAATAGACCTTCGAGCTTGCCTGAATAATCGCTCGTCCAGTTGCACGATAGGGTGTTTTGTCAGTTAGAACCAGCAATTGGCTGATTTGTTCAACAATGTCTATGTCTGCAGAGCGAGAAATAAGATAGGCCAACAGTTTCGTCTAGTGCGCACTTGGGGGTACGACACTGGATCTGGACGCCAACGATTTTCCGCCCGAGAATGCCTGCTCAAGATGCCAAATTCCCAGAAATATTCAGAATCGTTCTGTGGAAGAATGACCAACGCGGTGGGTGGTGTGGTGGCAGCAGTGATGGGTCGCCGTACTCATAACCCGAGGCCGCTGGTTCGAATCCAACCCCCGCTGCCAAAGGATTTCGTACGTGAAGCAATGCGCTTCACTCTTTCATGTTTACTCCACAGTCTGATTCTCTATTTGCTGAACTGAGGTTAATTGACAGTATCGAAGGCAAATACTTGTTAGGAGTAAAATATTCGAAATAGGTGACGACTGGCAAGGGCAAATATTCAGGAAAGGTTAGTTTATGGTATGCATACGTCCAGAAACTCCCAAAGACGTCGATTCTATTCGCTATGTGAATGAGCAGGCATTTGGCCAAATAGAAGAGGGAGCTATCGTTGATAAGTTACGAAACCGGAACGCACTGACCATATCACTTGTCGCCACCAGGGACGATAAGGTTGTGGGGCATATCGCTTTCAGCCCGGTGGTGATAGAATCCCAATGTTCGAGCTTCGAAGCCGTCGCCCTTGCACC
>CAZGRL010000225.1:0-4938 GCA_964528155.1 uncultured Anaerolineaceae bacterium
TGAACGCCACGGTGACGATCACAGTGGATCAGGCCCAGAACGTGCTTGTGATTCCCGACCGCGCCATCCAGACCGAGGGACAGAACAGCGTGGTCGAGGTGCAGAAGGACGATGGTTCAACCGAGATGGTGGTCGTTCAGACGGGGCTGAGCGATGGCACGAACACGGAGATCGCGGCAGGCCTGGAGGAAGGGCAGACGATTATCATCCCCGGCCGCGCCACGACGTTGGGACAGGCCACCTCAGTCGCCGGAATTCAACCGGGTCCCTCGTTCCAGCAGTTCGGCGGCCCCGAGGGCGGCGGTGGACCCGGGGGCGGCATCATCATAGGAGGCCCGTAGTGATCCGCCTCCGCGGCATCACCAAGGTCTATCGCGCCGGCGACGTCCTCGTCCCCGCGTTACAGGGCGTCGACCTGGACATCGAACGCGGTGAGTTTCTGGCCATTGTGGGGCCATCCGGGTCGGGCAAGTCTACGCTCATGCACATCCTGGGCTGCCTCGACAGGCCCACGCGTGGTACGTACGAACTGGAAGGCCACGATGTGCACCGGATGAGCGATGTGCAGCTCGCCAGGGTGCGCAGCCGGCGCATCGGCTTCGTGTTCCAGTCGTTCAACCTGCTCCCGCGTTTGCCGGCGATCGCGCAGGTCGAGTTGCCCCTCACCTACCGGGGCTCGCGCAACCGGAGGGCGCTGGCTGTGCGCGCGCTGGCGCAAGTCGGCGTCCTGGACCGGGCGCGCCACCGGCCGACGCAGATGTCGGGCGGCCAGCAACAACGCGTTGCCATCGCTCGGGCGCTGGTGACGAATCCTGCCCTGATCCTCGCCGATGAGCCGACGGGTGCCCTTGACACGAAGAGCACAGCGGATCTGATGGAGACGTTCGTCCAGCTCAACAACGAGCGCGGTATCACGATCGTCTTGGTGACGCATGAGCTGGAGGTGGCGGCCTATACGCGCCGCTTGGTCCAGATGCGTGACGGGCGCATCGTCTCGGATGCGCCTCCGGAGAGGATGAGTGTGCTGACGTTGATGCGGCCCGAGCATCCAGAGGGGGCGTCGGCATGATCGCGATCGATCTGATCCAGACGGCGTTCGTGGCACTCAGCACAAACAAGCTCCGCACCAGCCTCACCGTGCTGGGCATCGTCATCGGCGTGGGCGCCGTGATCGCCCTCATGGCGGCCGGCCAGGGTGCGGAACAGGGCGTGACCAAAGAGGTGCGAGGGCTCGGCAGCAACCTCCTCGTCATCGAACCCACACAAACCCAGCAGGGCGGCGGCCCTATCCGCATGACTGCATCTACGCTCACTAGCCAGGACGCTGAGGCGATCAAGGACACCGAAAGCTTCCCATACGTTGGGGGGGTGGTCGCCCAATACTCGCTGGATTTGGAGACGCAGATCCTCGGCAACGGGAGGAACACCACCGCTAGCGCCATGACCGCCACCCAGCCGGACTTCCAATACGTTCGAAGCTACGAAGTCGCGGCCGGTAGGTTCTTCACCGACGAGGACATGCGCCGGAAGACGGCGAACGCGGTCCTGGGCGCCCAGGTGGCCGAAGATCTCTTTGATACGCCAGAGGACGCGGTCGGCAAGAGCGTGCGTCTCAGCTTTGGGCCGTTTTCCCTGAGTCTTACCGTGATCGGTGTCATGGAGGAACGGGGTGCGTCCGGAAGCGGTACTGACGACACTCAGATCCTCGTGCCGCTCACCACGTTTCTGGCCCGGGTACCCTTCGGCCGCAGCGCGACCGGGGCGTCGAATGTCCAGGAGATCGTCGTCAAGGTTACGGAGAGCAGCAAGCTCGAACAGACGCAGGAAGATATCCGGCAACTCTTGTACGAGCGCCACGACTCCACGGAGGACTTCACGGTCAAGACCCAGAGCGATCTCCTCAGCACAGCGAACAAGGTGAGCCGCACAATGACGATCCTTCTGGGCGCCATCGCTGGCATCTCGCTGGTGGTCGGCGGCATCGGCATCATGAACATCATGCTGGTGTCTGTAACGGAGCGGACGCGCGAGATCGGTATCCGGAAGGCGGTCGGCGCCAGCAGGGGCGACATCCTCATGCAGTTCATCATCGAGGCCGTTATCGTGACACTGGCGGGCGGAGCGCTTGGCGTGATCGCGGGGGTTGCCGCCGCGCGGATCGCCAATGGCCAGGATTTCGGCACCGGTTCGCCGGTGACGACGGTGGTGACTCCGCTGAGCATCTTCGCCGCGTTCGGCGTCTCAGTCCTGATCGGACTCTTCTTTGGCATCTACCCTGCGTTTCGGGCGTCCCGCCTTGACCCCATCGAGGCCCTTCGGGCGGAGTGACTCGAAGACCGGATAGGGAGGGAATGGGCGCTAACCATCTTGCGGTGAGTTCTGGGATGGACGGTGAGCCGGCTACGGGAAGCCGCCATCGGGCGAAGCTGTGCCCCCACCGATCAGGCGGTAGCGCCGAAAGAGAGATGAGCGGGGAGATATAATTGGGACAGGCGAGCCCTGCAAGTGAGTCTGGCGACTCCCCTGCGGAGCCCCGTTCAGGCGAGGCCGCTTGCATGGACGATCGAGTGGTTCTTGTTGCCGATGACGATGAGCACACCGTCGAGCTTGTGTCGCTGTACCTGCGGCGGGCCGGACATCGCGTGGAGACCGCGTTTGACGGTGAGGAGACGTTGCGCAAGCTATGGGAATCGCGGCCGGCACTCGTGGTCCTGGATATCATGATGCCCGGGCCAGACGGCCTCCAGATCTGTCGCAAGATACGAGGCCGCGTGCCGATTCTGTTGTTGACGGCTCGCTCCTCCGACATCGACAAGATTGCAGGATTGCGACTGGGCGCTGATGACTACGTCACGAAGCCGTTTAACCCCGACGAGCTTGTGGCGCGGGTCGATGCCATCCTCCGACGGGCTCATAGCGATCGCCGGGTGTACCTGGGACGGCTGGAACTGGGCTACCTCGTGATGGACCTGGACTGCCACGAAGCCAGTATTCGCGGCCAAGTCGTACCTCTTACGCCGAAGGAGTTCGATCTGCTAGCCACGTTTGCCCGCTTTCCGAACGTGGTGCTCGACAGGGATCGGCTGCTTGACCTGGCATGGGGTACATCGTTCTACGCACTCCGGACCGTTGACGTACACGTCGCTCGCCTCCGCGAGAAGCTGAAGGGCAGCGGCCTGCGCATCGAAACAGTCTGGCGTACCGGATATCGCATGGTGACGGAGGCATAGGGTGTCTCGACGGCGCTGGAACATCCTCGACACGCTGCAGGGGAAGCTTGTGGCGGCTTCCGCTCTGCTGGTCGTGGGAGCGCTGATCCTCGCTGGCACCGTGTTCGTCCTCCTGACCCACGGCAAAGAGAAGGAGCGTGCCCTCGACCACGTGACTGCAACGGCTCCGAGCATTCAGGGCGGATTCCTGCAGGGGCTCCTGGCTGGAGACTCGGTGTCAGAGCTACGGGATTACGTCGGCGAGGCGGCGAAGCGTTACGATGTGCGCATCCTCATGTTCGATTACTCCGGGCTGGTCGTGGAAGACACCGGCGGTCAACTGGCGGGCACACAACTGGAAATCCCGCCGGGCAGCAGCGTATCAGAACCTCAGCCCTCTACTCCTGACCGGCGTCAGACATGGCACGTGCAGGCTGGAGGCGGGGAAAACCTCACCCTGGTCGCACCGTCCCCTGCGCTGGTCGTTGGCGGGCGGCGAATATCCATATCAGCCGATCCCGATGAGCCGCCTTTGCGCGGGCCTGTCCCGGTGGGCGAAACGCTTGTCCTGCCTTACCAGATGGCGATCGTGCTCTCTGAGGACACGATCGCGCGCGCTTGGTTGAACCTGCTCCCCTGGCTGGCGCTGGCGGTCGGCATTGCCCTACCCATCGCAACCGGATTCGCCTTGATCATCGCGCGTGGCATCACCCGTCCGCTGAACCAACTGACGGCGGCCGCCGAGCTCATGGCCCAGGGCACGTTCGACATCGATGTCTCCGTTAGGCGACGGGACGAGGTAGGGCAACTGGCGCGGTCGTTCTCATCTATGGCAACGCGGGTGGGAGAAGCGTATCAGGAGATGCGCACGCTGGTGGCGAGCGTCTCGCATGACGTCAAGACGCCGCTGACCTCGATCCTTGGCTTCGCGCAGGCGCTAAGAGCTGGCGTAGTGCAGGGTGAGGAGGAATCGAAGCGTGTGGGTGGCGTCATCTACGAGGAGGCCGAGAGGCTGGCGCGCCGGCTGAATGACCTCGTCTATCTGTCCGAGCTCGAGTCCGGGCAGGCCGTGCTCCAGCGCGATGAGGTAGATCTTGAGGCGCTCGTCGATAGCATCCTGACGCGCATGACATCCGTGGCAGAGCGGAAGGGCGTAGGAGTCTCTACGGTTCTAGGCAAAGGCGTCACCTTGCCGGCAGACCGGGCGAAGCTGGAGCGTGCCCTTGAGAATCTGCTTGACAACGCATTCAAGTTCACGCCGCCGGGCAGTGAGATCCGTGTTCACACCTTTCTCGAACCAGGGCAGCCAGAACAGGCCTGCATCGAGATAGGGAATACTGCGCCCGACGTTGAGCCGGAGGAGCTTCCTCGGCTCTTCGAACGATTCTACCGGCGGGATCGGGCCGGCACGGGGCGGTCGGCGGGTACGGGTCTTGGCCTCACCATCGCCCGCGATCTGGTACAACTGCACGGCGGAACGCTGGAGGCGTCACTCCGCGATGGTGAGATCGTCCTTGTAGTGAGAATGCCGCGCGTAGCTGCGGCGACGCCCTGAGCACCATCGAAGCCCTGGTGGCTGTGCTGCCGACAGCACCCACGCGAGCGACGGACCTGCTAGCCCTCGCCCCCTTGCTGCCCTGGCTCGGCACCCGAGCCGGCACCGGCCTCTCAGCACCCGGGCTCGCCGTAGTGGCCGCAGCAGCTACTTCTGGTCCGGAGCTTTGTCCAG
>CAZGRL010000226.1:0-2479 GCA_964528155.1 uncultured Anaerolineaceae bacterium
CGGGCTTGACGGCGAGTCGCCGCTCTCCGGGGACGCGAAAAGCGGAAGCCTTCATTTGCGCTTACCACTAGCCTTCTTTGCCGGCCGCTTCCGCGAGCTTCCTGAGCTCGGCCTCTTTGCCGGACTCTCGGAACCAGAGCCAGACTTGGAACTGAGAAAGATCAGAAGCAGGCTCGCCATAGAACGCGCCAAGCTCCACCGCATACCTGCACGCAATTCGGAAAAAAAACGCCGCGAGCTGTCCTCGTCGCCAGCGAGCTTTGCGATTGCCCCGTCGAGCTCATGCGAGTCCATACGGAGTACCTGAGGGTGGACCTCGTCCTGCCACTCCTCCAGCTGCTCGTAGAGATAGGCGATACCGTCTCGACCGAGATCCGTGCTCGCCAGGATCTGCTGCGCACCGCCATCGAAGAACAGGCCCTGCTTGGGATCATCCGGGTCGATGCAGCCAAGGCGCAAGGCGTGCACCATCCTGCCGAGCTCGTAGCGCTCCGATGTCTTGTCAGACTCGAAGGCAGAGGCACACTCGAGCACCTCGGACCACTCGACGCCCGTCAAGGCCCTCAACCCGACCATGGGCTGCTGCGAAGAAACGCCGGCCTCCAGCGCGGTATCGGCCAGCTCTTGTGGCTGACCGCCGAGCAGGTGACCGGCGTTGCATGTGGGATATGGCACGCATCGGATCGCGCGCCTCCCCTTCATCAGTTGGCTGGCTTTCGCCATTGTTCACCCGTGTAGTTGGAGAATGTGGATTGTTCGGGCTACCCCCCGACGATGTTCGGTTCGCCGGCGCGTAGCGTGTAGCTGCCCGTGTGGGTCCCGTTCTGGTTCGCCCACGTTGTCTCCGCCTGCGTTACCCGCATGTCCTTCATTTCGTGGACCTTGCCCTCGAGACTCGTAACGGCGACGCGCAGCTTGGTGCGACGCAACATCAGCGTGTGCAGGTCCAGTCCAGAGGATCCGACCTGCTCAGCGGTGTTCGCCGTGATCTCGCTCATGAATGGGGCCTCCGTCTCGCCGTCATAGCCGTTGTCGTTGTAGACGGGCTCGGATGCCGAGTTGAGGCGGTAGGTGCCGCCCGTGAGCTTTACGGCTCTGACGCTGTCGATGTAGACGGATGCGTGGCGGTAACGGTTTGCCATGTGTGACGACCTCCTCGTGCGGCCACGCCGCTACGGGTTGAGAATGCGTCGTGCCTGGGCTCCCGCGGGTGAACAACAGGAGTCCTTGCCGCCGGGCACGACCGCGGCGGAGCTTGTGTTTACGATGCGATCTGCCGGACCGAGATCGCGCCTTGGGCGTTGACCGGGCGCACGACGCAGGGCGCCGCAGTGACAATGCGTTTGGAGTCGGAGTCCCATCCGGAGGTGGGCGGGTACTCGTCGACGTCCATGATCCAGAGGTTCTGGTTCTGCCAGGTCAACATGTCGGAGTAGACCTGCGTATTCCACAGGGCCGGGTAGGCGACGCCGGACGGGACATTCTCCCCGGCTGCAGGATCCGCCTGGACGCTCGGGTTGGCGGCCGCGAACGCTGCCCACGAAGCGAGCAGCTCTTTGTTGATCCGGTCCGGCACCACCGCATCGGGCAGATCGTAGCAGCGATAGTCGGGGCTCGTCCCATTCAGGCAATGCGTCACAATGGGTCGCACGATCTTGCAGACGCCATTGACGGTCGTCACCGGTGACAGGCCATTGTTCAGCGCTGCCTTGAGCTCGGCGTGAGTTGCCACGGCGGGTCCGTAGCGCTTCGGTGCTGCTGCACTCAGTTCGGTACCGATGTAGTTCTGCCAGGGACTTGTGCCCTCGCGGCTTGCTCGGATCGCCCCAAACTGTGCGGCCCACTCGCATGGATGCGCCTCGTTGTATTCGTCCCAGAGCATGCAGACGCGGTATGCGTTGAGCGTCGTCGCAGACAGACCGATGGCCGTGGCATACGCCACGTTGGTCGCACACACGACGTGCTCTAGATGCCCGATGGTCGAGATCGCTTGTCCGTCGACGTGAGCCTCCACAGCGGCCAGGCTCGTGGCATCGTTGAAGCCATGCACGATGATGTCGTACTCTTCAGCCTCAATCAGACCGAGTAAAGTGGTCATCGTCGGGTCGCCTGCGCCGTTGATCATCGGATAAAGCCCGCCTGTTCCGGCCACCGCAGCCCCCTCGGGCACGACAGTCAGTCCGGTCGGGGCGTGCTTCATGTCAACGGCGACGTAGTACTGGTTTCCATGCGCCCCCTTGTTCTGGGTCACAATCGTGGCGACCGGGCTGGCGTCAGTCACCGCCCATGGAGCGTGGGGGTCTTTTTCGATCTCGCTCTCGATCCTGGCAACTACAGCGGCAATATTGTCAGTTGCCCCAACGACGATCTGATGTCTGCGCCCGCCGACGTACAGGTCGAACCAGCCATTCGTCGTCCAGGCTCCACCAACAGTAATGTCAATGTCGGCCACAACTCCGGCGCCAGCCTCTGCCGTCGG
>CAZGRL010000226.1:2489-4914 GCA_964528155.1 uncultured Anaerolineaceae bacterium
GCCCCCCAGAGTTCTACACCTCCCTCTCCGACGGCCCTAAACGCCGCCGACGCCATGGAGGACAGCTGACTTCGCTCGCCATAGAGAGCATCGGCCTCCGCCTGACCGAAGATCTGATCTACAGACGAGTCCACCGTGGCCGAACCAGCGGCGAGCATGTAGCCGATCAGCAGGCACTTGACGGCTCCTGCGCCGAGCGATACGCGCCCCTGTCCGTACTTCGTCTCGGCGTATCCGCCTGGGACCTTGTCGTCGGCCGTCAGCCCGTCGATAACAATCAAAGATGCCATGTGTCCTCACTTGTCGCCGGACGAGGCCGGCGCTTTGCTGGGGCCGGGCTCGCCGGCTGGTGCTTTTGCGGCTTTGGCGAAGCCTGCCGCGATGGACTTCAGGTCTTGGATCGATCTCCCGCTGGCCGATTCGGAGAGCAGCACCTGTGGCGGCACGAATGCTACCGAACAGATCTTCGCTGTTTGCTCGTCGGCACAGAGCAGCTCTCCTCGCAAGACGCGCTTGCGGTAGTACGCAGTCAGGGGAAGTTCTACCGGAGCGGCCTTCAGTAGCTTCTTTGCTCCGTTGTCCTTGAGCTCTGCCGCCGGGACTCCCAAGAACTCGATGTGTGTGCGTTGGCGACCCGGCGTCACGGTCGCGACGAGCTCCTTGCCAGTGACCTTGCCCTTGAACGTCTTGCTGACCTCGGCGGTAATGATCTCTGCCTTGCGCTGCGCTCCCACAAACTCGTTCAGGTCGATGTGTCGGACGCAGTCGAATGGCACGACGCCGTTGGGGTTCCCGTCGACGTCGACGCTGCACCATGGATTCGGGTAGACCTTGATGAGGTTTGCCATCGTTTTTCCTTGTTCACCCTTAGTTACGCCCAAATGGCGTGGAGTTTCAGAAACCCGAGCTCAAGCTCAGTGAGCAGCCAGCTTTCGGCGTGGTCACGCGCCGGTTGCATGAACGGGTACGGCTTGCTGCCGGGGTGGTGGACCATGCGAGCGAATACAGCCTGACCCTCATTGCCTGGAGACCCGTCACCGCCGACGAACCATCTGAGCATGACGCGGTGTGTCCCAATGTCCTCAAGCTCTCTGCGTCCCTGACTGCGTCTCAGTGGTCCGACAAAACCGTGGCCTTCCTTGGGCCAGATCTCATGCGCCCGCGTGCCGTACTCGACGTAGCCAGCATAGAATTGCGGTGACACGAATGCCGATTCCGCCGAGCGCGCTGAGTAGCTGGACGTCTCGACGTGAATCGAGGCTCTAAGTTGCCCCGTCCGATCGGTGAACGAGGCGTTGGCCTTGGCGAACTTGACTGCCTCCGCAGCGGCCCCAGTCGTCGCGGTTCGCAGCTGCTGACCGAGCGCGATCTTGGTGCGCGCCTCCGGTTGGTCGAGGCCAGAGCAATCGACCTCGACGGTGAACATGGGTCACTCCCAGACGCCAAGTGCCTTCGCGTGCATGAGCATCAAGCCGACGATCGGACCCGCCGCGCAACCCAGCACGTGAAGCGAGGAAGCGTAGGTGATGTGCTTCATGAGCTTGGGCTTGCCGTTGACCAAGTCCCACTGCTTGATGATCTGGATGGGGCCGTTGCGTACTTTCATGTCTCGTCTCAGGAATGAGTGATGACTTGCAGCCGCATCGTCGCTGTCTGCGCCGTCGCGTTGGTGTCATCCGTGTTGTTGGCGAGCTTGAGCTCGATCTCTTTGCCGGCATCTACCGGCAGCAGCTGAGGCACCGACACTGGGTGCGGGTTTGTGTTGGCTGGCTGAAGGTGCACGGGCTGGCCAACTGCCGAGCCGTCGACGTACCAGCGCAGCGAGAGATCAGAGTTGGCGCTGGCCGCCGCCAACGTCAAGGAACAATCCGCGACGACGGTCGCGGCCTCGTCGCCTCCCCAGGTGATTCCGCAGCCCGAGCCGAGTGCCGTGAACTCGGAGTCGCTCTGAGCGTCCAGCGCAAACGTGCCAGCGATCGAGTCGTAGGACCCGCCACCAGTGAGATCGGTCTCTGCCGATGAGGAGAGCTCCAGGAGTGCCAACTTGAGGTCGCTCATCGTGTCACCGATACGCCACTGCGCCTGAGGGCCTCTCCTCGGAAGATCACCACGTCACCGTCGGGCTCGTAGATGTCGCCGGAATGTCGTCCGCTCTGCCTGAGTTCGAGATCCAATGCCGCAGGGTAGGTGTCAAGCGTCGGATCCCAGACGGAATATTCCTCGACATCGAGGCCGGTTGCCAATCCGAGAAACGGCATCTGGCGTTCTCCGTCAGCGTCGTTGATGGTCTGCGTGAGCCGCAGCTCATTGGCTTCGGCCTTGAGAATTTGGCTAGCCCCAATCCACGTCGGGAGGTGGCTGCCCTGAGTAGCCGCGAGAGCGTCGGTGTCTCCGCTTACGACCCATGCTGGATCGCGCTCGCGAA
>CAZGRL010000227.1:0-4912 GCA_964528155.1 uncultured Anaerolineaceae bacterium
GACCTCGCCGAGCGCATCGCTTTCACCATCATGGGTCTGGCCTTGACCATCTTCTGGTCGCTGCCGTCGAATACCTTCGAGGCGATCGGGGTCAAAGACCTGAAATCGGGGCCGGAGATGCTCTTCATCGCCGGTTTCATGATGGTCGTCGGCGCAGTCATGGTCGTGATGTACAACACCGATCTCTTGTTGAAGGTCATCTTGCGCGCCCTGGGGGGCGGCGCTCGTCTGGCCCCGGTCCTGCGCATAGCAGTCGCCTATCCATTGGCGAACCGTTTCCGGACAGGGTTGACCCTGGGGATGTTTGGGGTCGTGGTATTCAGCGTGGTCTTCATGGCGACCGCCTTCAAGGCCAACGATGCCTTCTTCGCCAACACCGAAGGTTTGACCGGCGGCTTCCAGTTGAGAGCGCAAGTCAGCTCCAACAACCCAATCCCCAACCTGGCCCGATCGATCAACGCCAAAGCCCAATTGCGCTCGATCGGATATGACGTTGTGGCAGCAGAGTCTGTCACGTCGGTGGAGATGGAGCAGGAAGGCGGGAGCTGGGGAGGCTATCTGGTGCGCGGGGTGGACGCTGCATACCTCGACAACGTCGGCTTCAACCTGGCCCTCTTCGCCGACGGCTACGACAGCCAAGAAGAGGTGTGGCGGACTGTACGTGATCATCCCGGCTACGCGATCATCGATAGTTTGCCCGTCCCGTCCCGGAGCAACACGAGCGTAGTCATTGGCGGCCCGGACTTCAAGCTGACCGGCTTCTATATCGAGGATGAATCCATGCCGCCGATCCGGCTTCGCGTTCGCAGGCCTGGTGAAGAGCCGTTCGAGGTCACCGTGATCGGCGTGCTCGAGCCGGGAAACTTCGCCGGCTACGGCTTGATCACCTCTCAGGTGACGCTGGACAAAGCCCTGGCGGATCCGCCGACTCCAACCACGTACTACATTCGTCTGGCAGAAGGCGTCGATCGTGAGCAGGCGGCCTCGGCGCTGGAGAGCGCGTTCATGCAGAACGGATTGGAAGCCATCGATCAGATTCAGGAGATCGAAGATCAGCAGGCGGTACAGCGAGCGGTTCAAGATCTCCTGCTGGGCTTCCTGACGCTGGGCCTGATCGTAGGCGTGGCAGCGCTGGGCGTGATCAGCACCCGGGCCGTCGTCGAGCGCCGGCAGCAGATCGGTGTGCTCAGGGCTTTGGGATTCCAGGCGGACATGGTGAGCTGGAGCTTCATGGTGGAGGCTTCGTTTGTGGCCTTGCTCGGGATCAGCCTGGGGGCGGGTCTGGCGCTCATTCCGGCGTACCAACTCATCACGGACATCTCCGCCGACGTGCCCGGCCTGACCTTCTCCGTTCCGTGGGGCTCAATTGCGCTCGTCGTCGGGCTGGCCTACGGCATGACGCTCCTGGCAACGTATCTGCCTTCGAAGCAAGCCGCTCGCGTCCTGCCGGCTGAGGCGCTGCGCTACGAGTGAGGCTGCAAGCTTCAAGCTCCAAGCTCTAGGACGCAGGACACAAGACGCAGGACGCAAGAGAAGAGTCCCAAGTTGCAGGCTTCAAGCTGCCGCCTGGGAGCTCTTCTACTATCGCTAGTTGCTTATTGCTTATTGTTAGCTGCTTATTGCCGATTGCTTGTTGCTGGACGCTGATCGCTGTCCCCTATCCAGACAGTGAGTCGCCGACGAGGCCGCGTGCGTCCCAAATGAGGTTGCTCTTTCGACGGCGGCCGCCGTTTTCGGAAAGCGTCGACACGAGCAAAGCCTTGTTGATGATTCGGACGCCGTCGAGCTTGAGGTCCTGGGGGACAAAGGCATTGGGCATGACGAGAATGGGGCTGATCCAGGGCTTCTCGCCGACGATCTCGGTAATCCGGTCGCGCAACCAGTATGCCTTGGCGGTGCACTGGTCCACGACATGAGGTTCCGGCCCGCGCCTCTCGCACGACAGAGATGTGTGGTCGAGCGCGACGTGGTTGCGATCAGGCCTGGCTTCGATCAGAAATACGCCGGCTCCCCGGCTGAACACGACGTGTCGAATCGTTCCCTGGGGTGTTTCCAGGTCGTGCAGGACGTGAAAGCCCTCCCCCAGGTTATCGAGCAGATCACGGATCTCCGCCTCGAGTTTCGATAGGCCCCCCGACTCCCGCTGACTTTCTCCGTGCCCGTCGACGAGATCGGGGATGAAACCGAAGCCCAGCGTGAGGATGAGGATCTCGCCCCCCAGGCTCAGAGCGTTGGCCTTGTGGCTGAGGATCACCCACGCGGCCACGAGCACCGCCAGGAGACAGGCGACGCGAGTACACCATCGGCGGTCCATGTGGTCGATGAGTCCGTCAGGCCTTCGAATCCTCGTCGTTCCCTCCACATCCAATCGAGCACACTTGCATGGATCATCTTAGGTGCTGGCTCGAGCGGGTGGGCCGGAATGAAAGGCGCGCGTAAGGCGTGGGGGCATTACCGCGGTATGGGTTGAACGGGAAGCGCGGTTCAGTCCCAACAGGGTGGGGCGGATAGCTGACAGCTGATCGCTGACCGCCGACAGCTCTTGGCTCATTGCTTATTGCTTACTGCTTGTCGCCTATTGCTGTTTGCTGAACGCTGATGGCTGACCGCCACTCGCTGGCCGCCGCCAACTGCGCGCTAGCCCGTGCCAGCCATCCTCCCCCGTGCATACAGCCAGATGCTCACAGCCGCCAACCAGACCGGAGCGACGAAAAGGCCAATGTACCCGTAGGGGGTCAGCAGGATGAGAGCCAGGATCGAGCTGACCCAGCCGAACCAGGACGGGAAAGCGCGGTGACGAAATGCGACGACGGCCGTGGCCTCGATCATGACCGCCAGCGCGACTGCGTACAGCCCGCCCTGGACTGTGCTGGAGAGGTCGTACAGCGTGATGGCCCCGACCGTGCTGATCCCCCCGGGCGCGCTAGCCCGCGCGGCGGCCGTCGCAATCAGGCTAAAGCCCAGGCCGATGACAAGGGCAGCGGCGACCCCGCCGGCGAACGCCAGATCGGACAGGCGCCCCTCTCCCGCTTCGTGACGCCGGAGCTCACTGCGTAGACTGGCGGCGAACCAGATGAAAAAGAAGCCCGAGAGCACTCCCAGATACCCGCCCAGTGCAGCCTGGGTCGCGCGGGTGTTGTAGAACGCGGCCACCTCGTCGGCCGCGGGGAGATAGCTGAAGAACCCGGTGATCATCGCTCCGGCGATGATCAGTACCACCCCGATGACGCCTATGAGCGGTGACAACCGCTCCAATCCCGATTTCTCCATTGCGGGCATCCTTTCACTGAAGGGGGCGTGCCTGAACCCCACGATTTAGGCCAGTCTACTCTGCTTTTCCGCTCGTTCAAGTGCGAGTCCGTCGAGCCCTCCAATCGTCGGAGTGGATCCCAGTAACCATAATCGACAATTCGGGTTGTATTCCCTGGGTATTCTAGGATTCCTTGTGCCAAGGTAGGCTGGCCGATGAACATTGCAGCGGTGGAGAACCTGTCCGTCTGGAGAAGCCTCAGAACTGTCTTCATGGCGTCGTTGCTGATCTTCTTGATCAACATCTTCTTCGGATTCGAGAACGCACTCACAGTCGGCGACATCCCCCGCTGGCAGATTCTGATCCATCTGCATGGAGGCAGCATCGGCTGGATCACTCTTTCCGCCATCGGGATCGCCATCTGGATCTTGACCGGCCAGCGAGATGTCTCTCATGCGTATGAGCGGCGAGTCCGAACTCTGACCTGGGCGGCCATCATTGTCTTCGCCTGCTACGTGCCCACCTTCGGCCTGGCCTTCTCACGGCCAAGTGGGTTCCTGGTGGACCTGCTGCCTATGTTCGGCGCGGGGGCCGTGCTCGTGCTGTGGGTTTCGGCGATCTTCGCCCTGGCGCAACTTCGTCATCAGTAGGTCACGGCGACGGTTCACATCATGGCGGCGTCGGCGCTGCTCGTCGTAGCCGTCGGAGCCACCGTCGGCATGCTGCTGGGGATGCAGCGTGCTATCGGGGAATTCCTGCCCGTCTGCCAAGATGACGGGGTGGGCGCCCACGCCGTAATCATGGACACCTACATGTTCGTGCTTGCCAGCGCGGTGATTGACTGGCTGACGCTGGGCGAGACGGCCGGGCGCCGGACGGCCTTCGGGCTTCTCCAGGCGGTGGCCTGGGTGATCGCCGCCATCCTGGTCCCGATCGCCTTCGCCTTCAACCTGGCCGACGTGCTCCTGCCACTCTTCCTGATCCTGCTGCTCGTCGGCCTCGTGACTTTCCTGGCCAGAGTCGTCTGGCGCTCAATCCGAATGGGCCCCAGTGGCGGATCGTCGCGAGGATGGGCTTTTGTCGGTACGCTCTGGTTCGTCGTTTACTTCCTTGGATTCCTGTATCCGCTGTCGTCCGAAGATCCTACGGGGTTTCCCAATTGGTTTGAGGCTGGCTTTGCCCACGCAGCGTTCGTCGGGACGATGACGAACTTGCTGCTGGCAGCCTACTCGGCCCTCACACCGGACTCGCGGGAGGTGCTCGCTTGGGGCGAGCCGGCGGCGCTATGGACGATCAACATCGGCCTGTTGCTTTTCATCATTCTTGAGATCGCCGCCGATCTCCGCCTAGGCTTCATTGTGATGGGTGTCGGAATCCTCCTGGGAGTGGTTACGATGTTCCTGCGGCTTCGCTCCAGCGGATCATGGGCGGCTGCAAATCTGACCTAGGGCAGGGGTGGGCGAGATGCCTCCAGCTCTGCGATCGACCCAGCCGGCGCGCTCCTCGGCGAGGACCCCGGCTGTCATGTTCACCGCGAATGCGCACCCGGTGTGGCTTGCGATCGCCGCCGCGGGCTTGCTCTTGTTCGGGTGCAGTGGGCGTCCGGCCAGTGGGGTAGCGACGCTGGACCCCGTCGCAGCTCGCGGCAAGGCGCTCTTCAAC
>CAZGRL010000228.1:0-4911 GCA_964528155.1 uncultured Anaerolineaceae bacterium
CTAGAAGGGATCAGGGAAACAACGCCGATCAACCCAAGGACCAGGGCGACCAGGGCATACGATTCATTGACACGCCTGAGGGCGACGTACAGGGCGAGCACGATCGGTATCGAGAAAAGGTCCCCCACGAGGAAGAAGAAATCGAGTGACATGATCCCGCCCAGACGGTCGGCCTGAATGGCCATGAAGGTCTCTTCGGTTGAAGTCGCGCCCGGCGAGTACGGCCAGATGAAGAAGGCGACGATCGCCACTACGACGATTGTCAAGTTGATGACGCAGAAGATGCCGCCAAGTCTGTAGAGATCTTTCCAGCGCGGATCCACGGCGGGGATCCGGCCAGTGTCGTGTCGTTGCGCCTGAGACATTTCTTGTTTCCTCTCCCAGAAGGGCGACCTGCGGTGGCGTTCGAATAAAACGTCGAACCCGTCTATTTACCCTCTGCGCGTTCGAGCCAGACTAGCATTGTTCTCCAAGAGCAGTCGGCCGAGTCAGGGTGCTTGCGTTATGGGGCCAGACGGTGATTTTCCGAGGACTGGATGTCCTTCCTGGTACGCGCCAGTGCCGGAGCAGCTGTCAGAGAGCCCTCATGGTCGGAACGGCCGCGCGCCGATTTCGTCCGCCATCGTCCGTATGGCGTGGTCGACGGCCTCCCACAGGTCCGGCTCATGCATCAGATACACATCGATGGCGACGAAATCCTTGGCTGGATCGATTCTTACGAAGATCAACCGGGGAGAGACGTAGATCCTGTACATGTAGAAGGCCTCGCTCTCCCAGGTGATCGGCTGCACCCTGACAAAGTCGCCGGCCTGATTGAGCAGGATGCAGTCTTCCGCCTGGGTGCCTTGAGTATCGGCTCCCGTGCAGCGCATGTGCTGGACGTTTGCCTGCGACGGGTCTGGCTCCATCGTCAGGCGGTGCACCTGAGGGTAGGCGGATTCCAGGCTTCCCTCGGCCTGAAGCGAAGACACGAGCGCATAAACCACCTGACCGGAAGTAACTTCGAGTTCGGCCACGTTGCCGCGAAGGAGGAAGGAATTGACCGCCGCCGGCGCGCGCTGGCCGCATCCGGCGGAGAACAGGCAAAGCCCCAGGATGGCAAGTCGCTTGCTGAGGTTCTTGAGCATCACGTCAAAGTGAACCTCGACCCCTGAATGCGATCTGGCGGCTCCGGACCCCCTGCCCCGCCGTTCGTGCCAGATGCCGATGTCCGGGAACTCCCCGCCTGATGAATCGCACGACTAGTCCGCGCGCCACCATTCCCCGATGAAGAAAATCGAGGAATCATCATTCGAGAAGACCGCCCAATGACAGAGAAATTGGGGAGGAAAGTAGTCCGGTGTGATATTGCGGTTGTCTGTCACATCTGCGTTCATCATGTACAGATCGTACTGACCGGCCTGACCGATCGCGGCGACGATGTAGACAAGCTGTCCCCCTGAATGCGACCAGCTTGCCAAGCCCTGGGAGCGGCCAGAGTCGGTCAGGCGGATTTCCTCGGATGTCCCGAGATCGATGACGAACAGATCGTAGTTGCCGTGCGGCGACTCGTCGCCCAAGAGACGCTCAAAGACCACCTTCGAACCATCGGGGCTGATTCTGGGGTCGTAATCCCCGAAGGGCAAGTTTGCGCGGCCCCATTCCCCGGCCCCTGGTGGATCGGTGAGGGGTCGGACCTCACTCCCATTTGCATTCATGATCCAGATGCGGCTATCCCGTGTGAAGGCAATCCCATCCCCGACCCAATCGATATCGGCTTCGTGGGAGGCTGAGTCGAGAAGCTCCACAGGATTGCTGCCATCGGAGTTCATCAGGAAAATGCCAAGGCTGTCCGTACGCTGGGACAGGAAGGCAATCCTTGATCATCCGGAGACCAGACGGGGTAAAGATCCCAGAACGCGTTGTCGGTGATTCTTCGCAGATCCCGTCCGTCGGTGCCTAAGGTGAAGATCTCCTCCTCGGTGTCGGCGTCTCCGCCGACTTTCTGCGAGAAAGCGAACCGATCCCCGGGATAATTCAAGCGCAAATAAGAAAGCTCCGTCGGCGAACTGAAGAGGAGCTCCACCTTCTGAGATTCGATCTCGAGCCAGTATATCCCCCACCTCTCGGCTCGAGGCACAGAAGGCGTGGGCGTCGGAGCCGACACCGCGCCGGGTGTGAGCGCTTGAGGGGAGGATTCAGTCGGTAGTGTGCTAGATGCCTTGGAAGAGCTACAAGCAACCAGGAGCAGCGGAAGTATCAGTGTGATTCGATATCGCATGAGCATCTCTCGCTCGAAGTCGCTGGCCGTCGAGCGGCTCCGGCTACGTGCCCGGACAGGGCGAGTCGTCGGGCGCCGCCCTACCGGGCCCTGAATGTCTCGATGAGGCTTCTCAGTTCCTCCGGCCGGCTGGTCGAGAAGGCGATATCCCTGACTGGGCCTCTCTTTCTCGCGAGCGCGATGACGAGCCTGGGATGTTCAAGGAAGTTGAACATCGCTCGATATCTGCCGCCCAGGAATGTGAAGTGGATGCCAGCCCCTCCAATGCGCCAGAGGGAGGTCTCATCAGGATAGCAGTCCTCGATGTTTCGTAGGGGGATCGTCCACGCGAAGAGGCCGAACTTGAGGGACAGATCCTCATCGGACAGCCGGATGATCAGCGAGGAGTAGTTCACTGAATAGAAGAGGAAGATGGCACAGCCGAAGAGAAGGAGGATGCCCAAGGCGTCGACTCCTCTGGCCGTCATCCTCCAAGCGAACAGAAGGAGGAATGCGAGTGTGAGGAGGAGGAAGAGCGCTTCCGTTCTTCTGGAAGTGACTCTCTCGGCGTACAGTGATCCGGCGTTCATTGGCCTCCTGATGATGGGACATACAGGCCCGGCGTGTCGCTCACGCGGCTGCGTTAGACGCCAAGACGCTTCTCATTCGGCTTTCGCCCCTCGCCAGGCAAGAAACGACGTAGCCATGGTTGAGACGGCGGAGACGGTGAGAGAGGCTGCGATCAACTCGGAGGGGAAACCCGAGCGCCACGGACCGGGGAGCAGGATCTCCGGAAGGCTCTTTGTGAGCTGGGCCACAGTAATCAGCAGGCCGGCGATCGCCAAGCCCAGATAACCGGCGCTTGAGCGGTTGGCTGCGGCGGCGATCAGGCCGACGAGCGCGATCATGTATGCCAGAGCCAGGAATTCTGTGACTGGAACGGTCAGATGGAACTCGTGGGGTACACCGGCGAGGAAGTCGTCGATCAGATGCACGGCGGAGAGCCCGGCGAAAGCGACGGCGGAAACGATCGAAGGCGTGTGCCACCTGGAAGCAGTCAAGTTCTCAATCTCCCCTCGGTGAAATTCTGCATCTCGTCAGCAGGATCGCGCTCCCAATACTTCACGGGACCGTCGGCCTGGCCCGTGTTCTACCGGATCAACCGGTGCAATGCGGGAGTCGCTTGATCAGGTTGGCCAGCCCTCCTTTTTCCTAAACACCTTCGCAGAAAAGTCCAGCACGGACCTCGAGCCAATACGCTAGTCATCTTGCTCGACCAGGGCGGCCTGGAGGCAATGAAGCATGTCGATGAGTTCGTCTTGCTCTCGCGGTGTAAGGCCCGCCATCCACGCCTTTTGATGCCGGTGCACCACCAGCCGATACCCTTGGGCGATCCGGCGGCCGTCGTCGGTGAGCTCGATGAGGAGCATCCGCCTGTCGGTCGGGTGCGGCGTCCTGCGAACGTATCCTCGCCGTTCCAGGGAGTCGAGCAGACTCGTCACAGACGCCCGGCTGAGGATGAGCCGGTCCGCAATCTCGTTCGGGGGAAGCGGCGATTTCGAATCTGCCAGGACGCCCAGAACCAAAGCCGAGGACGGGCTTAGACCGAAAGGCTGAACGAGTTCGGAGATGCGCTTGACCAGAAGGTCGCCGGCCCGGGCGAGATTCATGGCAGCTTCGGTGGCTTTGGCGCTGGCGCCCGGATAGCGCTCGTCGAAGTCCGAGGGGAGTTGGACGAAAGCTTGGTTAGACATCGAATGATTAGCCTCTTGACAATATCGTTAGAGTGCTTATAATACGCATTATAGCATATTTGAACAGGGAAAGGTGGGACATAGACAGCATGCATCAGATCGGCGCAGTGCTCTACCTGGCCTGGGGGTTGTTGCACCTGCTGGCGGCCTATCAGGTTTACAAGCTCGGCTCCAGCCAGCCGGCGGGGATGATCCGGGGCCGACTACGCCAGAGCGCATGGAACCTGGCGTTTTTCGCCGTCTTGGTGTCGGTGCTGGCGGTGGTCTTCAACTGGCACAACAGCTCGCTTGGATACTGGCTCAACCTGACGGCGGCCAGCGTCACGGATATCGGGTTCATTCTTTTCATCCTGGCGCCGGGTTATGTGCCACTGAGGCCTGGAATCCTGGGTCCTGCATTGCGGTTGTTGGCGACGGTCTTCAGCACATTGGGGGTGTTGACGATCGCCGCTTGAACAGAAGAGCATCGGGTCGGACGACAAATTCGAACCAAAGGAGATGAGTGATGATCAGCGAGTACATTGTCTTGGCGGAAGGGGAAGGATTGCGGCTGCAATCGGGGCCGGGTCGTGATCTGGTCTTCAAGGTCACGGGCGATGACACCGGCGGCGCGTTTGACTATTTCATCGTCGAGGTAGCGCCGCGCGGCGGACCTCCACTGCACGTGCACCACCGGCAGGAAGAGACGATCCACATCTTGAAGGGACGCTACAAGGTCCGCATCGGGGAGTCGATCTCCACCCTGGAGCCGGGAGGCTTTGCGTATCTGCCGTCGAAGGTGCCGCATGCATTCCTGAATCTGACCGATGAGCCGGGAGAGATCATCGTGGTCTACACGCCTGGTGGAGGCCACAAGTTCTACGAGGAGTTCGGGCCGATCAGCCGAAGCGGGCCACCGGACCCCAAGCGGCTGGCGCC
>CAZGRL010000229.1:0-1742 GCA_964528155.1 uncultured Anaerolineaceae bacterium
GCGTGACAAACCGTTCTACTTGGCTCGACAGCGCCCGCCAATCCGTCGGCGATGGTCGGTCGCTCGACCACCTGGCTCATGTCGCCACCCCTGAAGTATACATACATGTAGGGCGACGCCTCGGGTTGCACTCCGATGACCCTCACATCCGGCGCCAGGGCCTTCAATGCGATCCCAATCCCGCTGATCAGACCCCCGCCGCTGACCGGGACAAAAACCTCACCTGACGGTGCCCCCAACGCGGACTTGAGCTGCTCCACGAGCTCCAGGCCGATAGTCCCTTGGCCAGCGATCACCTCGGGGTCGTTGTAGGGAGACACCCAGAATGCGCCGTGCGCGTCGGCCAGTCGCCTGCCCTGTATTTCCGCTTCGGCATACCCACCATGCGCCCGGACAATTTCCGCCCCGAGAGCCATGATCCCGGCGATCTTCGCCGACACCGCATCTTGCGGCACGACGATTGTCGCACGGGTCCCGCGCAGTTTGCAGGCGAAAGCGACACCCAGGCCATGGTTGCCGGCCGAGGCCGCCACGACACCGGGCGCGAGATCGCGAGGCGAGGCTCCCAGAATCTTGTTTAGCGCCCCCCTGACTTTGAATGACCCGGTGGGCTGCTCTTGCTCACACTTCAGACCGAGCAACCCGGCCTGTAGCACCGGGGTGCGCTTGACCAGGCCCTCGATCCGCCGCTGTGCAGCCCGGATCCGGTCGATATCAACCAGCGGGGATGCCGTCATCGAGGACCTCCCGCGCCAACTCCGGCAGATCCGTGATCACGCCGTCGACGCCCCAGGCAAAGAGATCCTGCATGCGGCGTTTCTCGTTGACAACCCACACGTGCGCTTTCCGGCCCCCCTTATGAATGGCATCAATGACCTGCGGACTGGCCAATCCGTCCTCCATCTGCACGATCTCCACGCGCGGCGCGGCGCCCAGCATTCGTCTCATCCACCACGGCTCGCCCCGCATCAGCAGGAGCGCGCGCGGAATCTCCGGCAGGTGCTCTTTGGCTCGCCGCAACGCCACGGGGTTGAACGAGGACAGCAATACCCGATCCTGGAACTCGAACTCGCTGACGATCCTGAGCACTGCTGAGGGAAGTCGGTTGAAAGGCTGCCGATAGTTGGAAAGCTCGATGTCGTACAGCGTACTTTCACCCAAAACCTCGAACACCTGCCGCAGTGTGGGAATGCGCTCGCTGGCGTACTCCCTTCCGAACCGAACGCCGGCATCTAATCCTTCCAATTCGGCCAATCGCCGCCTGCCGAGAGGGCCTTTTCCGGTGGTCGTCCGCTCAAGGGTCCGGTCATGGTGAACCACGACCGCGCCGTCACGCGTAAGCTTGGCGTCCAATTCGATGGCATGTGCCCCGAGCGACACCGCTGCCAGGAAAGCCCGAACCGTATTCTCCGGGGCACGCTGCGACGCCCCGCGGTGGGCAATCACCCGCGGGGCGCTCTCCAGCCATCTCGAATGCATGGGAGGGATCAGAGCTCTACGAAGTAGGCTTCCGCTGCACGATCGATCAGGTCCTTCGTCATCATCGGCTCGACGCTCAGATAGCGCGAGATATCCAGGATCTGATCGCAGATGTCGCGCGGATGCGACGCGCGCAACTTGCGATTGCGTTTGATATACCACTCCTGAAGTAGGTACGCCAGCCCCTTGTCGGAGTACTCGACCCCTTTGGTGGTGGCGACTTGCTTGAAGATGTTCCGATAGTCCTCGTAGTCCGGATCGCC
>CAZGRL010000229.1:1752-4902 GCA_964528155.1 uncultured Anaerolineaceae bacterium
ACCTCAATCTTGTGGCGGAGCCGACGCAAGAAGGCCTCATCCACCAGATCGCGAGGCGGCAGGTTTGTCGAGAAGACGACCATCACGTCGAACGGCACCTCGACCTTGCGGCCAGTGTGCAAGGTCAGATAGTCGATCCGGTTTTCAAGAGGCACGATCCAGCGGTTGAGCAGATCGCGCGGGCGAACCTGCTGTCGGCCGAAGTCATCGATCAGGAATACGCCGCCGTTGGCTTTCACCTGGAACGGCGCCTCGTAGAACTTGTTGACGTCGTCGAAGACCAGGTCGAGACCGGCCATGGTCAACTCGCCTCCGACGACGACGAAAGGCCGACGAATCTTCACCCAGCGCGGATCCCGCTTGGCGCCTGTCTTCAGCCCCCCGGTCCCGGATGAGGTGACATCCTCCTCCTCCGCCAGGACGTGGTTCACCGAATCGTACAGCTTCACCACCTGACCGTCGATGTCGATGGCGAAGGGGATGTACATGTCCTCCTGGAGGATCAGGCTGCCAATCGCCCTGGCGATGGTCGTCTTGCCGTTACCGGGGGGACCGTACAGAAAGATCGATGTGCCGGAGTTGACCGCGGGCCCGATCCTGTTGAAGGTGCGCTCAGAAAGAGTAAGAGAAGTTAATGCCTTGCGCATGACATTTGCATGTACGGTCGGGCGACCGCGACTCTGCTTGCGAATTGATTCGTTGTAATACGACACCGGTACCGGCGCCGGGCCTGCATATTGGCTGCGCTCGAGGGCCTCACGCGCTCTGGCGATGCCGGCGCCCGTTATGGCGTACTGATATGATCCCTCGCCAAAGCCGACCTGTGTCTTGACCTCGACGAACTTCTCGCGTTTCAGTGCCTCCAGGATCTGGTCGACCATGCCGGCGAAGGGCAACGCCATGGCCTCTGCCACCTTGAAGCCCGTAAGGTAGCCCCTGAAGTACAAGACCTTCAGGCCCAAGTCCTGCAGCCAGAGCTGAGACAGCCCCGTGTCTTCGACCCGGCTAATCGGTGCCGGAACAAATCGCATGCTGGAAGTGCTGGGTCTGGGGACTTCAGAAGCCGTCCTGACCGGTGAACGAGGTAATGCCATGCTGCCCCTCCGAAAGCTACGGGTCCCCCACTGGAGACCGGGCCCGGCCGATGTGGGCCAGGCGTACTCCACATGCCGACCTATTCAACTTTTCGACACCTACCCGACCTAAAGATTATAGCCACGCCCTCATGCCCACGCAAATCACCCGTTGTCCCCATTATCGGAACCATGTACAATCCGCCCCGTTCATGAAGCTAACGGTCGTTATCCCCGCATATAACGAGCGCGCCACGATCGAGGAAATCCTGCGTCGAGTCGAAGCTGTGTCCCTGGCCGACGAAATCATCGTCGTCGACGACGGCTCGACAGATGGGACCAGTGAGCTCCTGAAGGAGATCGCCCCGGCACACCCCCTGGTCCGGCTGGTACCGCATGAGCACAACCTCGGCAAGGGAGCCGCGGTCCGCACAGGCATGCAGGCCGCGACCTGCGATGTGATCCTCATCCAGGATGCCGACCTCGAGTACGATCCGCGCGAGTACGCCAATCTGCTGGCCCCGATCGAAGAAGACAGGGCTGACGTCGTTTTCGGCTCTCGATTTCTCGGAGCCCCACGCCGACCGACGATGTTCTGGCATATGGTCGCCAACAAACTCTTGACGTTGATGACCAACGTGCTCTACAACAGCATTCTCTCCGACATGGAGACCGGCTACAAGGTCTTCCGCAGAGAGATCATTCAGGCGATTCCCCTCAAAGCGCGGCGCTTTGATTTCGAGCCCGAGATCACGGCTAAACTCCTCAAACGTCGGGCCCGGATCTTCGAGGTCCCCATATCCTTCAACCCGCGCGAATATCATGAGGGCAAGAAGATCGGCTTGATGGACGCCTTCGAGGCGACCTGGGCCCTGCTTCGGTATCGCTTCTTTGACTGAATGCCACGTCGGCGTTCTTCAGACGATGGGGAACCAGCCCCCTTGCGCGGGCACGCGCCTGCCCTATCCGCCTCCAGCGGCGGCTCGGCTGCTTGCCGGCCGAATATCGACGACATTCAACTGGATGCTGCGAACCCCCATGTAGTCATTCCACTCGGGCTTGAAGGCCACATCCACAACCTCAGGCAACTGATCGTGCTTTTTCCCCTGCCGGAACGCGATCGCGTCGTGGAACGACTGACCATCGCTGAGAGTCAGTTTCAGATGTCCCCCTTCCCGACCGACCACTCGACGCTGCAGAATCCGGACTTCGTGGGCGGCCAGAACGGGTGCCGGGTTTCCGTGACCGCAGGGTTCGAGTTGGCCGATGAAAGAAAGGAGTGACTCATCAACCTCGCTCAGCGCCGCCTGAGCGTCGATCTTGAGAGAGGGAGACAGCTCCATCCCGGCAAGGGTTTGACGCGCCACATCCCCAATTCTGGCCACGAATTCGTCCCAGCGATCATTCGCTACCGTGAAGCCTGCTGCAGCCGCATGTCCGCCATGCCTCACGATCAGATCGGCGCATTGATCGAGGGCCTGGGTAATGTGAAACTCGGGAATGCTCCGTGCCGAGCCTCGTGTGTTCTCCTCGCCCTGACGAGCAACGAGAACCGGGCGGTAGTACGCCTCGGCTAATCTGGCCGCGGCCAAGCCGACGACCCCCTCACTGAAGGACGGGTCGGCGACGACGATGATTTCATCGATCCCTTTCCCCTCGATCCCTTCTGTCGCCCGTTGCACGACATCCTGAGTGGCCCTGCGCCTGTCGTCGTTGGCCTGCTCCAGTTCTTCGGCCAGTCGCAGAGCCGAATCGGGATCGCGTTCCATCAAAAGCTGGAGCGCGGCACTGGCCGAGCCCATCCTTCCGGCAGCGTTGAGGCGCGGTCCCAGGCCGAACCCGATGGCCGCAGCATCTAGTCTCCCGGTTGGGTAGCGCGAGACCTTGGTCAGCGCCAACAATCCAGGCCGCTCGTGCCGGTTGAGGACCTCCAACCCTCTCGCGACCAAATGCCGATTCTCTCCAGTCAAGGTGACGACATCTGCGACCGTGCCCAGTGACACAAGATCAAGCAGGGACGTCGGTTCAGCTTGTGACAGTCTAGAGGCGAGCGCCTGACATAGTTTGTAGGCCAGCC
>CAZGRL010000230.1:0-4875 GCA_964528155.1 uncultured Anaerolineaceae bacterium
CTCGCACCAGACAAGGTAACCTTCTGCGGTCAGCTTTCGCGTCAACCACTCCGCTTCCCGTGTTTGGAAAGGAGATGCACCGACGGCCGCAGACTTGCGCGGCTCATCGTCCTAGCGGCGCTCCTTTTCGGGACGCCGTTTTGGGTGTGGGGGTGTCCCGGCGGGCAGCGAAGTCCGGCGACTCCTTGCAGGGTCGAACTGTGCCTCTTTCCAGAGGGGGGTGCCGCCCACGTCTCCGAGCGAAGCCCCGGCCTGGCGGACAGTGACGGCGCGATGCGCTTGAGAGTGCTCCATCCAGTCAGCAGTTGCCCGGAGGGGATGAGTGTGGGGGAGCGGCGCAGGGCGAAATGCCTTCCGGGGGACCAGCTAGGCATCGGATACGGCTCTCTTTCGTGATCGCGCGGTAGGTACACGAGGTCCTGTGGGACGTCGCGCACGCACAGAACAGAGGCAATGCCAGTGGGCTTCACTATGGTTCATTGACACGCTGTCTGGGCTGTGTTAGAATTGGCGCGGTCCTCGGCCAAGCAGCCTGTGGCATCTCCAAAGCTCTGTCCTCCGACGTCTGGTCCAAGTGTCGAGGGCCTATGGTCCGGCGACTGGAGGGGAGGGGTACTCGTAGAAGCAAACGCTCATTGGATTGCTCTCGAGATTGGCGGCAACGCCTGGTCAACGGCGTTTCGCTCACCAATGGAGTTTACCAAGGAGGGAGAACGCACATGAAGAAGCATCCTGGCAGCAACTCTGTCGAGGCGCTCGCGCAGCAAAGAGTATCGCGTCGGGACTTTCTGAAGTTCTGCACGCTGATGGCTGGGACGCTGGCCCTGCCTGCCAGCATGATCCCCAAGGTTGCCCACGCCCTGGAGACGGCCAAACGTCCGCCGGTGGTATGGCTCGAGTACCAGGACTGTGCGGGATGCACCGAGTCCTTCCTGAGGGCCAATCGCCCGACGGCGGCGGAGTTGGTGTTGGACATCATCTCTGTCAATTACCACGAGACCATCATGGCCCCGTCTGGTAGACAGGCCGAGAAGTCCTTGGAGGAGACGATCCGAGAGGGAGGATACATCACGGTCGTGGAAGGTGCCATTCCCACCAAGGACAATGGGGTCTACTGTTGCGTGGGTGGACGCACCGCTCTGGACCTCTTGCAGGAAGTCACTGGCAACACGGCGGCGGTGATCACTGTGGGTGCCTGCGCATTCTACGGCGGCTGGCCTGCGACCACCCCCAACCCGACAGAGGCCAAGGGTGTGAAGGACTTGATCTCCGGCGTACCGATCATCAATCTGCCCGGTTGTCCCATGAACGTGGACAACTTCACGGCTACTCTGGTGCACTATCTGACCTTTGGCAGGCTACCGGAGACAGATGATCTGGGGCGTCCTCTCTTTGCTTACGGTCGGCGCATCCATGACAACTGCGAACGGCGCGGTCATTTCGACGCTGGCGAGTTCGTCAGGGAATGGGGAGATGAGGGTCACCGCAACGGATGGTGCCTGTACCAGATGGGGTGCAAGGGACCCATCGCCTTCCACAACTGCCCCACAATTCGCTGGAACGAGGGAACCAGTTGGCCTGTAGCGGCTGGGCATGGCTGTATTGCCTGTGCGGCTCCAGACTTCTGGGAGAGGGGAGCGTACGAGACGGTGCCCATTCACGAGGCAACACCGCCCACTGCCTTTCCGGGTGTAGCGCCGACAGCAGTAGACACATCCTCACTGGCGGGCGCCGCCGTCGGTGCAGCAGCGGGTGTCGCGGCCGGCATCATCGGCACAGTGGCCGTGCAGCAAGTGACCAAGAAGGAGGAGGAATAGGGTGGCTGAGAAGATCGTCATCGATCCCATAACGCGAATCGAGGGGCACTTGCGCATCGAGGCTGAGATCGACGATGGCACAGTGAGCGATGCCTGGAGCTCCAGCACCATGTGGCGGGGCCTGGAGGTCATCGTCAAGGGAAGAGATCCCCGTGACGTGTGGCTCATGGCGCAGCGCATTTGCGGTGTTTGAACGACTGTCCACGCTATCAGCTCCGTGCGAGCTGTGGAGAATGCGCTGGGCATTAGCATCCCTGAGAATGCCCGAATCATCCGGAATCTACTTGGCGGCATCCAGGCAGTGCAGGATCACGTCATCCATTTCTACCACCTTCACGCGCTGGATTGGGTGGATATCACCGGTGCGCTTGGTGCTGACCCCGAAAAGACGGCCAAGCTGGCGCAGTCGATCTCCGATTGGCCCAAGTCCAGCAGCGACTACTTCCGGGGTGTTAAGGACAGGCTTGCCACTTTCGTGAGTAGCGGCCAGCTTGGCTTGTTCGCGAATGGGTACTGGGGCCACCCAGAGTATAAGCTTCCCGCTGAGGCCAACCTGATGGCTGTGGCCCACTATTTAGAGGCCCTCGAGTGGCAGCGAGACGTGATCCGCGTGCACGCCATCCTGGGCAGCAAGAACCCGCATCCGCAGACCTACCTGGTGGGTGGAATGGCCGTTCCCATCGACCCCGATAGTGAATCGGCCATCAACGCCGACAAGCTGGCCCAGATGCGCCAGCTCTTCGATGGGGCCCAAGCATTCGTCGAGCAGGTCTACGTCCCGGATCTTTTGGCGGTGGCGTCATTCTACAAGGAGTGGGCCAGCTATGGCGAGGGGCTAGGCAACTTCCTGGTCTACGGCGAATTCGCTGATGCAGCCGGAGAGAATCTATTCCCTTCCGGTGTCATCCTGAACAGGGACCTGAGTACAGTTCATCCTATGGACCAGGAGAAGATCACCGAATACGTCACCCATTCCTGGTACGAGTACGGCGATGGAGACGAGGCTGCCAAGCATCCGTGGGATGGGGAGACGGAACCTAACTATACTGGTCCGCAGCCGCCCTATGAGTTTCTGGAGACGGACGGTAAGTACAGTTGGGTCAAGGCTCCGCGCTACGAGGGACGGGCCATGGAGGTGGGTCCGCTGGCGCGGATGCTCGTCGCTTACGCGTCCGGGCATACCAGGGCCAGGCAACTGGTAGACAGCGCGCTCGACGTGCTCGGGGTTGGACCCGAGGCGCTGTTCTCCACGCTGGGGCGCACGGCTGCCCGGGGCTTGGAAACCGTCATGGTAGTCGAACAATTGGTGCCGTGGCTGGACGAACTGGCGACTCACATGGCGGATGGCGACCTCGAGATCCACAACGGAGAACTCTGGGACCCGGCCACTTGGCCCAAGGAGGCCAGGGGTTGGGGCCACCACGAGGCGCCGCGAGGGGCACTGGGGCACTGGATCGAGATCAAGGACCAGAAGGTTGCCAACTACCAGTGCGTGGTGCCTTCCACCTGGAACGCCTCGCCGCGCGATGGCAGGGGGCAGATGGGGGCATACGAAGCTTCACTCGTGGGCACACCGATCGCCGATCCGGAGCAGCCCCTCGAGATCCTGCGAACTATCCACTCTTTCGATCCTTGCTTGGCCTGCGCCGTCCACGTGGTGGATGCTCAGGGTCGGGAGCTGACCCGTGTGCATGTGGATGGGTGCATGTAGGCCATGCCGCGGACACTGGTGCTCGGTCTGGGCAACATCCTGATGCGCGATGAGGGGGTCGGCGTGCGGGTCGTGGAGCGACTCCTTCAGCGCTGCGAGTTTCCGGCAGAGGTGCAGGTGCTCGACGGCGGCACCCTGGGGCTTGATCTACTGCCCTGGGTGGAGGACGTTGACCGCCTCTTGGTGATCGACGCGGTGGACATGGGCGCCGAACCTGGGACGATAACTCGTCTGGAGGGTGAAGAGGTGCCTGCGTTCTTGGGTGTCAAGATCTCGCCCCATCAGATGGGGCTCGCCGATCTGCTGGCTGCGGCTCGTCTGCGTGGCCGCTTCCCACAGGAGCTGGTGCTGTGGGGAGTCCAGCCGGCGGTGATAGAGGTGGGCCTGGAGTTGTCCCCGTCCGTTGATGCCCAGATCGAGACCCTGGTGGAGAACGCCCTGGCCGGGCTTACTCAGTGGGGGATCGAATGGACGAGGAGATTGGAGCAAGAGAAGGAAGGTGATACTCGATGGAAGTGAATCGCAGGGACTTTCTCCGGCTTTCGGGGGCCGCCCTCACGAGTGGCGTTTTCGCCCCGTGGTCAGAGTCAAAAGTCCAGTTCAGCCCGCAAGACCGCCTGGGCATACTCTACGACTCGTCCAAGTGTGTTGGTTGCCGGGCGTGTCAGGTGGCATGCAAGCGTTGGAACAACTTGCCTGCGGAGACCGAGAATGCGCCGAAGCTTGCGGCAGAGGTGGGGAACGTCTCGAGACTGTATGACGCTCCACGGGATCTGTCTTCGGACACGTGGACGTTGATCAAGCTCAACAAGCGTAGCGAGACCGACTGGCATTTCATGAACTACCAATGTATGCACTGTGCGGATGCCGTCTGCGTGACCGTCTGTCCCACAGGTGCCCTCTACAAGGACGAGCGCGGGTTCACGGCCTATGACGAGTCCAAGTGCATAGGCTGCGGCTACTGCACTCAGTTCTGTCCGTACGGCGTGCCTCACTTGAAGGGAGAGGACGTGCTTACGGGAGAGGCGAAGGTGGCCAAGTGCACCTTCTGCCAGGATCGGGTCTATAGTGGGCTCGGGGGGCCGTTCTGTGCGACGAGCTGCCCGGTGGGTGCTCTGGAATGGGGTTCGCGGGCGGAGTTGCTCCAGCAGGCAAAGGAGAGGGTGGAGTACCTGAAAGGGCAGGGGTTCGCCTCCGTGCAGCTCTACGGTGAACACGAGGCCGGGGGCTTGGGGCGCCTGAGTATTCTCTTCGGCGAGCCAGGCGAGTATGGCCTACCCGTGGACTTCACCTCACTGACAGTGGCCCGCATGTGGCAGAGCGTCATCCAGCCTCTGGGGGCCATCG
>CAZGRL010000231.1:0-4853 GCA_964528155.1 uncultured Anaerolineaceae bacterium
ATTTTCATTTGAGGGAACCATACCCCGCCGGTAACATTTTAGATGGTTGAATGCGGGGGGTAGACAAAGGCAAGAATGGGTGCTATTATCTTTTTCCGTAGGACGCATGTGAGTTCTGTCTGGAAGTCGCAAGACCACGGCCTGAGCTCGAGCAGCTCGGGCCGGTTTGGTAGCTCGCCCTTTGGGTGATGCCGACAGCCGAAGAACGAAACAAGCGCCTAACGCTCGGCAAGACGGAAGACGGACCTCGGAATGGGTAGGAGACCCAGGGCAGACGAGGACTTCACGTTGACCGGGCAAATCAACACCCGTTTGCCATAAGGAGGCAAAGAAAGAAATGTCTGAACGCGCTGTCGGTACGGTCAAGTGGTTCAATAGCGGGAAGGGCTACGGCTTCATCGAGCGTGAAGGCGGCCCGGACGTTTTCGTCCACTTCACCGCAATCCAGGCGGACGGCTTCCGGACCCTGGAAGAGGGCCAGAGGGTGGAGTTCTCCATCGAGCAAGGGCCGAAAGGTCTTCAGGCGGCCAACGTCGTCATCGTCTAGAACTTCAACACAACTGCCCACAACATAGCCCCGCCGCACGGCGGGGCTGCTACTTTAATCTCATCCTTTCTTGTAGCCCACGCAAGACGAGGGTAGGGGCTATCGCACCCTTGCGCCGAGCTCGACCTTCCCGTCCGGCTGAAGCAACCGCATTGACCCGTCGGCGTTGACCGCCGCAAGGACCAGCACTTCGGACATCCGGTTGGCGATTTGCTTGGGCGGGAAGTTCGTGACGGCCACAACGAGTTTCCCCTTCAGTTCTTGGGGTTCGTAAAGGTGCTCGATTGCGGCCGACGAGCGCCTGACCCCCACATCCGGGCCGAAGTCGATGGTCATCAGGTACGAAGGCCGGCGCGCTTCAGGAAATTCATCCGCGCTTAGAACGCGCCCGACCCGCATTTCAACCTTGTCGAATTCCTCCCACGAAATCGTTCCCATTCATAACCTCATGATGTGGGTCAATGCAGGTTGGCCACAAGGTCGCCGAACTCTCGGCGGACGACCCCTTGTTCGTCGACTCTCAGAATCAGGATCGTGATTCTCTTCCACGCCCCACCCTGGAATACCATGAAGCGCGTTTCGCCGCCCTTCGAGCCATCCAGTCGGGCGACGGGTTCATAGATGGCGGGGCGCGTCACACGTTGGACGCGATCGGCCGCCTTTCGAATGACATTGTCGAACTGGCGCCGGGTGACGATTGGGACCAGATCCAGCCAGTCGCCGGCCTTGGAAGCGGACTTGGTCGCCCACAATTCACTGATGAAGACAGCATATTCAAACAAACCGTGCGGGCTGGGGTCGTGGTTCAAGTAGGCGTATAGCGTGTCCACCTCGACCCGTCGGAGTTCGCCGCTGCCTCGCATGGAGATCAGGCGATCCCGGGCGATAGCCGTCAGAGCCACCGGCGGCCCGGAATCGGGGGTCGGGTCCGCCTTGCGCGCATAGGGCCAGATCCAACCCGCGGCGAGCCCGCCGACCGGCAAGTAATCCAGCATGTAGCCGCGCTGGATTGAAACCTTGTTGAACAACCGCAGAAGGTGATTCACATCGTCCGGGCGATGGTAGCGCGCCCATCCCTTGCGGAAGCGCTCGATGCCGTCGAACAGGCGCTCGGCGTGGTGGCCAGGGACCTTCTGCTCTCGGGTTAGGGACAGCATCCTTCTCTCTTTCCCTCACCTGGGACGAGCATTTGTGAATGGTGGGTCTGCGGAGGTGACACAACCTGTCGGGGGTGTGTGCCTGGGATCCGGATTGTCTCTACGGGAGACCTTCAGGGATCAGGCCGGGCTTGCCGCCGAATTGCCGTACAGCCCCCGATGAACAGCGCTCAGCGCTCTGACCTGCTCCTCGGCGTGGTAGGAGGATCGGACCAACGGGCCACTCTCCACCCAGCGAAATCCGATCTCGAGGCCGTACTCCTTCAGTCCTCGGAACTCGTCCGGCGTGTAGTAACGCTCGACGGGGAGGTGACGCTTCGAAGGCTGGAGATACTGCCCCAACGTGAGGATATCCACATCCCATGACCGAAGATCGCGCATGGTCTCACGTATCTCGTCCGGGGTCTCACCCAGCCCGACCATGATCCCCGATTTCGTCAGGATGTCGCCGTCCAGTTGTTTGGCGTTGGAAAGCGTGGCCCGGGCCCACTCGTAGCGATCCTGCGGCTGCACCTGCCTGAACAACCGCGGAACCGTTTCGACGTTGTGATTGAGGATCTCGGGACGGGCGTCCATGACGATCTTCAGCGCGTCGATCGACCCTTTGAAGTCGGGGATCAGCACCTCAACCGAGCATCCGGGTTGGATCTCACGAATCCGACGGATGACCATGGCGAAGATCGGCGCGCCGCCGTCTGGGCGTTCGTCTCGGTTGACGCTGGTGATGACGGCATGGCGGAGCCCCATTCGCTGCACAGCGCGGGCGACGCGCTCCGGCTCGAGCCAATCGAGGGCGGCCGGACGGCCGGTCTTGATGTCACAAAAGCCGCAGGAACGCGTGCAGACATTGCCCATCATCAAGAACGTCGCCGTCCCCGACCCCCAGCACTCGCCCATGTTCGGGCACATCGCCTCTTCGCAGACAGTGTGCAGCGCCTTCGAACGCATCATCGTCCGCAGCCACTCAACCGTCTCACCGGACGGGGCGCGAACTTTGATCCATTCCGGCCGCCGGGCCGGCCGGGCCGGCTCAGCCGAAGCCTCACCCGCACGAATGTGTCGATCTCGAGTCGCCATCTAGAGCCTTCCTGAAGCGGATTCTACCTTAGTTCCGTCATCGGGCACCCTGGAGCCCCAGGCTCGCCCGTCCATCGGATCCATTCTTGGGCACGCCCAAAGCCGGCGTCATGGATCGCCGCAGGGACTGTATACTTCAGCCTGTTCGCCCTGGCCATTCGCCCGACTCAATCCTGAGGTCGTCCACCTGTCCCGAGAATGTCGGATCCCCTCCCCTCACCACCTGCGCTCGTCATCACTGGAGAACCGAGTCTGAGGGCCGAATCGCGCGCACGATGGCTCGGGGCCGGCCTTTGCGCTCTGTCGGCAGCAGGCTACTCCGGCCTTCCGATCCTGGGCAAGCTGGCCTTCGCCGCTGGCATGAGTATCGCTGGTGTGTTGTGCGTGCGCTTCGCCGGCGCATCTATCTTGATCATGGGATACTTGCTGCTTCGCCGACGAAGGACGCTCTACCCGGGCCGTCGGGCGGCGCTGGCTTTGCTGGGCCTGGGCCTGATGTACGGTGTACAGGCGACGTTGTACTTCTCCGGTTTGAGTCGGATACCCGCCTCGTTGACCTCGGTCCTGCTATACATCTACCCGGCGCTAGTAACCGTCCTGGCATGGCGCGTCTATCGAACCAGGCCGAGATGGGTGGAGTGGGGAGCCGTCGCACTCGCTTTGTGCGGGGTCTTCCTGACCGTGCGGCCATGGGGCCTAGCAGAGCGTGCAGGTGGGGCTGGTCTTGATCCTCTCGGGGCAAGCCTGGTGGTCGCCGCGGCCGCGTGTTATTCCGTGTACATCTTGCTCAGCGGAATCGTCGTGCAGCGCGCCGGGCCGCTCGTCAGCACGGGATGGATCACCGCCGGGGCAGCCGGCTTCTTTCTCGTCTTCGGCTCGGTCACGCACAGCCTGATCACGCAGCTCCCCCCGTTCGGAGAATGGATTCTGTTCGGGATGGTCCTGTTCAACACCATCCTGCCTGTGGTTGCCTTCCTGGCCGGGCTTGTCCGGGTGGGGCCGACAGCCGCCTCATTGATCAGCACACTTGAGCCGGTGTTCACGGTGATGCTGGCCGCCGTGTTCCTGGGTGAGCGCCTGGGGCGGCTGGATATCGCCGGCGGCCTCATGGTCCTGTCTGCGGCGGTCCTGGTCAACTTGACCCCGGCTCGCCGCGAGTTGAGATCGAGGGAACCGGAGTTGCTGGCGGAGGTTGATCGTGACATGTGAGATATTTCACATATGACTTTCTACGCTGGCACGGCCACGCCCCTCGCCCTATCCTATTGTCAGACATTTAGCCTCAGTGAGGCGGGAGACACAGCCCGACCATGACCCAAGAGATCCGCATCGACGCATTGCTTCCGGCGGAGATGGCCCAGCGGGCCGAATACATCGGCGTGCGCAAAGCCGAAATGCCCGTTCTGACTACCCTGGTGCTGGCGGTCCTGGCCGGCGCGTTCATTGGTCTGGGGGCAGTATTCGCCACGACCGTCACGGCCGGGTCTGGAGGCGTCGTCCCATTCGGCATCGCCAGGCTCCTGGCAGGAATCGTGTTCAGCCTGGGCTTGATCCTGGTCGTGGTCGGCGGGGCTGAACTCTTCACCGGCAACAACCTGATCGTGATGGCCTGGGCCAGCGGCAAGATCTCGACGTTTGCACTGCTCAGAAACTGGGGGCTGGTCTACCTAGGCAACTTCGTCGGTTCGGTCGGGACAGCGATCCTCGTCTTCCTCAGCGGCCAATACGCATTTGGAGGGGGAGCGGTCGGGGCCTCAGCCCTGGCAACCGCCGCGGCCAAGGTAAACCTGAGCTTTGTCCAGGCCTTCGCCCTGGGGGTGTTGTGCAACGCATTGGTCTGCCTGGCGATATGGATGAGCTTCAGTGCCAGGAGCACGATCGACAAGATCGCGGTCATCTTGTTCCCGATCGCGGCCTTCGTCACCGCCGGATTCGAACACAGTGTGGCCAACATGTACTTCGTGCCCATCGGGCTTTTGGTCAAGACGCTCGATCCGGCTTTCGCGATCGGCACTGGGATCGATCTCAGCCGCCTGACCTGGCTCAACTTTCTGCTCAACAATCTGGTCCCC
>CAZGRL010000232.1:0-4832 GCA_964528155.1 uncultured Anaerolineaceae bacterium
CCGCCGTGGCCACCACCGGCACTCCTGCGGCCAGGGCCTCGATGAGGGACACAGGGGTTCCCTCGTTGATGGAGGTAAGGGCCACCACGTCCAGGTCAGCGTAGAGGCGGGGCAAGTCTCGCCGCCAGCCGGTGAAGAGGATCTTCCCATCCAATCCTAAATCGCAGGCGTAAGCCTCTAGCTCTTCCCTCAGCTCCCCATCGCCCACCACCAGGAATCTGGCCTGGGGCACGGCCTCTGCCACCGCCTGGGCCGCCTGGAGGAAGAGGCGGTGGTTTTTGATGGGAACCAGGCGAGCGACGATGCCAGCGAGCTTACTATCATCAGCTAAGCCCAGCTCGCGACGCAATTCGCCACGATGGGATTCGCAAGCCAGCAGGGCCTCCAGCTCGAAGCCCAGGGGGACGACGGTGATCTTCTCCAAGGGCGCAACGCCGTATCCGGCCAGTTCCCGTCTCTGCCCCTCGCTCACGGTGACGATGCGGTCGCTCAGGTGAGCCAGGAAGCGCTCCATCCACACCAGCCCTTCGCTCAGGATAGGGCCGAAATAGCCGCGCAGCACGTGTCCATGGAAAGTGTGCACAATGACAGGCACCCCCGCCAACCTGGCAGCCAGACGGCCCAGCAAGCCTGCTGTTGCCGTGTGGGTGTGGACGATGTGGGGCCGCTCGCGGCGCATCAGGCGGTAGAGTTTGAACAGGGTAATGAGGCCGCCTAGAGGGTCAACGTTCCGCCTCAGTTGAGGTATGATAATGGGTTTGACCCCTTTGGCGGCCGCCAGGTCGAGCATGTTCCCTTCATACCTACCCTCCACCCCCGTCACCAGCGTGGATTCGAATAGCTGGTCGTTCAATCCGGCGGTGAGCAGTATGGTATGGATGGCCGGGCCGCCGATGTTGAGCCTGGCGATAATTCGCAAGATCTTTATCTTACTCACGATTCAATTCTAGCAGATTATGCCGCTTTCCGCAAGCGACGTTGCAGCACGTAGTCCACCTAACCCCAGCTCCCTTATCAAGTCCGCGTGAGAGGTGATCCTCCCGGCGAGATGATCCTCTCTTGCCTTTCTCAGATGCGCGATCACCTTGGGATCGTTGAAAAGCTCGCGATCCTCCAGTTCCTCAAGCCTTTCGAGAAGAAGATCGAATACTTTGATGTCTATCAGAACAGCCGTTGGTTCCCCTCCTTCATAAACGACGGGAAGTTCTCTTATGAGAGACCTATCGAGTTTTATTTCGTTTGCGGTCATAATTCGCTCCTTTCAAAATCGGTTTTCAGCGGGTTGCCACCCCTCCCCCTCCGCCCGCTCCAGCCCCATCTTCTCCCTGACCAGCTCCTCGTACAAAGCTTCCGTCTCTTGCACCATCCTCTCCACACTGAAGTATCTCTCCACTCGTTCCCGCCCCGCCCATAGCTAGACAGGTTACCACTCAAAGTGGATGTTGCATAGCCGTTTCCAATACGGTGAGCAGTTTAGGAAAATTGGCCTTTACTGAGTATCTCTCCTCCACCGTAGCTCTACCTCCTAAGCCCAGCCTGTATCTAAGATCAGGGTTCTCGATTAGGATAGAGAGTTTCTCGATCCATTCGTCTTCATTGCCAGCTAGGTAACCGTTGTAGCCATCCTGCACGATTTCTCTATTCATGCCCACTGGCGAGCAGACACAGGGCACACCCACTGCCATATATTGCAGAGCTTTAAACCCGCATTTACCCCTCGCCCGCTCATCGTCAGGAAGAGGCATCAGGCCAATGCCAAAGCTCTGTAAATGGCTAACTTCATCCTGCAGACTCCAGGCTCGGTTATCTACTTGCACCCCCTCAAGGTGATATTCTCCCCCCACGATTCTCAAGAGGATATCATAACGCTTGCTGAGTTGACATAGGACCGTTTCCACTAGATTCAGGTAGGGGAGGGTACTATGACTGCCTATCCAGCCTAGCGTAACAATATCACTGCTACGATGCTCGTTAATAAGGTATCGGTCTGTATCTATCGCTGTTGGTATCATTGTCACATTTTCACTATATCTGAGCGCATATTCTTTAAGGTGGTCATTCCCTACGATCACTTGCTGGCTCAATCTAATAATCTCCTTCGTCTTATGCGAATTTTTTAAGAAGATAAAAAACTTATTGGCCTCGCTAGTTTGAGGCAGGTAGATGGCATCGTCGAAATCGTAAATGATCGGCTTGCCCAGTCTAGCGAGTAGCTTCTCGAAGATTGGTGGTCCATAGGGGAAGGCCTCGCGTTGGATGAATATTAGATCATGCCTGAGTGCTCGCCGGAGATCTAGAATTCTATTGGCTGTGCTAACGAGGAAGTAAGACGTTTTTTTCAAGTATCTTCTAGGCTCGTATAACATCTTATAAAATCTCGAGCAGCAAACGAAAGGGCGAACGGTGCATTGGATTCCCGCCGCTTCCAAGTATGGGATATATTGCCAGACTCGTTGCCGTGAACTGGCTCCTTCTCTGGGATAGGGAACGATAAATAGAATCCTCACGCTATATTCCCACGTAGTTCCGATCAAATAGGCTGAGCCGAAGGATCTCTCGATAGGCGACTAATCTTTCCTTCGCTTCCATACGCCGGTCGTTTTGAAAGAAAAATATAAGCGTCCACAAGACAAATTTTCCTAGCATCTCTAATAAAGTCATTAACCTCAGTACCTGTGTAGAAAAATGCCCATAATGCTTTTGGAAGAAATGGTATTGGCTCTTTTGCCTGGCGATTAACATATCGCTCCTAGCCTTCTTGCTACTCTGCCCACCTAGATGGATGATCTCCGCAGCGGGGGTATAGTAGATCTTCCAACCCGCTTGCTTTACCCGATAGCACCAATCGACATCTTCCCAATACATAAAGAGTGTCTCATCCATCAAGCCTACCTCATCAATTGAATCCCGACGTGCCAAAAGGCAAGCTCCGCTTGGTTGGTCTACCTCCCGGAGATCATCGAAATCCCAATATGTCATTTTGTACTTGCCAAACAATCGGCTTTTGGGAAACAGCTTGTTCAAGCCGCTCTTTTCAAAAAACTCTGTTTGCAGCGTAGGAAAGCTTCGGCAAGACCTCTGCAATGATCCATCGGGGTTCAGCAACTTGCATCCCAAAGCACCTATCTCGGGTTTTGAGTCCATAAAATTGACCAGCTTAGTTAAGGCATTAGGCAACACAATAGTATCCGAATTAAGTAATAAAACATATCTTCCCCTGCTCTTCCGCAATGCTTGATTATTCGCCGCGGCAAAGCCAAGATTTTCTTGATTGATTATCAACTTCACTTGAGGATAGTTTCCCATCACCATCCCGGGGGTGCCATCTTGAGACGCGTTATCCACAACGAAAACCTCGAAGCTGATGATGTCTGTAGCATGCTCAAAGATAGAAGCTAAGCAATTACTAAGCAAATCCATTGTGTTGAAACTGACAATGGAGATAGAAAGGTCCACCAGATACCTCATCAAAACCTATTTGCGGAAATTATAAAAGCATCCGCTCATACAGGTCTGCATATTTCTTTGCAACCTCTTCGTTAGAAAATAATCTTTCCGCTGCCGAGCGACTTTTGTTAGCAATTTCATCCTTGTTTTCTATTAATTCATTCAGTTGTTCCAAGAAGTTATTTTGACCCAGATCAAGAACCGTCCCTACCCCATACTCTTCGATGATCGTCTTGGCACCCCCCACTTGCGAATTGATGATCACAGGCAAACCCATCGCTAGATACTCCACAAATTTAATCCCCATCGCTATTTTGTACCTCTCCATGAATTCCAATCCGAAATCCGCCGCGGAGAGGTACTTTGGAACCTCATCGAAGGCAGCGTGCTCTACCAAGTATTCAGCGGAGCCAATCCCATATTTATCAAACGTTTCTTTCAGGGAGGTGACATCCGCTTTAGGAATTACAAACAAAAACATATGATCTATTTGCAACCCTCTCATCTCTATCATGTATTGGGCATAAATCTCAGGATTGTGCCAATGGCATCCCATTGATCCCTCGTAACAAAATAGGATCTTCTTACTGATTCCATTTTTATCTCTATACGCGCCTCGAAATGAATCGGCCCTTGTAAACTTTTCCACGTCGACATTATTGGGGATCTCGTACAGCCTTGAGTCTTCAAATATCCTTCGAAAGTGTTCATCATAAGTGTCTGCAATGGCAATGGTTGCATCAGAGTTCCTTAGGAAGAGCTTTTCAAGAAATTTCAGTATTTTGAAACTAAGCGAGGTTTCAGCCCATCTACCAGCAGTTATGTTCTCCTCAGGAAAGTCTGATCTGGGATCGAATATAAGTTTCGTGCCCAATAACTTTTTCACGACCAGGGCAGATATGGTGATCAGATAAGACCTGCAGTGAAACAGGCCGGTCTTTTTAATCAAAACAAGGTGAAGTAAAACAGGTAAAGTGACTAATAAAACAATTGGCAGCAAATACCATTTTGCTGCGAATCCCAAATAAGGAATAGGTATCAAAATCAAATCGATCCCAGATTCTTCCAATTCACCTTCAATTTGAGATATTTCTTCCCTACCCGTAAGAATCCGATTCAAACGCAGGAAGGAGACCAGATAATAATTATCTATCTCGGCCTTAAGTTTTATCTTCTTAATTAACTCAATAACCTGCCCTTTTATGACCGGGCGCCAAGGTATTTCATCAAAGATAAGATAGGCTACGTTCATTTCTGTACTTTTGTCTCTAGAACCCTGCATGAGTTGACGCACTTCGCCCCTTCCCTGTGCTGTCGGCAGAAGCACCGTTAACCACTATGAGCTCAGAATCCTGATAGGTTTGATTCAAAGCGCTCCGGATCGC
>CAZGRL010000233.1:0-4825 GCA_964528155.1 uncultured Anaerolineaceae bacterium
GCTTGTGCAATCCAAAGCGCCCCCGCGGCATGGATTCGGTTTTTTGGAGTCCAGGTGCTCTGCTCCTTGGCGCAAGCGAAGCTTGCGCTCCCGACGGACCCTCGGCCGAAGTGCCGTGACAAACCGGAAGCTCCGCTTCCGAGCACAAGCAGAGCTTGTGCAACCCAGAACATCCCGCGCGGTGGGGATCCACGTTTTGTGGAGTCCAGAAGCTCTGCTTCTGGGCGCAAGCTGCGCTTGCGCTCTCGATGAACCGTAGGCCGAAGTCCCGCGACAAAGCAAGACCGTCTTTCCTTCGCTTCCGCCGCCTCTACGCATGTGCCTCTTCCCCCTCAAACAGCGGCAAATACCGGGCCACAAGCCCGAACGCCAGAATGCCCGCCGAGAAGATCGCCACCGAAACGGAGAGCTCCGCCAGGCTGGGGACGTAGCTCACATTCGTCAGCCGGCTGACGGCCAGCCAGCTCACGTCGAATCGATTCAGAATCATCCCGAGCAGCAACACAATCGCGCCGGCCAGGATCGTCCTCGGGTCGCGCCTGAACCGCCGGAATGAGAACATCATCATCGGGACGACGGCTCCCAGGAGGATCTCCGCCCAGAAAAGGGCGCTCATCGCACCGCTGCTGAACAGGTATCCCAGTTCGCCGGCGACGGCAAGTTCGCCGAACCGAACCACAAGGTACAGCCCGGCGACGAACGGGATCGCCCCCGCCAGCTTCTCCAGCAGATGGACTTCCAGTCCGCGATGGAAATAGCGGGAACTCAGCGATGACTCGAAGATGATCATCGCCAGGCCGATAGCCACGGCCGAGATGAAGAACAACACCGGCAGCATGGGCGTCCACCACAGTGGATGCAGCTTCTCGGGCTCGATCAGCAACAGCGAGCCCAATGACGATTGGTGCAGCGTGGACAGCACAACACCCAGGATCACGAACGGCATGATGTACCGGTGGATGAGTTGGGCGAACTTCTGCCACTTCAGCCCTTCGAAGACGATTGGGGCAAACTCGATCGCCAGCACCGTGGTATAGCTCATCACGCAGATCCCGATTTCAAGCAGGATCGAGGTGTGATTGGTGTAGATGAGCATGTGCCAGATGCGCTCGGGTCGACCGAGGTCGACCAGCAGGGCGATGATGACCATGACGTAGCCGAGGAATCCTGTGAGGACCGCCGGCTTCAACAATGGGCGAAAGTCCTTGAGCTCGAAGATGTAGACGATCGCCGCCATCACGAACGCGCCGCTGCCGATGGCGACGCCAGTGAACAGATCGAAGCTGATCCAGAAACCCCACGGGTAAGTGTTGCTAAGATTGCTGATGGCGCCGATCCCGTCGGCGAAGCGGATCATGGCCACGACGAAGCCGATGCCCATCAGGCCCAGCAAGATCATCACCAGCGGGTTGAGGCGCAATCGTGGGTTGATCGCAACCTGCATTCTCATCGGCTTTCCTCCGATCCCCCGACCTCTGTCTGCACCTCTTCGGTCTGTGCCTCCCTCTTCCTATTCCACTGGTGCACACCGACGGTTATGCCGGTCAGGACGGCGCTCCAGCCCAGGGCGAAGGGGATCGTCACGCCCATCACGGCCTCACTCACCTCCTTGACCGGCTTCGGCCCGAGATCCGGCAGGCCGAGCTGCTTGTGGGGGACGTGGGAGAGGATCAGGTAGGACGTGCCGCCGTTCTCCGTCTCTCCGTACACGTGATCCACATAGCGATCCGGATGAGCGGCGATGCGCGCGTGCGCTTCCTTGATCATTGCCTCGCGGTCGCCGAATACCAGGGCGTCAGTCGGGCATGTCTGGACGCATGCCGGCTCCTGGCCGACATCCAGGCGCTGGGTGCACATGGTGCACTTGTGGATCAACGCGCCGTCCAGCACGCCCTTGTCCCAGTCAAAGTGAGGCACGCCGAAGGGGCAGGCGTTCATGCAGTACCGGCAACCGATGCAGCGCGCGTCGTCATAGACAACCGGCCCGTCCGGACGCTTGGACCACGCGCCCACCGGGCAAGCCGAGACGCAGTCCGGCTCCAGACAGTGCATGCAGTGATAGGGCATCGTGGCGCGCTTCAGGCTCGGATATTCGCCCATCACGCCCTCGCCTGACACCCAGATGTCGGTGTCATCCATCGGGACGTTGTTCTCAACGCTGCATGCCACCATGCATGCACGACAATCGATGCAGCGGGAAGCGTCAAACAGGTACGCGAATTGGCTCATAGATGTCCTTCTCGCTCGACTACGCCTTCTTCACGGTTACAAATGTCTGTGTCAACGCCTGACCGCCGCTGATCGGATCGGTGAACGTCACGTGCAAGTCCGAGTCGCTGGCGCCCAGGCCGTACGCTTTCGTCAGTCCCTGGGAGAGATGGCCGTAGCCGGGCATCATGTAGACGCAATCCGGCCGGATGGCCTCGGTGACGAGCAGCGGGATGCGGACGCGGCCGACCTTGCTCTGAACTTCGACCGTGTCGCCGTCCGCCAAACCCGCCTTCGAGGCGGCCACCGGATTCATCCATAGCTGCGGCTTATCTTCATACTTGTGCAGCAATGCGTTGTTCTGGGTTCCGAACTGGGAATGCTGGCCGACCTTGCCGGTCAGAAGGTAGAACTCGTCGGGCTGTGGATAGGGAGGCTCCTCCCACGTCGGCCAGGGCGAGAATCCCGAATTGGCCAGCATCTCGCAATAGACCTCGATCTTTCCGGAGGGTGTATTGAAGACAATCTCGCCATCCCCGTCGGGATCGCCGGGCGGGGTCACATGGCCCTTCTCTCTCAACTCGTCCAGGCTGAGGCCCAATGGCGCAAGCTGCTGGCGCAGGTAATCCTCTTCGTCCTCGTACTGAAAGTACTCACCCAGACCCAGACGTTCCCCGAGTTGCTTATAGATCCACAAGGCCGACCTGGCCTCACCCTGCGTTTCGATCACGGGTTGGCGGACGTAGATCTTCCCCGACACCGGCAATACGGGATCGTAGCGCTCGAGATAGGACGCCTCCGGTAACACCACATCTGAAAACCACGCCGTGTCGTTCATGATGATGTCGACGGTGACGATGAAGTCCATCTTCTCGAAAGCGGCGAGCGTCTTCTGCCGATCCGGCAGGGAGAGCACCGGGTTCTGTCGCGAGATGAACCAGCCGTGGGCCTGATAGGGATCGCCGGAGACGATGGCGTCACGCAGCTCCTGGAAGACGCCTAACTTGAGCGGCACCAACGGATACTTCCACGGAACACCGTCGAGCCTCAACGCCGAAGCGCGCGGGTATGCCGGCTGCGGCGGTTTGCCCAGAACGATGCCGCTTGCTTCGGGATCATCCGCGACCAGACAGCCTCCTGGAGTGAGCACGTTGCCGCTTAACGCGTTCAGGGTAGCGATGGCGCGCTCGGTCTGGAAGGAGTTAAGGAAGTTCGAGGTGCGCCATCCGGGATGGGCCAGGGCATTGTGCTTGGCGGCGGCGTACTCCCTGGCGATTCGCTCGATCGTCTCGGCGGGGATGCCGGTGATGCGTTCCGCCCAGGCCGGCGTGTATCGGCTCATCTCCTCCTGGATTCCGTCGCAGCCGACAACATACTGTTTGACGAACTCACAGTCGGCCAGCTCGTTCGTCACGATGACGTTGATCATCGCCAGTAGAAAAGCGCCGTCGGTGCCAGGGCGGATCGGGATCCACTCGGTCGCCTTGGCCGCCGTCTTGGTGAAACGCGGGTCAAGGTAGACCAGCTTGGCGCCGCGGTCCACGGCGTGCGACAGCTCGGAGGTCTCCGAAGTCGAGATGGCCTCCATCATGTTGCGACCGACCATCAGGATGAATTCGACCGAGTCGTAGTTGCGAGACGGTTCCTCCACGCCGTAGGTGAGCAAGAAAGCCGCCACCATAGCGTTGAAGCACAGGCTGCGCTGCGTGCCATAGTTCGGGGAGCCGAATGCGTACAGCAGGTTCTCGAACTGAGTTTGAGACAGGTTGTGGGTGGACGAGAAGACCATCGCTTCCGGCCCGTACTTCTGCTTGATATCGAGCATGTTTTGGGCGACGATGTCGAGCGCCTCGTCCCAACTCGCTTTGCGGAACTTGCCCTCGCCTCGGTTGCCAACCCGGATCAATGGCGTCAGCACCCGGTCGGGATCGTAGGTGTTCATCAGCCCGGCCTGACCGCGGGCGCACAGTTTGCCCTTGGAATGCGGATGCTCGGGGTTCCCCTCAAGCTTGACCACCCGGCCGTCGCTCACCTTGGCCAGAACGCCGCAGCGCCAGACGCACATCTCGCACATGGTGGGGACGACGCCGTCGCCGTCTTCGTCGATGAAACCCGCCTGGCGGGCGGCCGCGGCGACGGGGGCTGCGAGAAATGCGCCCGCCGCCAGCGCTCCGGCCGAGGCGCTACCGAGCTTGAGGAAATCCCTGCGGGAAACGTGAGGTTCGAGTCGAGTCATTCGAGATCCTTCATAGGGTGGGCGGAGTCGTAGGCCGCCACCCCTTCATCCAGACAAATCCTTCGTTGGAGACGCTTGTTCCGAGTGCGAGCCAAGTCGATGGAAGGGGGGCGATGTCTTCGCCCCCCTTCCATCGACTTCCTCTTCCCCCCTTTCCGCATTCGTGACTGGGAATTGGATCCGAGCCACGGGGCGGAGAGGGGGGCAAGGGGGGTGAGGCAAGGTCGGCCGCGCCAATCTTCCGAGCCGGCTCACATGGGAAGGGCGCGGCGGACAAGCCCACCGCTTCCACATGGAACATACCGGTCGAGCAAAGCTCGAGCATGACTAGTCCCCCGCCTCGCCCTTGGCGAGTTTGTCCTTGCGGAACAAACCGTGATC
>CAZGRL010000234.1:0-4815 GCA_964528155.1 uncultured Anaerolineaceae bacterium
CCCAATAACACCTGGGAGAAATGCAAAGGATCGGAGCCTCTTGGCTCCGATCCTCCCACTTCCCTAGATCACAACTTCATTGTGCGATCTCGCTACTGCCGCGCCTCAGTCGGCCGACGCCTGGGCCATCGCTGGCGCCATGGCCGGCCCTCGAATGACACCCGGCTGAGTGAACAGATAGTGGTCTTGATAGTAGTGCATCCACAAGAAGCTCAAGACGGCGATGTAGTACGACCGGTCGAAGGCGGCGTCGAACGGCAGGTTGAACACAGACCGAAGGACAACGAAGATCACTCCGGCCAGGGCGACGTCGGCGATTGTCAGGCCGACCATGAAAAGGTAGTAGCGGCGAGACGAACCAGCGGTGGATAGACGCTCCACGAACGGCGAGTGTTTCAGCTCGCCGCGCTCCTCGCGCAGGTTGTTGAGCATCCATGTCAGCGCCAGATACCGAAGCGAATGCCACACGTTCATCCCCTGGAAGGCCGTGTCCAGGTTGCCCAGGGCCGGGATAAAGAATGAAGCGATGACCGTGAGGGCGATGAACATCGTCTTTGGCCCATTGAGTGAAGCCTGACGCCACTGATTGACCGAATCAGCCAACCAGGCGATCAAGGCAACACCAAACGCGCCGCCGGCCAGCCAGACCATCCATGGTCCCAGGGGCACGATACTGCCGATCACGGCGCTCAGGTTGTTGGACCCAATGCTGAAGTTGCCGGTCGATATCTTCCAGGCGGCAAGCCGGTAGAGACAGGTCAGGATCACGCCATAATCGGTCAGGCGTGAAAACAGACTGAGGCCGGGTTTCTCCTTGTGATTGTAGAGCTCGGTGATGTAGATGATCTGATGCAGAACATGGATCGACGCCCAAAAAAAAGACTGTGAGGAGCAAAGGCAAGTTGATCAACGCCAGAGCGACGACGATCACGGGGATCAACAATGACGACCATAGAAGACGAGGGTGTTTCTGCGCGAAGTCGTGATCGAGCGCTGTTCGTGTGAAGGTGGCGTACATGAGCGGGCCGCCGACGGCCAGGGCAACAAAAGCGTTGACTAGATTCCGGCTGAAGCTGTCGACGTTCGCCCCGAAGGTGTCCGCCAGTCCCTGGAAGACCGGGGCCAATCGCAACAGTCCCAGATATGCCAGGTAAGGCAGGTTACCAGCACGACGCTCAGGCTGATGAATGTCAGGTCCCAGGATCGACTGTGAAGCCAGTTGCTCGCTGTCCGGGTCCGGGGCATGGCGGCGGCAGCTACACCCATCCGTCTATTCTCCTTGTGTTGTTTCGCAAGACGCTAATTGGGGGGATTCCCAGACCGGCCAGCTCTGTCTGGGTGCTTCGGGCTATGCGTTCTTTAACCCCCTTCGCCGGTCGAGGTTATGGACGATGGCCTGCCGGCCGCGACGGCCATACCTCATTCACGCCCAGCGCCGCGGCCGATACTGCAGCGCCTCGGCCAGATGAGCCGGGACGATCGCCTCGGCCCCGGCCAGATCGGCGATCGTGCGCGCCAGCTTGAGCACCCGATGGAAGGCCCGGGCCGACATCTGGAGCTGGCTCATCGCCTGGCGCACCAGAGTCTTGCCCTGTTCATCCAACGCGCAGAACTGTCGCACGTTTCCCGGGCCCATCTCACCGTTGCACGTCAGACCGACGCCGTCGAGGCGGTTCCGCTGCCGCAGCCGGGCAGCTTCAACCCTGTCGCGAATCGCCTCCGACGACTCACCCACTCGATCGCTGGTCAGTTTCTCGAAATCGACACGTGGGACCTCGACGTGGATGTCCACACGATCGAGTAGTGGGCCGGAGATGCGTTTCTGGTAGCGCGTCACAATCGACGGCGAACAGGTGCATTCGCGCACGGCGTCGCCGAAGTATCCGCACGGGCACCCGTGCGGTCAGCAATCGAGCGCTCCGGCCCCCCCAGGACAGGCAGCGGCTCCGGCTCGTCGAACCGGTAGGTGATCGTCACTACGGCCCGAGGTTGTCCCCCGACAAGCTCTGTGTTCACGACGATGCCCGCCACTAGAACCTCGACCGCGCGGCGCTTCTCCTCGAACGTGGCGTGGTCGATGCGCTGCTGCAGCGCGCCTAGGCGTGTCGCCACGCCGAACAGCTCGTGCTCGAGCCCCTCGCCCCTGGCGCGCCTCGCCTCCAAACTGGTCTTATACGCATTGAGGGACGCCAGAGAGCGGCGGATCTCCGCCAGCACGTCATCCAGGACCTGTGGATCAGCTTCCTTGCTCTGTGTGGCCAAGCGAATGGCATTCTTCTCCCGCCGGCGGTAGTCCCGAATGTGCTCCCCTGTCTCCGCGAGCTGCGCCGCCAGCGTCTCGTCTTCAGGACCCAGCTTCGCCCGGAGCTGTTCTATTGCAACCTGCGGGTTCTTCACGAACGCCTTGATGTCCTCCCACACCACCGCTTCAATGTCGTCCGCCTTCACGGGCTTGGCTTCGCATTTCGGCGTCCCGAGCTTGCGCCAGGCAGCCCGGCCATTGCACACGTACCATGAGCTCTCGACCGAGGGACGATCAGATCGCGGGCCGCCCGGCTTGCCGATGTACGTCCGACCGCAGTGGGCGCACTTGATGAGGCCCCGCAGCAGGTAGGAACGCTTCGAATTCCGCGTGGCGAAGAGCATGTTGCTGCGCAGCACCTCAGAAGCTCCGCGGAAGACCGCTTCTGACACGATCGCAGGGCAGAAGCCCCTTATTCTCTCGGATTCGCGGCGCTTCTTCGACCGCTTGCCGTATTCCCATTGGCCGATGTAGGCGGGGTTGCGCAGCATGTTGCGCACCCGACCGGCCCGCCAGATGCCGGCAGTGTGCTCGCGCGATCGCTTCCCCGGACGACGGACCTTCCGTCCGTCTTTCGCGTAGCGCGTGGGCACGCCCATCGCGTTCAGCCGCTCGGCGATCTTCACCGTGCTGATTCGCTCCTCGGCGCACCACTCGAAGATGAGGCGCACGACTGAGGCCTCCTCCTCTTCGATCTCAAGCTGCTTGGTTACGGGGTTCAGCCGGTAGCCGTAGGCGATGATGCCCCCGGAATACTTGCCGGAGCGAATCGCTCTGACAAGCCCGTCTTGTGTGCGCTTGAGAATCTCTTGCCGCTCCTTGCCGGCGACCGCGCCCTCGATCTGGAGGATGAAATCGTCCCAAAGCAGCGGTCGGCGCTTTTCCACCTCCCAGCATTCCAGACCGAGGTCCTGCAGATCGCGCAGGAAGAGCAACATCTCCAGCAGGTTCCGCCCCAGGCGGTCGACGCTGTAGACGTACACCCGGGACAGCTGGCCGCCGGCTGCGGCCTGTCGCGCGTGGTGAAACCCCGTGCGGTCTCGCAGGCTGCCCGACTCGGCGACGATCCATGTGTGCTCTTCGGCGATGGAGAATCCCTGCTCGCTGGCTAGAGCGCGGATCCCCTGAAGCTGCTTCTCGGGGCTCGTGCCTTCAAGTTGTCTAGAAGTCGATACGCGGATGATGGTTCCGGCTGACCCTGGCATTGACCTTCCCCCTGGTGCGGGATGCGTCTCCGGATCGGAGACTCGTCATTCTAGCACCATCCAGCCAGGGCGCGAAAACAGGACGAAGGACGTCGGCCATATTCTGTGGAGGATCAAACCTGCGGACGATCACCAGGCCCGGGCCGATCTGATCGAGGGCGCTTTCAGTGATCCCCGCCATCGGCCTCCGCTCGCTCCGCACAGCAAGGCTGCATAGCGGGAACAGGGACAGTGGCACTCACAGAGGTGTTAGGACGACTCATGGCCCTACCGTGCTCCGTGATCGCAGGGCAGACCGCCGTCTGACCCCAGCTGACGGCGGCTGCCGGGCCCCCACGCTCAACGCGGCCGTCATCTGCACAATAGCGAACAATGAATTAGCTCGAATGAGGATTGTGAGAGGAAGAGCAAGTCTGCCGAGGACTTCAGTCATCGCCGCCGCGATGCTTGCCATGCTCGTCGATTCCCTTCGCCCTCTGATGCATGAAACCACGTACTGTTTGGCCACCCGACATTGTCGTCGAACCTTCTGCGCGGGACCGGCAGATTCGCGGCTTTCGACGCCGCAGCATGACCCCAGCCTGGTGACACGCCACAATCACAAAGCTATGCTAGGGCATCTACACGCCTCGGATGTCCCAGGTCTGTCCCACCTTTCTTCTGGTACTCCTGCGTGGCCGAAAGGGTGGGCGAGGGAATCCCTGCCTCACCTCGCGCACGCGTCTGCCACGTTCCTTACCCCAAACCAACAGGGGGCCAGATCAAGACTACGCTCCACTGCCCCCCTTGAACACAACACTACTCGGCGATAGGGCGACGCGAGTCGGGTGAGGTGGTGCTGACGTAGGACCATCCGCCGGGTCGAAATGCCTAATCCTGCCAATGCCAAGACCCTCTTCCCGAAACTGTCAAAACACTGAAGACTCCGAGTCAATGGAATGCGGGTTCTGAGTCCCGCCGAGAGCGCCAGAGCTGCAAGCCGGAGCCACTCGGCTCGATGGCGCCGGCTTGGCCTCCCGCGTCTCGCACTGACGCGACTGACCTCAAGTCTTCGGCATCTTCCTGGATGGTTTTGAGCGCCGTGGCGCGAAGACGTCGACGACGATCGTCAGTCCGATGACGAGAAGAGTGATCCAAATCAAGCCCGTGTCGAACAGGAGCTGGAGAACGGCGCCGAACCCGGAGACGACATCCTGCGTTGAGAAGAGTTCCATGTCCCCCACCCCTGGCCTGCACGCAGGACCCGCAGTTCCTTCCATCCGCCGGAATGCGCTCAATCATTGTGCGGCAATTCCGAGCTGCATGCCA
>CAZGRL010000235.1:0-4811 GCA_964528155.1 uncultured Anaerolineaceae bacterium
ATCGATGTTCCCGACCCCGGCGGATCCTGGGATTTCGCAGAGGGCGGATTGGACTCTGGAAGCGGTGATTTCACGATCTCAATCTGGGCCTACCTGGATTCTTCGAACTCGCAGAGTTTCCCGAGTTTCTTGTCCAAAGGGGGAGGCTCCTCCACCAGCTACGGCTACTGGTTCAATTACCAACCCGGTACAGACACGATCGATCTGCGGATCTCCGACGGCACAAACCGCTTCATCGCCAGCTCATCCGCCGGCTCCGGCTTCACCACCGACGAGTGGCACTACGTAACGGTGGTATTCGATCGCGAAGCAGGCACGGACACCGCCTACTTCTATCTGGACGGTGCTTCTGCAGGATCGGAAAGCTCCTCCCTGATCGCGGGCCACTCCACTTCCGGGACACAGACTTTCAACGTTGGCAACATCGCGGGGAGTGCAGGCTGGACTGGGTACCTTGATGAAGCGCGCATCGCCCAGGGGATTCGATCGGCCGACTGGGTGGCCACGGAATTCAACAACCAGGACACACCCTCTTCCTTCTACAGTGTCGGCAGTGAAGAGAGCCCGACCGGTGGGAGTGTAGACATCACGGTCAGCGTGTACAACTCAAGCGCTGACGGTTCGGATCCACAGTTGATCGTCAGTTCGTCCAGCACGACCATCGACAACAACACCGCCAACCCGCTTGCGCTCACCATCGGTACAGGGACGGAACAGACCTACACCGCCGCCGATCCACGATTGCTGAGAGTGCAGATCGCCGTCGATAGCGTCAGCGGCGGTGACAGCTTTGTGCTCAGCTATGACTCGGCCACCGACCACTCCAGCCTGGATACGCCGGTGGTCACTGTGCCGGAGTGGGTACTGGCCTTCCTCATCCTGGTGCCGCTGATCCCGTACCTGTTTGCTGCAATATGGCGGCGACGTCGGATCGCATTGCTGCTGTGCATCTTCGTGGGGTTGGTCGTCGTTGACCTCGGAATCAAGGCGGCAGGGGTCGAAGCCTACATCGATGATCCCTATGTGAACCGAATGACCCGCTACAGGACGCCGATCACCGATCCTGCAGCCGCGCGATATGGTCCCGAGACGGCAGGTGGTTTGCGAGAAAGGCTCGATCTGCGGGATCGGTATTCAAAGACACTTCAGATCTTTGAAGAAGGTCATCCGACGAACAAGCTCATCTGGCAGGGCTCACTTGCGCCCATGCATTATCAGGATGCTCAGGGGAAATGGCAGGGGATTGAAACGAGCTTCGTTCCCAGTCTCAGGAGCATGGATTCATTCGGGGATCCTGCCTGGGAGATGACCAGGAATGACTACAGGCTGTTCATCCAGCGCGATCTCAATCCCAATGAGTCGCTGGTCCGCTACGAGGTTGGGGGTGGGGAACACTGGCTGCAATTCGCACCTATGCAGCTGCAATGGGTCGACGCATCAGGACATATCGAATCCATAGCATCTCCGAATATCACCTCGACGGCTGCCAGTGGGAATGAAGCCAAGTGGGCCGACGTCTATGGCGAAGGGGTCGATCTGCGATTGAATGCGAATGCTGATCAAGTTCGGGAATGGCTGGACATCGCTGATCCTTTGCCAGCTCCCCGGACCTTCGGCCAAGCAGATGGCGATCCCGTCTTGGAGTTTGTCGAGACGCTCTCCCATGGCCGTGACCTGTCGATCTGGATCGATGGGGCGAGATGGGATCAGACGAATGAGATCGTGACGTCCGGTGAAGTGGTGTTCCGAGATCAATACGGAGAGGTTGCCTTCGCTTTTCCTGCTCCATCGATCTCCGACGCCTCCGGCAAGGGAACAACGGGTACATACCGGCTTGAGAAACGAGATGACTCTCTCTCCATCGCCGTCCGTGTGCCGCTCTCGTGGCTGCAAGACGCGACCTATCCGCTCAGGATCGACCCGACGATTGACCGGCAGGTGGGCGCATCCAGCGATGACACCGACCGCTGGGGCGCAACTTCCTTCAGTCTCACCAATGAACTCTACCTCGATTACAACGACATCAACCAATCCGATGGCATGCGATGGACAAACGTGGCTGTGCCGGCAGGTGCAAGGATTGATTCTGCGTACATCACCATACAGGCGAGCCACAGCCCAGGAGCCATTACCGGGGGGACATCGATCTACGGGCAGGCGCACGACGACCCGCCGGCATTCTCGGACTACGCGGAATATGATGGCCGAGCGCGCACAACCGCCAATGTGCATTGGCAACCATCCGCCTGGGTAAGCGGCACCGACTACGATAGCCCCGATATCAAGTCCATCATCCAGGAAATCGTGGACCGTCCTGGGTGGGCATCGGGTCAGGCGATAGCCCTGTTCTTTGTGGCCGACCAGGTGGAAGACATCCATGGTCATTCCTGGGACACCAATGCCACCTATGCCCCGAAACTCCACATTGAGTACTCCTATGACACTCCCGTCTACGTGCAGGTAGGAGCCTCCACCGATGACGTTGACCGCTATGATGATACGGGCTTCGATCTGGCCGAGCTCCATATCTGGTTGGACTATCCACCTCCTACCTACAACCAATCCGATGCAGTCCGCTTCACAAACGTCGCTGTTCCCGCGGGCGCGAAAATCGACACGGCATACATCACCTTCCGAGCAGAGAACAGCCCCAGCCCGGTCACCGCTGGCACGACGATCTATGGTCAGGCACACGACGATCCGCCGACCTTTTCGACATACAGCGAATATGACGCTCGCGCACAAACCAGCGCCAGCGTTCATTGGCAACCCTCAGCTTGGGTAGCCGACACGGACTACGATAGCCCGGATCTCAGCAATGTCGTTCAAGAAATTGTCGACCGGCCGGGCTGGTCGAGCGGTCAGGCGATGGCTTTCTTCTTCGTCGCCGATGCCGTCCAGAACATCTATGCCTACTCCTTCGATGGCAGCACGACCTATGCCCCCACGCTCCACATCGAATACTCAACCCTGCCCGATGCACCCTCCAACTGCCAGGCGACCTTCATATCCGACACCCAAATCAATGTCACCTGGACCGACAATTCCTTCAACGAAACCGGATTCAAGATCGAGAGCTCTGTAGACGGAGGAGGATTCAGCCAAATCGACACGGCTGGGGCGGACGAGACTTCCTATCCCGACGTCTCGACCTCGGCCGATCACTCTTATCAGTATCGGGTGAGCGCAACCAACAGCGCCGGCGATTCAGCCTACTGCTCTGCAACGACGACCATCTATACCTCGCCTGATCCACCGACGGGTGTCACCGCATCCCACACCGCGAATCTGGAGATCACCCTCAGCTGGACGGATCAATCGCAATATGAGGATCAATTCCGAATTGAACGGGACAAGAACGGCGGGGGCTACGTCTTCCTGGCGAACGATACGGATGGCAGTCCTTTCGTAGACAACACCATCACCCAGGCCGAGTACGACAACCAGGACACCTTCACCTATCGAATTCGATCCGAGATCTCATCTCAAAGCCGACTTTCTTCCTGGGTGTACTCCAACCCGCTCATGGTTCCGGAGTGGGTGTTTGCCTTCCTGCTCCTCGTGCCAGCCTTCCCGCTCTTCTGGTCCGTCATCTGGCGGCGACGAAGGCTGGCCGGCGCCATTGCCAGCACGTGTCTGGGTGTCATCTTTGCGATCTCGCTCCTCGCCAGCCAGATCATGCCGACGACTGCCGCCCCGGATGTGTTCTACCTGCACAATACAGCTTCCGTCCCTGGCATCGTCCACGAGCAAACCCTCACCACACCTCAAACCACTGCGAGCTCCTACGCCCTTCCGTCGGTGTCGGGGGGTACCAACCAGCTCTATCTGGTCTCTGTGGCGATCTATGGCACTGGCGTAACAGTCAATTCAGTCACTGGAGGCGGCTTGACCTGGACGCTGCAAGTCCGGCAATGTTCAGGGCGAATCACCAATCCGCGCGTCGAGATCTGGCAGGCGTTTGGCTCACCCAGCTCATTCGCCGCGACCGTAAACCTCAGTGGGGCACCCTCACGCTCGTCTGCGACGATCAGTCGCTACTCCGGCGCGGACACGACCACACCCACCGAAGGGGCTGCTGGATCAAACACCAATGGGTTGAATGGTACCTGCGGAACCGGGAGCGGGCCCGGGGTTGACAGTGCAAACGCTTCCTTGTCCCTCACCTCCACGCAGGAGTTTTCCGTGCTGTTTGTAGCGACCCATCCTCGCCACCGGACAATCACGACCGCCGACTCGGACTATTCGGAGCGCGCTTTCATCAGCAACTCAAGCAGCGGAACCGGCGCGAATCTCTATATCCATGACCGAACCCTGGCTGCGGCCGGAACCGACTCCGCAGACCATGTCTTGAGCAGCACCGCCGACTGGGAGATGGCCGGATTGGTCATCAGGCCTGCCGCGAATGTCTCCCCGATCGGCAGGTACATGAACATCACGCCCGGTACCGGTGGCAGCACAAAGACGTTCAACACGGCGGGCCAGAATGCCTACTGGTATCTGGACCAGACTTGGCCTACCGGGAGCAGCAATGGCGGGATCGCCGCCGGGTCGTACAACCTCAACATGTACTTCAACGAGCGGCCTCATCCCTGGTGGAGCGCCAACTATCTGTACCGGCAGAAGGTCACGGTCACCGCCGGCGGCACCAATGTGCCCACGGGCTACTCAGTTCGGGTCCAGTTCAACCACCAGAGTCTAGTGAGTGGCGGAAAATCGCTTAGCAGCGGCAACGACATTCGGATCGTGTACTGGAATGGGAGCAGCTGGACCGAGTTGGATCGGCGCTTGGATGACCAGTCCAGCTGGAA
>CAZGRL010000236.1:0-4806 GCA_964528155.1 uncultured Anaerolineaceae bacterium
CGCAAATCCGACATGATCATTGGCCTGGGGAGGGGGATGATTCCCGGAATTGAATGCGGGTCGGCCAAGCCGACCCGCATTCAATTCCGGGCCAACGTCGTGAGGTTGGCGAGAGCAGCGCCACGTCGACTCATAATTCTCGGTGGTCGGCAATATCTCGTCGGGGGAGGGCGAGAGGTGGGGGAAAAAGAGCGGCCAGGCGTGGGACGTCGCTTCGTGGACGCGTGAGGGCTGATCGGGTGATCATGGCGATTCCTCGGCGCCTGTGGCGCATCGGAATGACATGAAACGAGACGCTCAGAGTTGAGAGGGTGGGGGCATTGAAAGGGAGGCGGGGCAGCGCAGCTCCTCCGCCTCCCTTTTCATTCGCGCAAGCCTGCGGCGTACCCCTGGTGTATAATCCGCCCGGACCGACAAGCCGCACCACCTCCGAGCGCCGACATGCAGCGCAAGCTCAGAATCTTGATCGCCAAACCTGGCCTCGACGGTCACGACCGGGGCGCGAAAATCATCGCTCGCGCCTTGCGCGACGCGGGCATGGAAGTCATCTACACCGGTCTGCGTCAGACCCCGGAGATGATCGCCGAAGCCGCATTGCAGGAAGACGTGGATGCTATCGGACTGTCGATCCTCTCCGGCGCCCACATGGCGCTGGTCCCGAGGATCTTCGACCTGCTGCGAGCCCAGGATCAAGGCCACGTCCGGCTCTTGCTGGGCGGAATCATTCCGGACGAGGACGCCCCGGCGCTGCGAGAGATGGGGGTGGCCGCCGTCTTCGGTCCGGGCACACCGACGAACGACGTCATCGAAGCCTTTGTGAGCGCCGTGGGGGAAGGGCTTGCGCGAGGCTGATTTCCCCGACGGGGCCGCCCTGGCCGGGCGGATCGGTTCGGGCGACCGTTTGGCGTTGGCCCGACTCCTCACCTTGATTGAGAATCAGACGCAAGAAGGCCTCGACGGACTCGCCGCTCTGTACTCGCGCACCGGCAAGGCTCACATCGTGGGTGTCACCGGCGCGCCCGGAACGGGCAAGTCGACCCTGGTGAACGAGCTGGCACGTGTTTTGCGCGCGGGGGCCACGGCTGATCAGGGCTCCGCCGCGCCCACGATTGCTATCGTCGCCGTCGATCCTTCCAGCCCGTTCAGCGGCGGCGCGATCCTGGGTGATCGCATCCGGATGCGCGACCTGGCCGGCGATACGGGTGTGTTCATCCGCAGCATGGCCAGCCGGGGCGCATTGGGCGGGTTGGCGCGTGGGACGGCTGGCGTGGTCCAGGCGTTGGATGCCGCCGGGTTCGACAAGATCCTGATCGAGACGGTTGGGGCCGGTCAGGCTGAGGTCGATATCGCCCGCGCCGCCCACACGACCGTGGTCGTAGCAGCGCCGGGGTTGGGTGACGATGTCCAGGCTCTCAAAGCGGGAATCCTGGAGATCGCCGATATACTGGTGGTGAACAAGGCCGACCTTCCCGGTGCAGACAGCACTCGGAGTGCGCTCCGGATGGCTCTCGAGATGGCGCACACCGTCGGGGCGGTTTCAGTCGAGCCGGGCCGTCTTGGAGGGGTCGACGACGATCCGGCAGCGGCCGGGGGTTGGGAGATTCCTGTGCTGGCGACGACGGCGATCACGGCCGAAGGGATTGAAACCCTGGCTGAAGCTGTCGAGGATCATCGGGCGCACCTGATCGAATCAGGGGAACTGCAAGAACGCGAACGCGCCCGAGTGCGGGCGGAGATGCAGGCGCTGCTGCGCGACCTCCTGGCTGAGCGTTTCCTGGCGCGTCAGTCTGAGGCGTGCTTCGAAGTGGCTCTGGAAAAGGTGATGACCAGGTCGATCGACCCGCGAGGCGCGGTCTCGCAGCTGGTCTCGCAGGCTCAGGCCGAGACGCAAAGATCCTGACGACACGGTGAAGACTCGATCCGGTCGGACGGATCGCGACACGGCAAGACGGGGAGAATGAGATGCCCTCGAGTTATGCGGTAGGCGACATCCGGCTCTTCGCCGGATCGGGCAGCCAGGATCTGGCCAAGGAGATCAGCGATTACCTCAACCTTCCGCTGAGCGGATACGATCTGGTCGAGTACTCGAACCAGAACCTGTTCATCCGACTCCAGGGGAGCGTTCGCGGGAAGGACGTCTTCCTCATCCAATCGATGGCGCCACCCGTCCATCGGAACTTGATGGAAATGCTGATCATGATCGACTGCCTCAAGCGCGATTCGGCCGGCAGGATCACGGCGGTGTTTCCCTACATGGCCTATGCCCGGTCGGACAAGAAGGATCAACCGCGCGTCCCGATCACCGCCAGGCTTGTGGCCGATATGATCGAGGTCGCCGGCGCCGACCGCTACATCACGATCGATCTGCACGCCGGCCAAATCCAGGGTTTCTTCTCCATCCCCGGAGACGTGTTGACTGCGTTCCACATGCTGAGCGATTACTTCCTGACCAAGGAGCTCGACAACGCCGTCGTAGCGACGGCCGATCTGGGTTTTGCCAAGAAAGGCCGCAACTTTGCCGCCAAACTCGGGACGCCACTGGCGTTCGTCGAGAAGCGGCGCGCACGCGAAGACCCGCGCGCCAAAGCCACGACGATCATCGGTGAGGTTGCGGGGAAAGACGTGATCCTGGTTGACGACGAGGTCTTGACGGCCGGCTCAGCCTGTGAGGCGGTGCAGATCCTGCGCGATCACGGCGCGCTCGATATCTACCTGTCTTTCACACATGGGTTGTTGGTGCCTCCGGCGATCGAAAACCTCAAAGCGGAGGACATCGTCGAGATTGTGACCACCAACACCGTCCCCGTCCCGCCGGAGAAGCGCCTGCTCAACATGAGGGTGTTGTCTGTGGCGTCGCTCCTGGGCGAGGTGATCCTCCGCGCACACGAAGGTCGCTCTGTCGGCGAACTCTTCAACGAGTAAAGGCTGCCAGAGCCTTCAAGGCTCCGGGCGCCTCACGCGTACGCGTCAGGGCGAGCGAAGCACGTCGACATACGGCAGCCAGGCCGTAGTGTCCAGCCCCTGCTTCCTGCGGATGTAGTAGTCGCGCGCGATATCTCCCTGCTGCTCCCGATTGAATTCGCTAAATCGCTTTCCCGCTAAGGCCGCCTGAACCAGGCCGGTCTCTCCGCCATAGTCGTAGACCGATGGGCCGTAGCGGAGCTGGGCGTAAGTCGCTTCGACCAGGTAGCGCGGCCCGTCGTGCTGGCTCTGCCAGGCGTGGGTGAGCTCGTGGATCAGCCAGGCCATGTCCACCAGATTCCCGGTGGCGATTTCTTCTGGGCTCGTATGCAAGATGATGGGGAAATAGCACCGGTTTCCAAGGGTGATGGCGTTGTTGGTGGTAGGTGGAGGTTGGCCGCGCAGCCAGGCTGCCACGACCGGCGGCCAGTTGGGCCAGGCGACGGCCTCCGCCACACTGATCACTTCGGTTCGCAGTCCACCCTCAAATACGAGAGCTGCTTCGTGGATCTCGGTCGGAGTGAGCTGTCGGATCGGCATGGTGTCCTCCTCTGGCGGTGGGGAAGGCAAGCCGCAGTATCGCGCATCGTTATCCTCGCCGATAGCACGCTGGCAGTCCTCCCGGAAACTGTTCCACTGATGCCTGAATCGCTTGAGGTGAAGGGGCGTCAGCGAAGCTCACGCCCCTTCACCTCAAGATTGTTGCCCCTCCCCCCGCATCCTGCCTGCCCAGACCCCCGGCCAGGGGGTGGAGCAGAGCGAAGTCGAAGGACAGGGGAGGGGCGGGGACGGGGTCGCAGGCCCGAGAAGGCATGGCCCTGCGATGGGGCGGGCGTCCGCCTCACCACCTTTCCCCTTTCCGCCTTGCGACCTGGCATAGCCCCAGAACTTTGAGGCTGAAAAGGGGATGCTGCTTGTTATAAGGAGACGATGAAGCGAAGCTTCATCGTCTCCTTTAACAAGCAGGGCCGATGCAGAACCGGATGGTGGCTGTGGGCCTATCCTTCGCCCGGCCCAAGGTCGAGATCCTTGGGCGGTTCGGACGGGAGCCGCCAGCGGATTTCGCCATGACCGGTGGTCTCGTGAAACCGATTGGCCAATGCCATGCCGTCCCGATAGGCCTTGTCGAACTGATCCCAATCGCGAGCCTCGATCGCCGCCTCGAGGTTCTTCATCGCCCCGCCCAGGAATGCCTGAAGATCCTTGGCCCGCTTCGGCCGGGTGACCGATCCCGTATTGAAAAGGTGCCTCAGCTGCCGCCATTGATACGCTGCCAGGGGCCAATTCCCGCCCTGGGCGGCATAGAACAAGATCCAATAGCGCCGGGAGATCTCAGGCATCAAACGCCCGAGGCCCGGTTGTAGCTCTACAAGCTGATCGATCGTGAGCTCTCCGTGCTTACTGGTCCCGTGGATCGACGCACTCATCGCTGCACTCCTTGGTTCCAATGGTGTCATCAGCATAACACGACCCATCCTGAGGATCTGTCGACGCTTTCCGCCTGATGTGCCGCCGCCGATCGAATGTATTTCCGCCGGGTTGGTGCTCGGGGTGTAGACTTGGACAAGCCGTCAGGATGGATCCTTTCGGGCAAGACCGTGCGTGCAGGCGTGGAGCGAAAAGAACGTGGCTACGGTGTTCATGAAGTGGCTCGAAACCAGCCCCCAAGACTACGACAGGGGGATCCAAATCCTCACCCTGGGTAGAATCGGTCGCGTCAAGCACAGGATCCTGCGTGAGTACGTGCAAAGCGGTATGCGGGTGTTGGAGATCGGCTGTGGAACGGGTGAGCTGGCGGAGGAAATGGCCCGGGCTGGAGCCAGCGTTGTGGGCATCGACTCGTCG
>CAZGRL010000237.1:0-4787 GCA_964528155.1 uncultured Anaerolineaceae bacterium
GCGGCGTCCTGCGCAGTGCAATTCCAGCTGCCGCAAACCTGGACCCGGCCTTCCTGGGGTCGATCTCCGATGACATGATCGGGCGAACTTGGCACGATTTCCTGGTCTTCATCGGGGAGGACCTCAAGCCCGACCCCAATCGGAGCCTTGCCGAGAAATGGGATGTAAGCGCGGATGGAATGACCTGGACATTCACCCTTCGTCAAGGTGTGAAGTTCTTCAATGGGAAGGAGATGACCTCCGAGGACGTGAAGTTCTCGTTCGACAGACTGCGCGACCCGAATATCGGATCGCCGAGCGTCACTCTCTATAGCAATGTCAGTAGCATCGATGCTCCGGACAAGTACACTGTCGTCTTCAGCCTGACTGCCCCGAACCCTGACTTCTTGAACGACCTGGGCGACCTCCATGGACTCGTGGTAGATGCCAACACCAATGACTTCAAGACCGATTTCACCTCGGGAACTGGGCCGTTCATGATCACAGAGTACGTCCCGGAAGATCACATGACCTTCAAGCGCAATCCGGATTACTGGCAAAAGGACGATCAAGGGAATCAGTTGCCCTATTTGGACGGCCTGAAATACGTCTTCATGTCGTCTGACACCGCCAGGCTGAATGCGCTGCTGACAGGTCAGGTGGACTGGATCATCTACTTGCCTTCGGCGTATGCCAAGCAAGTAGAAGAGAATGCTGACACCGTGATCTACAAACAGGTGTCCAACACCCTTTGGCTTATCCACATGCGCTCAGATCGAAAGCCAGGGAGCGATCCCAACGTCCGCATGGCCATCAAGCTAGCTACCGACCGTCAGGCGCTTCTGGCAGCCACCTACCAGGAGTTTGGGTCGGTCGCCTCGGACACGCCAATCGGACCGATATACGGGGACTACTACCTGGATGAGCCGGCGCCTGCCCGAGATGTGGAGAAGGCAAAGGAACTTCTGAAACAGGCGGGCTACCCCAATGGATTGACGATAGACATCACGTGCCAGGATCGTGACCCCGTTCCAACCATGTGCACCGTGTGGAAGGAACAGCTGGCCGAAGCTGGCATCACCGCCAACATCCAAGTGGTTCCGACCGATGTCTACTATGGAGCGCAGAATCTATGGATGGAGGCAGATTTTGCCATCACTGATTGGGGTTCTCGGTCCTCTCCTCAACCTTACCTGGACCTCGCTTTTGAGTGTGGGGCTGTCTGGAACGAGAGTCACTTCTGCGATCCAGAACTGGACCAGCTCGCGAAGCAGGCCAAGACCGAAATGGATCACGCCAAGCGCGTCGACCTGTACCACCAAATCCAGCAAATCTTCATCGAGCGCGGGCCGATCATCCTCCCCTTCTGGGTTGACAATCTGTATGGTGCCAGCGCCACGCTGAGGGGAGTAGTTCCACCAATGGCTTTCGGAACCGGCACGGATCTTCGGCGGGTGTACTTCGAAAAGTAAGGCACCGCCGTAGTCCGGCAAGTCTGTCAGGGGAAATGACTAGCCCTCGTCACCGACCGGTGGACTCCGGTCGGTGACGAGGGCAGGGCCAGAGGGCCCCGGGTGTAACGTTCGGTGCTGTTTGGACTGGGGTGGAGAGCTCGAGGGCGGGACTGGTTCTTGGAGTCGGCGTCCAGCCTTGTGAAACGTTGGCTACCGTAGGACGGACGAAATGCAGGCAAAGCTCGCTCTGAAACGTATCGGTCGATCCCCAAGCACCGTGGTGGGGCTGTCTGTTGTCTTGACCTTCCTGTTGACCGCAATCGTCGGACCACAGTTGGCGCCGTATAAGTACACTGAGCAGGATCTCTCTGCTCGGCTCCAGCCCCCGTCCTCCGTGCATTGGTTCGGGACCGACGACTTGGGACGAGACGTCTTTTCCCGCGTCTTGGTTGGGAGTCGCGATGTTTACTTGGCGGCGGGCTCTGTCGCACTGCTCTCGCTCCTCGGGGGAACGCTCCTAGGACTAGTCTCCGGATATTCCGGGGGCATGGTAGACGAGGCCATCATGCGATTGATGGACGTTCTTCTATCAATCCCTGCGCTCCTTTTGGCGATGGTGGTGCTCGGGATGGTTGGACCTTCGCGCGTCAGCGTCGTACTCGTCGTGGGAGTTCTGTACATCCCGATGGTGTCCCGGGTGGTCCGGAGCGTGGTCTTAGACATCAAAACGCGTGGCTATGTCGATGCTGCAAAGTTGCGAGGTGAAAACAGGATCTACATCATCTTCCGAGAAATTCTCCCCAGCGTGCTGCCGGCGCTGGCAGTTGAGTCCTCAATGCGCTTTTCGTATGCCATCTTCTTGGTGGCCTCGCTGGGCTTTCTAGGCCTGGGCGCTCAACCTCCGTCGCCCGATTGGGGGTTGATGGTTGGAGCGGGACAGATCTGGTTCCAGCAAGCACCGTGGGTCCTCCTCTTCCCGGCCGGGGCTATCGCACTGCTGGTCATAGGAGTCGCGTTCATGAGCGATGGGATTCGGCGTGTTCTTCTGCCGGGAGGCATCATCGGAGGGTGAGGATGCCCTTGGACGGCGGCATATCAACTGGACATGTCGGAACGCCGACGCTGGAGGTTCGGGACCTAAACGTGGCATATGCCTCGGAAATGGGGCTACTCACCACCGTTCGGGACATCTCGCTGACCATCCGGCCTGGCGAAGTGTATGCCTTGGTCGGCGAATCCGGATCAGGCAAAACAACGCTTGCCCGCGCGGTCGTCCGGTATCTTCCCCGAAATGGGCGGATCCTAACAGGCCGGGTTCTGTTGGCGGGCACGGATCTTCTGGCTCTCCCAGCCCGGGAAATGCGCCGGATCTGGGGTGCGAGAATCACCATGGTTCACCAGGACCCATCGGCCTCCGTGAACCCCTCCATCCCCGTGGGAGATCAGGTCGGCGAAGTGGCCAGAACGCACCTGCACATTTCCGCGAGCCAAGCGAAACACAAGGCCCTCGAGATGCTCGAGAAGGTGCAGTTGCCAGATCCACATTCGGTTGCCCGCCGATACCCGCACCAGCTGAGCGGAGGAATGCTGCAGAGGATCGTTATCGCAGCCGCGCTCATTACCAATCCGGACCTACTGATCATGGATGAGCCGACCACTTCGCTGGATGTAACCACGGAGGCAGTGATTCTGGATCTGATCCGAGAACTGCTCGGGGAATTCCGAACGGCGGTTCTCTATATTACGCACAACTTGGGAGTAGTTGCCCAGATCTGCCACCGTGTGGGAGTGATGTATGCCGGCCAGCTGGTGGAGGAAGGCCCTGTCCAGGAGGTGTTCAAGAAGAGCCTTTTCCCCTACACGATGGGCTTGCTCGGATGCGTCCCGCGCGTCGACCTCGGCAGACGGGGCGTCCACCTGGACACCATTCCCGGATCCATCCCTCGGCCGGAGGCGCTGCCGCCCGGATGTGTCTTTGCACCAAGATGCCCTATGGTGCAAGATCAGTGCGCTGAGGCAAGACCTGCATTCTCAGAGCCCGAGCCGGGGCACTCGACAGCCTGCCGACGATGGTCCGAGGTCAAAGACTTCTCAAGGGCCTTTACCTCGGAAGGGTCGAAGTTGCCGCAGTCGTCCATGGCGGCGGCTCCGATTGAGCTGCAAGCCACACACATACGAAAGCACTATGAGCTAGAGCCCAGGTGGCTGGGTGCTATCCTGCGCAGGCCGACCAGGGTGGTCCAGGCAGTCGATGACGTTACCCTCACAGCCTCGAAGGGCTCGACAATTGGAATCGTCGGGGAAAGCGGATGCGGCAAGACGACGTTCGCCCGCTGTGTGGTAGGTCTGGAGCAGCCCAATGCTGGGGAGGTCGAGCTGGAGGGGCGCACTCTGGCTCCCTACTGGGCCGCGCGACCTCCTGATGACCTTCGGAGAATCCAGGCGGTCTTCCAGAACCCGGATGCCTCGCTGAACCCCCAGCAACCGGTGGGGGTGAGCGTGGGTCGCCCCCTAATCCTCAAGGGAATGTCCAAGCGCGAGGTGCGAGATCGCGTGCGCGAGTTGTTCCGTGCCGTGCGAGTTCCAGAAGACTATGTCTCCCGCCTTCCTCAGGAACTGAGCGGGGGAGAGAAACAACGTGTGGCCATTGCCCGCGCCTTCGCCGCCAACCCAAGTGTGGTGATCTGCGATGAGCCGCTTTCCTCCCTGGACGTCTCCGTTCAGGCCTCCTTGATGAATCTGCTGGCCCAGCTGCAGGGTGCGGAAGGGACAACGTATCTCTTTATTTCGCACGACATTGCAGTAGTGCGGCATCTCTCGGATCAAATTGCAGTTGTGTACTTGGGTCAGATCATCGAGATCGGGCCAGCCGAAAGCATATTCTCACCCCCGCACCATCCCTACACAGAGGCTCTCTTCTCGGCGATCCCCATGATCGACCCTGGAGTGAATCTCGAGCGCATCCGACTGGTGGGCAATGTTCCCAGTGCGATCCACGTTCCAAGTGGGTGCCGGTTTCACACGCGTTGTCCCAGGAAGATCGGTCGAATCTGCGAGACTGAGGAACCGGTGTGGCAAGAAGCGGGTGACAAGCACCTCATTCGCTGTCACATTTCGGCTCAGGAGCTCTATGAACTGCAGCGAGGGGGGAGGAGTTCGTTGGCGCACCAGGAGCTCCGACGGCCATGACCCGATTCATCCTGCGACGCGGGGGTTTGATCCTGCTGACCATGCTCCTGTCGTCCGCCCTAGTGTTTGCTGCCACGCAGCTGATGCCTGGGGATGTGGCCCATGTGGTCTTGGGGCAGTTCGCCACGCCTCCCGATCTGGCGCTTGATATTGCAAAATATGCCC
>CAZGRL010000238.1:0-4773 GCA_964528155.1 uncultured Anaerolineaceae bacterium
TACAAGCTTCATCTTGAGGAGGGTCCGGCAATTCATTCACACGCTCAAGGGGAAGCGGGAAAGCGGGATGGGGGCGTAAAATCATCCGCTGCCCAATGTGAGCACCGGGCTCTGCCCGCGTGCGGTATGATTGATTGAGATTTCGTGAAGATCTATCAGGAGGAGGGGCTACGCTTACTCAGGACTGCTATCGCGGCGCGATGCTCGGCCTTGCCGTCGGTGATGCACTCGGCACAACGCTCGAGTTCAGGCCGGCGGGCACATTCACCCCAATCGACGACATCATCGGCGGTGGCCCGTTCCACCTCGAACCCGGCCAGTGGACCGATGACACCTCGATGGCCCTGTGTCTGGCCGCCAGTCTGGTCGAAACGGGAGGCTTCGATCCGGCCGACCAGGTCGAGCGTTACCTGCGCTGGCTCCGGGAAGGCTACATGAGCAGCACCGGTGCGCGCTTCGACGTTGGCAACACTGTTCGCGCTGCCCTGGCGAAATATGAGACATCGAAGAACCCATACAGCGGCCCGACGGCTGCCGACACGGCCGGCAACGGGTCGCTGATGCGCCTGGCGCCGGTTCCGCTCTTCTTCGCCGCCGATGTCGGACAAGCTATCGGGCGCGCGGGCGACAGCTCACGCACAACTCACGGCGCCCCGGACGCCGTCCACGCCTGCCGCTACTTTGCCGCCCTGCTCCTCGGCGCACTGTCGGGTGTCGACAAGCAGACATTGCTTGCCGCCAACTACACCCCGGTTCCTGGTCTGTGGGAAGCGACGCCGCTCTCGGCGGCGGTTGCCGAAGTCGCCGCGGGTTCGTTCAAGGATCCCACCGCCGAGCAGATTGAGGCCGGCGGCTACGTCGTCGAAACGCTCCAGGCCGCGCTCTGGGCTTTCTTCACAACCGACGATTTCCGCAGCGGAGCTTTACGGGCGGTCAACCTCGGCGATGACGCCGATACAACCGGCGCCGTGTACGGCCAGCTCGCCGGGGCCTACTACGGCATTGAAAGTATCCCGACCGATTGGCGGGACAAGATCGCCAAACGGGATGTCATCCTCGAGCTTGCCGATCAGTTGTATGCGCATGCACAGCCTCAGCCGTAGAGCAACCCTGGGTCCACACGAACTGCAATCAGGGGACCTCGGGAAGAGAACCTCGCGATCTGACAAAGGGTAAGCCGGACCGAAACTCGGTCCGGCTTGGCAGTCTATGTCCTGTCCGGGCTAGCCTCGGGCTAGACCTTGGCCACCGGGAACTGAATCTCCGTGACATACGACTCTGGCGCGACGTTATCTCCAGGGCCGCGAAGGTAGATCTCCCGGTTAGGGCCGGCGATCCGGTAGCCGTTCGACTCGATCCACTTCATCAGCTCCCCGTAGGCCGGCATGAAGTCGTCGTAGGCTCCCGTTCTGACGAGTGAGGCCACTTCGGGGTGGCCCGGCAGCTCTCGGATGGTCACACGGCTGCCCTCCGGAAGGTCCGCATTGGTGCCAACCACAACCGCAGCCTCAACATCGACGTCGCGCTCCTGGTACTCTTCGTCGTAGTAGATGGCGAAGCACGGGCCCGTCGGGGCAATCCCCTTCTCGCCCAGCTCCGCAAAGAGCTCACCGATCAGGCCACCTGCGCTGCCGTAGTTCTCGACGACCTTGCGGATGGATGCTACCCACATCGGCTCCCATTTCTTGATCACTACCTCATATGCAGGCATTCTTCCCTCCCTGTCTATCAGATTAAGGCGGTGTTCGACTCTGGCCAGGCGCAGCCGTTCTTCGTCGAGACGTCCTTCGATTTCGGTGCGCCTCATTCGGAGCATGCCCCGCACCTGTTCGACGCTGACGGCCTCCTGCATGAGCATGGCTACCTGCTCGAGGGTGAACCCCAGGTCTCTTAGGACCAACAGCATGTTGAGCCGCGACAGCTGATGCAGACTGTACAGACGGTAGCCGCTCGACTCATCCACTTTCGCCGGGTGCAGCAGACCGATCTCGTCGTAGTAGCGCAGCGTCTTGACGGGCACCTGGCTGAGCCTGGAGAACTCACCGATTCTGAACACGCTCGTCGGTCCTCTTGATCTCTCGCCTCAACAGCATACAGCCTCCAGCAGGTGGAGAGTCAAGACCGAGTCTGCAGAACGTGTTCCTGGCTGGGTATCTAGCGGATCGTCAAGATTCCCCCGCATCGCCATTCGAAGGAGTGAGAAGGATGGCAGGATATGGGGCATGCCGCCAACGCGGCGCCTTGTCCTACCCCCGCCGCGCCGTGAGCCGTTCCAACGGTTGTGCTCTCAATGATGATCTGACCTTGATCGGGTCTTCGAGCTTCGCATGTCTCCTGCGCGCGGCACCAGGCTCAATGAAACGGCCTGCCTTGTTCGCCGGCGGTGACCCATCGAGGATCCGATCACGATGATGAGCGCCCATCCGTTCGCCGGAATGGGCGCTTGAAGTCCCCAGTGTTTATCTCTACCGGAACGCCGAAGAGGATCTATCCCAGGTATCGGTTCAGCCAATCCAGTGTCCGCGCCCAGGCGTCGGTTGCCGCCTCGGCGTTGTACCGCGAACCGGTGTCATTGTGGAATGCATGGTCGACGCCGGGGTAGATGACCTTCTCGTACGTCTTTCCCGAAGCCTGCATCGCCTCTTCGATCGGCGGGATGCCTTGATTGATCCGCTGATCATTGCCGGCGTAGATCGCCAGAACGGCTCCCTGGATCGCTCCGACCTCTGAAGGGTCGGGGTGCGGACCGTAGAACGGGACGGCAGCGCGCACATCGGGCAGTCCGATGGCAACCCGCCAAGTCACGCCTCCGCCGAAGCAGAAGCCGACCATACCAACGCCTTCGGTGATGACATACTCTTGTGCCTGCAACCAATGCCACGCGCTGACGAAATCCGAGACGAAGTGCTCGGCGGGGGTGTTTCCCAGGATCCCCGGGACATCAGCCGGATCGCTGACGGAATTCGTCCCGCCGATTCGCGACAGCAGATCGACAGCCAGGGCAACGTAGCCAACGGAGGCCAGACGCCGCGTGACGTCTTTGATGTGTTCTGTCAGACCCCTGTTCTCATGACACACGAGCACGGCCGGTCGGCGATCTTCCGTCGTGGGCCGCGCATGGTAGGCGGTCAGAGTCGCCCCTTCGCCGGGGAACTCGAGGTCGCCGGCGATGATCGCCGCGCCGGTGCCCGCCTCAGGCATCCGGCCAGGGTTGACCGAAGCCTGCGTCGTCGCGGGTGACGCTGCGGGCTCGCCGCTCAGTGTGGGAGCGACGGCCGTCGGCGTACATCCGGCGAGCAGCACATCCGCCAGCGCCGTGCTGCCGGTCACGCCCGCCAGGAGTTTCAACGCCTGTCGGCGGGTCAACAGCCCTTCTTCGTAGTCCTCCATGAACTCGGATTGCAGATAGCCCTTGAAATCGGTAGCCATTTCCCTCACCTTCCGTCGGTAGCCAGTTGCTCGCCTTGACAATCATCGAGCGGAACTCTCCAAGGCCATTATAATCGGACAGAACCACTCATGTTTCGGGAACTCATCACTGGGCTGGGTCAAGTCCGAAAGCAGATGTTTGTGCGTCCTGTTTCCTTGTTCCGCAAGTTGCCTGCCACACTGACGGTCGTCCTGATCTCCGGCTGCGCCGGGCGGATTGCGCCGCCGGCTCCGGCGATCACGCCATCCGGCGGGACGCAACCGGCATCCAGCGCAGGTCCGGCTTTCGTCGGCACGCTTCCTGCGGACTCGGAAGCGACGGGTGCAACTGAGCTCGCCGTCCAGGATCGACCGGATATCGCCGAGTTCGATATTCCGAGCGGATCGCATCCCCACGATGTCGCCCCAGCCCCCGATGGATCAGTGTGGTACACGGCGCAACACGCCGGCGCCCTCGGCCGCCTGGATCGCGTCACAGGCGCAAGGAGCCAGGTCCCACTCGGGCCCGGCTCGGCACCGCACGGCGTCATCGTCGGACCCGATGGCGCGGCGTGGGTGACCGATGGCGGGCTGAATGCGATTGTCCGCGTCGATCCCACGACAGAAGAGGTCACCCGGTTTCCACTTCCATCCGGCAGCGGAAACGCCAACCTGAACACGGCCGTCTTTGACAACCGTGGGGTGCTGTGGTTCACTGGTCAGTCCGGCGTTTACGGCAGGCTGGACCCTGATCAAGGCGACGTCGAGGTGTTCGACGCGCCGCGGGGGCGCGGCCCATACGGCATCGCCGTCACGCCGGCGGGCGAGGTCTACTACGCCTCGCTGGCTGGCAGCTACGTCGGGCACATCGATCTGCAGACGGGCGGGGTCGAGGTTCTCGAGCCACCGACGGCTGGCCAGGGTGCGCGTCGGGTTTGGTCCGACTCACTCAGTCGGCTGTGGGTCAGCGAGTGGAACGCGGGTCAGTTGGCGATGTTCGATCCCACTTCAGGCGCCTGGCGCGAATGGAAGCTCCCGGGTGATGGCCCGAGTCCATATGCGATCTACGTCGATGAGCATGACCATATCTGGTTGAGCGACTTCGGGGCAAACGCGATCTTGCGCTTCGATCCGGAGACGGAGGCGTTCGAGGTTCTCCCCATCCCAAGCCCGGGTGCAGCGGTCCGCCAATTGCTCGGCCGACCGGGTGAAGTCTGGGGCGCCGAATCGGGGACGGACAAGCTGATCGTGATTCGAATGGGGGAGTGAGCTAGGCTGCGGATTCACCCTCACCCCAACCCCTCTCCCTGAAGAGCGTGTGAATGAATCTGACGCGCCAAACTAGGAAGATATGCCGGGGATGCG
>CAZGRL010000239.1:0-4735 GCA_964528155.1 uncultured Anaerolineaceae bacterium
TGGGGATCTCCGCCACATCCCGCGGCCCCATCTGTCCTCCTTGGCCAAACGCCGGTCTGGTCGCCGAAGGCGTCCCAAGTGTTACCAAGGCCAGGCAAGCCACGGTCACCACTCGCATCCAGCCCAACCGCATTAGTCGACGTGACTTGAACATCGTTCTTTTCACCAGCTGTGCTGGAACATTCTTGCCAGGAACGCCACCAGCATGCAACCACCCGAACCCGCGAACTTCATCCCCGCCATCAAAACCGTCACAACCGTCCCGTTCCTCCTAGAACAGCCCTTCTTGCTCGAGGATGATGATCAGCGGGATGAAGATCACGATCATGCTGGCTGCCAGTACAAAGAGCGAGGTGATCAGCGTGACCCGGATGGAGGCCCGCTGTCCTTCCTCGATGATAGCTCGGCGCAGCATCTCCCGCATCGACGCCGCGCGCTGGCGGAAGGGCTCGACGATCTCCTGGCCCTTGGCGATGCTCGTCTGCACCAATTGCAGGAATTCATCGAACTCGGGAGTGATGGGCAGTTCCTCCCGCACCATGCTGCTCACCTGGCTGATGGGCCGCCCCGTCCCCGCCTGCGCCGCGATCACGCCACAGGCCTGCCCGAAGGTCCCCAATCCCGATGTCTGTGCCAGGGCCTCCAGCAGGTCCGACCCAGACTGCAGGAAGAGCGAGATCTTCTCAAGCCCGAATCCCATCTCGCGCTTGAGCTGCTCTCTCCGCTTCCGAATCGCTCCATTCAACGCCCGGTCCGGGAAGAAGAACCCCAGCACAGCGAAGACCGTACCTGTCAGGGCAACGAAAAGCACCTGCACCGCGATCCCGAACGCAACCAACACCGCTATCGCAATGGCGATCCCCAGAAAACCGAAGACTAGGCTGGCAAGGATCCGCCGGGCATGGAACTCCGCCACAGACTTGTAGAACCAGCCGGAGCGCCGCAGTCTTTCTTCCAAATCCCCGCCTTCCGGCTTGATCCGCTTGCTCAGGTCGACCATCAGTGCCCGCGTGATGTTCCCCTCCGCCATGCCGCCCAGCCGCGGTCCGGGGGACTCATCCATGATTCGTCGCGTGGCTGCCGTCAGAGGGATGGAGAATGAAGCGAAGAAAAGGAAGATCCCGATCCCCGTTACCAACGCGGCGGTGCTCGCCCAGAGGTATGAATTGTCCACGGCCGCCTCCTAACCTCGCTCGATGTCCATCACTCGCCGCACCCGCTGCATCGTTCTCTGCCCGAGCAGGAACCCTACGGCGGCGACGCTGTAGGCGACAATCTGCACGATCTGCCCTGTCGGGCTGGCATACACCCGGTCCATCCCCGGCGTGCTGAGCCGCAGCAGCAGGACAAACATCGCAGGGGCGATGGCCACAATGAAGAGCTGCCAGCGCGCCCGCGTCAATTCGCTGTTCATGCGTCGGCCTTCCATCGCCACCGCCCGAATGGTGCTGCTCAGCGGGGCCAGGACTTCCTGGAGCGAGATCGTCGCCCCGCGCAGCGCCCACACCTCAAGCGTGTCGGCCATCAGTGCCAGCGAGTAGCTGCGCCGGCGCTTCACCACATCGCCGAAGGCAGTGCTCACGCTGGCGGTCTGGGTGAGCTGGCTGGCGATGTAGTTGAAATCCTCCTTGACGATCTCCGGAGCCGTCTCGGCCGAGTGATTCATGGCTCCCTGGAGAGTCGATGTCAGGGTCGCTCCGGCGGACAGCCGGTCGCACATGTCCGCCAGCGCCTCCTCGTACTCCAGGCGCTTCTCGTCCCGCCGCCACTGCAGCCAGTAGATGTACATCACACCCGTCGCCGCAGCGGTGAAGATGGCTACCAGCAGTCCCCCGCTCACCAGGTAGCCCGCCCCCAGCCCGAGCAGAACCAGCAGGATCCCTGTGCGAACGAATCCCGCCGGCGTCACATCGAGGTCAGCCTGCGCCAGCGTGATATCCAATCCTCGCGTCCGCATCGAACGCATCAGATCATCTTCCGGCGGCTCAACCTCGATCGTCTCATCCGCCACCCGTCGGAGCGCGCTGATCCGCTTCAGGTTGCGCCCGGTACGCGCCCAGCGCGTCGATATGATCGCGATGAAGATCCCGGCCCCCACAAGAATGGCGCTCAGGAAATGCAGTGACAAGCCCATAACATCCCTCCTCACGCCGCTCACGCGGGCGTGAAGACGTCCTCCCGGATTCCCGCTCGAGCGAGCAGCCCGCCATGCACCGACCGATATAGCGGTCCATTCAGACCGCCCCCCGCCGAATTCCGCTGGAAGATCGCCTTCATCTCCGGCTCGTAGGCCGTGCCCTTGTGGAGGACCTTCCCCGTCAGCTCAGCGATCGTCCGCACGTAGCGCGTTTTCCCCACCATCTCTAGCGATACGACCACGTGCAGCGTGGAGGCCACCAGGTTGGCGGCCCGGTAGGGATCCAGGTATCGCCCGCGTTCGCTCTGTGCCAGCATCATGTACATGCGGCCGAAGAGTTCCTCCGCACCGTAGGCATGCAGACTCGTCAGGCCGTTCTTGTGGCCGGTGTTCAGGGCGTTCAGCAGGTCGAAGACCTCCGGCCCGCGCGCCTCGCCCAGGGTCAGCGCATCCGGTCTTTGTCGCAGGGCCAGCTTGACCAGGTCTTCCTGTTCGATCGATCGCAGCCCCTCCACAGTCGACGGCCTGGTTCTCAGGTAGAGAACGTTGTTGGGTGCCGGATCACGGGGGTACAGGTCGATCTCCGGCGTGTCCTCGATGATCAGGACTCTCTGTCCCTTGGGGATCTCTCGTCCCAGCGCCATGAGCAGCGTCGTCTTTCCCGAGCCCGTCGGACCAACGGCCACAATGTTCAATCCGGCCAGGACAGCCGCATGCAGGAAGGCCGCCGCTTTCAGGCTGAGCATCGCCTCAGCGTCCTCGGCCAGAGCCTCGCCCGCCTTCTGCCCTCCCATGCCCGTCAGTTCAATCTCCTCACCGCCTTTGCCCCTATCCGCCTTGCCTTTGCCCGCAGGCCTGGTCATATCGCCAAGTGTGATCTGCTTGGCTCTTGGGATGCGGATCACCGACGTGGGGTGGGGGGTAGCGACCGGGTACGTCACCACGCTGATGCGTTCTTTGCTTTTCAGCACCGCATCTGCGATCGGCGTCACCATGTTCGCCTTCCGGTTGGAATGGGCCAGTCCGCGGTTGAGAATCTCGAGCAGGCGGTCCGGGGTGGGGAAGGAGATGTTCTCCGCCTCCCAGCGCCCGTTGCGGTAGACCATCACTTCCGTCGGCCCGTTGATGGCGATATCTTCGATCGACTCGTCCTTGAGCAGCGTGTCGATCGCACCCATGCCCAGCAAATCTGCCAGCGCCATGTCGACGAAGAGGTCTTCCGGCATCATCATCCGCGGCCAGCTCTTCGTCAGCGCCTCCTGGTTGTAGTCCCGGTACTGCTGGGCCGCGACTCGCGTCGCGGCTTCCGTCACCGCCGGCCCGGCGTTGGCGAGCTTATCCGCCGTGAAATCCTTGGAAAGCTGCTTGCGGATTCGATCCAGCACCGCCTGGTAGGAGTCGGGCCCCATCTCGTTCTTCACAGAGCTTGCCGTCCTGGCGGCGTCGCTGTCTTCAAACTCCATGATCCATCTCCATCGTCACTTCCTGAACAACCCTTTCTTCCCCGCTCGCTTCAGCCGCTCCGACCAGGCGGCGGCAATCGGCGGGTAGAACTGCCCTGCCACCGAGGCGAATCCATGCAGCGTTTGCTCCGTTTCTTTCGGGTTGCCCTTCCTGTTGGCAAAACGAGCCACGTAGGATTGACCTTCGTTCCCTGCCAGGGTCACATTCCCTGTCGGGTCGTTGGGGATGATCCCCATCGCCGAGATACCGGCGAACTTCGAGGCCTCCTTGAGTGACACGCCCAGGCCGTCCTGCCATTTGTTGATCACCAGGCCGAAGCGGTTGATGTTCATGCCCATGCGGTTGATGATGCTCCGGTGCACGCCTTCCTTGATATCGGCCACGCTTGTCAGGTCCGGCTCGCACAGGGCGACGACGTAGTCCACGCTGCGAATCGCGCCCTGGTGCACGCCCACGTTGATCGAGCTGCCCAGGTCGATGATCACGAAATCGAACTGGCGCTTGAGGGTTGAGATCAGCCAGCTTATGAACTCGATCCCGGCGTTGCCCGCCACCGCTTCGTTCAGCGACTGCTCCATGTTCAGCACGCCGGGTATGACCTTCAGATTGGCCGTCCCGGGCATCGGGATCAGGTATGCCTTGAGCTTGTTGACGGCATCCGATTCGAGCGAAGGGTGCCCCTTATGGGTGTGGTAGGTCGATGCGGCGTTGAGCAACCCGTAGGGTGCGTCGACGTTCAGGCGGGTCTTGATGTGGCCCCCATTCATATTGGCGTCCACCAGCACCACATCCCGCCCACCGATGGCCGCCAGCATCGCCGCCAACTCACAGGCGACGACCGTCTTTCCGACCCCGCCCTTCGGCGACCAGGAGGCGATGGCCTTCTTCTCCCAGGCCGCGCCGCCGGCCGCAGCCGTGGCGGCTTTGATCGCTTCCGGGGCGGCTGCGCCCCAGGCGCCCTTGCCCCATCCCCGAGCCACCTCGGCGTACTTGGGTGGCAGCTCGTCCTCCATCCGGGCGAACGTCTGCTGGCTCAGGGGCAGGGGATAGGCCGCGTCCAGCCCGACCCCGAGCATCTCCTCCATCTCGCTCGACCCCGCCTGTGCCAGCCCGACCACCACGAAGGGTGCCGTC
>CAZGRL010000240.1:0-4705 GCA_964528155.1 uncultured Anaerolineaceae bacterium
TGAGCTTCCCCTGATTTCTCGGACACAAGGAATGTCGTAGACTGGAGAATTCAGGAGAGGGATGATGGGCAAGAGAGGGTATCGCACCTACACGGAGGAGTTCAAGCTTGAAGCGCTGGAGCTGCTAAGAACGAGCGGCAAGAGTGCAGCTCAGATCGAACGGGAGCTGGGGATCACTAAGGGGATGTTGTTGAAATGGCGTAATCGCTATCAGGTCATGAGGCAGAACGGAGAGACGAAGCTCGAGCCGAGTGACTTGGAGGCGGCGCAGGCGGAAGTCCGGCGACTGCGGCGGCAGCTGGCTATTGCTGAGCAGGAGCGGGACATCCTAAAAAAAGCCGTGGGCATTTTCAGCAAACAGGATCAGTGATCTATGCGTTCATTGGTGAGCACGCTGGAGCGTTCCCGGTGAGCCGGATGTGCCAGGTGCTGGGTGTCTCACCAAGCGGCTACTATGATTGGCGTCAGCGATCGCCCAGCCGCCGGCAGCAAGCCAATGACAAGCTGCTGGAGGCAATCCGCCGAGAACACCGCATCAGCCGCCGGACCTATGGCAGTCCGCGGATCTACAAGGCCCTTCAGCGGCAGGGGGCGGGAGTGGGACGCCACAGGATCGCCCGCCTGATGCGGGTTCATGGCATTGTGGGCAAAGCGCCGCGGCGCAAGCGGCCGGTCACCACGCACAGGGCGGAAGGTGTCTGGGCTGCCCCGAACGTGCTGGCCCAGGATTTCACCACCAGCCAGCCCAACGAGAAGTGGTTGGCGGATGTCACCTACATCGATACGGCTCAGGGCTGGCTGTACCTGGCGTTAGTGTTGGATCTGTTCTCTCGCTCCATTGTGGGTTGGTCGATGGCCCCTCACATGCAAGCTTCGCTGGTCGAGGACGCCCTGAGAATGGGCTTGGGACGACGTCATCCAGCCCCCGGCCTACTGCATCATAGCGACCAAGGCTCCCAGTACACTAGTTCAACGGTGCGAACGTTGCTGGCCGCTCACGGGATCGAAGTGAGCATGAGCGGCGTGGGCAACTGCTATGACAATGCCCCGATGGAGAGTTTCATCGGAACCCTCAAGACGGAATGCGCTGACCACCCATTCGCTACGCGGCCTGAAGCCCGGCGAGCCATCTTCGAGTACATCGAGGTCTGGTACAACCGCCAGCGCCTGCACTCGTCGCTGGACTACTTGACCCCGGCAGAGGCTGATCGCCAGTACTTCGATCCCTTAAAAAGTGTCCGGAAAACCGGGGCAAGCTCATGTTGGGGGAGGGGGGACATAAGGAGTGGGGGCTGATACCCCTCACCGGCATTCACGGCTCAGAAGGAATGGTGACAACCTACCATGCGGCATGAATGGGTAGAATACGTGGATCTAGATCCCCGATCGGTCGGGACAGAAGTACGCCTGGGAGGATCATGTCGGACACATTGGAGGACTTCTGGGCTGAGGTCCTTTCGAGCGAGCCAGCTCGGGTGCGGTCGGCCATGCAGAATCTCTCCGCCGACGAACGTCGGACCGTCATGGCCCACCTGCGCCGTATGGCCGCCGGCTCCGGGTGGAGCGAAGGCCAGAGAGATCGAGCGCGCGCCGCCCTCGACTCGCTCGACACCGCCGACTCGCTAGAGCAGTAGTCACTCGGGATGACGGCCGGTGCACACCTGCCGTTGTGCGCTACATCTGGAGGTTAGACATGGGCAACGAGGACACCCGACTCCCTCACTGGGGTGTGAGCGGCATCTTCCCGGGGCTTGACACTCCCGAGTTCGAAACCGCGTTCAAAGAAGCCATTCAGGCCATCGACGAGCTGGTGACGGTCTTCGATGAACGCGAAATCGCGCAACGGCCGCCGTCCCCGCTTACACGGGAAGATGTCAAGATCTTCGATTTCGTCCTCCTTGCGTTCGACTCAGTCCTCCGGCAAACAATCACCCTCAATGCCTACATCCAGAGCTTTGTCACAACGAACTCGCGCGATACGAAGGCGCAGGCAAGGCTGAGTGAGCTCCAGGGCCATACCATTCGGGTGAAGCTCCTAGGGACGCGCCTCACGGCCTGGATCGGATCACTCGACATCGAGGCTTTGATGGAAAAGTCGTCAATGGCACGGACGCACGAGTTGATGCTCCGCCAGAATCACATCCGGGCCCGTCACCTGATGGCGCCCGAGGCGGAGGAGCTGGCTGCCGAGCTCAACCTTAGCGGAGGGACAGCTTGGGAGAAACTCCACGGCGATCTCACATCGCAGATCATGGTCGATCTCGAGCTCGACGGTGAGATACGTTCGTTGCCGATGAGCGAGGTGCGCAACCTGCAATGGCACCCCGACCGCGAGACGAGGCGGCGAGCCTTCGAAGCCGAGCTAGCGGCATGGGAAGACTCACGCGTGCCCATCGCGGCTGCTTTGAACAGCATCAAGGGAGAGGTCAACACACTGGCCCGTCGCCGCGGCTGGGACAGCGCGCTTGAGATCGCCCTCTTCGAGGCCAACATCGACCGGGCGACCTTCGACGCCATGATGGACAGCGCCGAGGAGTCCTTTCCGGACTTTCGCCACTACCTGCACTTGAAGGCCGGATCGCTGGAGGTGGACCGCCTTGCGTGGTACGACATCGAAGCCCCCGTAGGCAAAGCTGCGCGCAGGTGGTCGTATCAGGAGGCGACGGAGTTCATCATTGAACAGTTCGGGACCTTCTCGCCAAAGTTGAGCGGCCTGGCACAGCGCGCTTTCGATCGCGATTGGATCGACGCCGAACCCCGGAACGGCAAGCGTGATGGTGCTTTCTGCATGTGGATCCGCCAGGACGAGTCACGCATCTTGACCAACTTCAAACCGGCGTATGACGGGATGAGCACACTCGCCCACGAATTGGGTCACGCCTACCACAATCTCAATCTGGCACCCCGAACCGTGTTCCAACGCTCCACCCCGGTGACCCTGGCCGAGACCGCCAGCATCTTCTGTGAGACGCTCATCCAGCAAGCGGTACTTAAGCGGGCCGATCCCGATGAGCAGCTCTTCATCCTGGGAGAAACCCTCGCCGGAAGTTGCACCGTTGTTGTCGACATCACCAGTCGCTTCCGATTCGAGCAACAGGTTTTCGAACGACGCCGGGACCGTGAGTTGTCGGCCGACGAGCTGTGCGAGTTCATGCTGCAAGCCCAACGCGAGACCTACGGGGATGGCCTCGATCCCGCGATCCTCCATCCGTACATGTGGGCTGTCAAGCCGCATTACTACAGCGGCTCGCGCTCATACTACAACTTCCCCTACATGTTCGGCTTGTTGTTCGGCGTGGGCCTGTTCGCACTGTACGAACAGGATCCCGATTTGTTCCGCAGCAGATATGACGATTTGCTGTCGTCGACAGGGCTGGCCCTTGTCCCCGACCTTGCCGCCCAATTCGGCTTTGACATTCGCTCGCGCGAGTTCTGGACGACAAGCCTGGACGTCATCAGAAAGAACATCGAGCGATTCGAAGACCTGCTCCGCCAGCGATCCAGCCAGCCGCAAGACTGACTGTCACATAGGGCATGGGCCTCAGATCCCAGAAGCGCCGCGCCGAATGGCTCAGTTCGGCGACCGCATCACAACAGTCTCGCCCCTCAACATGAGGGGGGTAGGGGTGTCCGCACCCTCAACGCCACGGCGCAAGAAAGATAGGGCCGCACATGCACCTGTGCGGCCCTTCGCCATGCTCCGATCGATCGCTCGGCTACGAGAGCTTCTGCTTGAACGCTTCCGTCAACGCCGGGACGATGTCATACAGATCGCCCACGACACCGAACCTGGCCAGCTTAAAGATCGGCGCATCCGGGTCCTTGTTAATGGCGACGATCGTTTTGGACGTGCGCATCCCGGCCAAATGCTGGATCGCCCCCGAGATCCCGCACGCGATGTACAGATCCGGCGACACGACCCTGCCGGTTTGCCCGACCTGGTAAGAGTACGGGATGTAGCCCGAATCGACCGCTGCCCGACTCGCCCCGACCGCCGCGCCCAACGCCTGTGCCAAATCCCCGATCAAGGCAAACCCCTGCTTGGCGCGCCAGATCTCCTGCTCCTTAGGATCCGTCACATCTGCCGGCGGATCGAGCTTAGGATTGTTCGAGACTCCTCGCCCGCCCGACACGATGACTCCGGCATCGCTCAGGCTTACCCCGCCTCCGGCCTCTTTGTAGCCGACGACTTCGCTCAATGCCTCGACATCGGGGACCTCGACCCGAGTGACTTCACCGCTCCTGCCGGAGTCTTCCATTGGCATCGGGAACGCCCGCGTGCGGATCGTCAACAACTGCGGCCGTCTCTCAGGGATCACAACCTTGGCCATCAACTTGCCGGCGTAGATCGGTCGCGTGGTCAACACCGCGCCGTCCTTCACTTCGTAGCCGACGATATCCGGGATGATCCCGGTCTCGAGATCGACTGCCATCATCCCCGCCAGCTCACGGGTCCTCCCCGAAGTCGGGAACAAGACGACATCCGGATTGGCCTGCCGGACGATACCGGTCAACACGCCGGCGAACCGCTCCGGGCTGAAGTCCTTCAGACCGGCCGAATCCGCCAGCAGGGCCTCGTCCGCACCATAATGGACTGCGGACTGCGCCAATGCCTCTACGCCCTCGCCGAGAACGACCGCCGTCACCTTCCCCCCGAGGGCCTGGGCCAGCTCCACGCCGACGCCAACGGCTTCCCATGAAGACG
>CAZGRL010000241.1:0-4690 GCA_964528155.1 uncultured Anaerolineaceae bacterium
GCGGGAATGTTGCAGAAGTGGCGGACGCCGCCCTGGCGAAGATGGAGAAGCCCGCAGGCGAGCAAGTTGAAGCCAAGGGGCCGGAGAAGCCAAGCGCGCCCAAGGCTAGATTCGTATTGTTTGACCAACGCTCGCCCCTGCGAGACTGGCACGCAGTCGAGTCAAGCGATGACATTGCAACGTTTCGTGATCGGTTTGGGACGTACATTTGGGATAGCCAGGCCAAGCGATGGGTGAAACCGGGCGCGCGCGGTCCGATCAAGGGAAAGATGCCGCGACCGCAATACGGCGAAGGTCCTGGTCCGCTTGACACATTGGCCGACCCAGACATCTTTGGGAAGACGCAGGCAGAGTATTTGCGCAGCGTCGGCGAAGATGCCGAATTCGATCCGGCGTATTTCAAGGAACAGCACGAACTTCATGTTCGAACCGCTTGGCTAACTGGACGCGACGCACCACTCGCCGCACTGGCGGATTATGGACTTGCCCCCCCCGCCGAGAAGCCGAAGGCGGAAGAGGGGCCAGCGGCGCCAAGTAGGCGGCTGATCTCAGAAGAGGCCAAGGATGCGGCCGTCAAACGGATCACAGGTCGCGCCCGCGGCGGTCTCGTTCCCTTCTCGCCAGAGGACCTCAAAGACGCCGCAACCATCGTGCTCTACTACGTCGAAAGCGGCCTCCGCAAGCTGTCCGAGATCATCCAGGCCACGACCGGCCAGATTGATGAACACCTTATCCGCCAGGCATGGGCCGACACGGCAGATCAGCGAGTCAGGATGGCAACGCTCGCCAAGGGAGAGAAGGCGGCCGCAAAGCGGATGAGTGGCCGGGTCAGGAAGACCGTAATTCGAGGCGCGACCGAGGGTCGCATGGAAGCGGCTCAGCGGGCAAAGCTGGCAGGGCGGATCAGGGCCATTGTCCGCGGCTTCGCGATGGGCCAAGCAGACCTTGCCGCTGTGCATAGCGCGTTCATCGCAGTCGTCCGCGATGCCCTGCCGTTGAGCGATCAGCTTGCCTACTCCGGCCGAATCGCTGCGGCCCACAGCAAAGGCCAGCTCAACTCTCTCGCCCAACGGTTGGTGCGAGACATTCGGGCGCAACGGATCGCGGCGGGGGCGGAACAGCAGGCGCTTGGGGCAAGGACAGCCGAAGTCATCACAACGCCGCGGCAACTCCTGCGGTTCGTGATGAAGAAGGCGCAGATGGTGTCGGCCAAAGCGTACCTTGAGGGCGCCAGGGACATCGTGGACATTCACCGCGACCTCGCCGCCTACGCCGTCGAGAACCTGCCAAAGCAAGTCCACGGAGCCGTCCTTCCAGCAGTGACTCGCGCGAGGACGGAGAAGGAGCGAGTAGAGGCCATCGCCGCCATCAACATGATCGCCGAGCGGTACGAGCACCGCGAAGCCCTTGCTGAACTCAAGAAGGTCGTGGCGGAAGCCAAGAGCATGATGCGGGCCACGGACAAGAAGGGCGTCCGGCCGAAGGAGAGGGCCGCCCTGGGGATGATCCTGGACAGCTTCACGACGGTCAAGCACACCGCCGAGCTGGTCCGCAGGATGTCGCGCCTCATGCAGCACCTCGAAGTCTCCGAGGACCCCAACATCCCAGGCAATGTCATCGCCCGGGCGAGAAAGGTGCTGTCCGAGGCCAAGAGCCCCAACGTCAGGCTGCTGGAGCCGGAGGGCATCCGGGCACTCACGCAGGCGATCCAGCACATCCTGTTCCTGAACGCCAAGAAGCAGGAGATGTTCTTCGGTCGCAAGAAGGCCCGCGCACAAGAGGCTCTGGCAAAGGCCATCGCTGAGGTCAAGGGTCGATTCGCGCCTCGGCGCGGCGAAGTCCCCGGCAAGGCCGAGCCCGTTGAGCACGTCTCGGCGCTCAGAAGCATCGCCACGACGGGCCAGCTCAGTGTCCAGACCGTGGCTTATGACCTGGGCGGCATCGGCAGTGAGACGGCTCGCATCATCTTCGACAACCCCTTCGAGGGGCATGTGCAGTTTCTCTGGCTTCAACAGCGGGCCCAGGATCACGTCCGAAAGGCTTTCGCAGAGATCGGCCTGACCCCCCAGGATATGCGGGATTGGGCGAACCCGCTCATCACCGTCTCCACAAGCCTTCCGTCGGCCCGGCAGGCGGACATCGAGGGGCAGATGCGGAGGGTCCGCGTCCTCCAGATGACCCGCGCTCAGCGCGCTGACCTCATCAATCATCTGTCAGACGCGAGCACACGCCAGCAGATTCTCCGCAGGAAGGGCAAGGGCATCTACCTCCGCAACTTCCAGGTCCGACCGATCAAGCTCTTTGCCGCCGACATCGCCGCCTTGGAGAAAAGCTGGACGGACAAGGAGAAGGCCGTTGCCGCCGCGATGAAGGAGTGGCTGAACGGCGAGGGCCGACGACTCCTGAACGAAGCGTGGTTGATGACCCACGGGTATGAGATCGCGGAGCGAACAGACTACTGGATGCGCAAGCGGGCATGGGAGTTCACCACCAAGGAGCCGGATCAGATTCTTACCCTGTGGGCACAGCAGCAGTTGGACGCCCAGGGCATCTTCAAGCCCCGAACCGGGGGGACTGAGCCGATCCTGGTGTCCAACGCCTTCGCCAAGTGGCAGACCCACGTCAACCGCGTTGCCGCGATGTACGGCAAGCACGCCCCCCTGATGGACGCTGTGCGGCTGATCCACGACCCCGAGTTCCGCGTCCAGGTGAAGGCCCGGGTTGCCAACGGCGAACGTAAGCTACAACTACTTGAGCAGGCCCTGGTGACTTACCGCGGGCTTGAGATCGAGAACGAAGGCATGTACGGGCGGTGGATCAGCAAGCTCATTCAACGTGCCCACACCGGGGTCCTCGGCCTCCATCCGATCATCGCCACATATCAGGTCGTCAGCTACTTCACGGCCTGGAGCGAGCTTGACGGTCGGGACATGCTCAAGGTCTGGGAGTGGCGGCTGCCGTCCGAAAAGACCCGCGCCGAGATGATGAAGCATCCGGTGCTCAGGGCTCGACTTGAAGGCACGGGCCACCAAATCTTCACCCCGGACTTCGCCACGGCCAGCAGCGTTCAGTTCTACTTCGGAGAGGTCACGGCGATCCGCGACAAGGCCATGCTGCCGATCAAGTGGATGGACGAGGTGGCCATCACGAACATCTACCGTGCGGCGCGAGCGGAAGGCAAGCGGATCATGGCCGAGTCCGCCGAAATGAAAGCAATGCCTGTCGAGCCAACCAGAGTGAAGGGGGCGGCAGCTTTGGAGGCACAAAAAACGCGAATGCGCAAGCATTTTGGAGGCGAATACGACCCTCAGCGACATGCAGATTTTGTGACCCGTTACACGAGGCAACGCCAAGCGACCTATGATCGGCTGGTAGGCGAATATGCTCTCCGGCGTGCCGTGGAAGTGACGAACCTGACCCAGCCGACATGGGATCCCTTGACAGTATCCTTCCTAGCCCTTGAGGGGCGAACCAGCGTTGCCGCGCGCCTGGCCACCATGTTCAGCAGCCAGCGGTCGAAGAACACCAACATCCTGGTGCGGGCCGCCTACGACTGGGAGCACGGGGACAAGAGCTTCGCCGACTACGTTGAGCTGGGCCGCGTTGCCGCCATCGTGGTCCTCCAGTCCGCTATGGTCTACGCCCTTGGGGAGTTCGGCTGGGGCACCCTGACCGGGGATGATGAGAAGCGCCGGAGAACCCACGCCGATCACGTCTGGGGAGCCACCGGCCGGGTGCTGGGCAACTGGCTGGTCATCGGGGACGCGGTGGACTTCACCCAGCGAGCCGTCCGGGCGGGACTCAAGGGCGACCCGATGCTGCGGGGTGAACCGCGCCTGAGCGTAACGACCGATGCCCTCTGGGACGCCTCGAAGGGGATGTACTACTTGGGCTTGGCCATCAAGCAGTTCCAGGCCGACGAGCGATACAAGGAGCAGTGGCGTAAAGGCAAGGCCAAGTACCCGCAGACACTGCTGCGAATGCTCGACCGAACTGCGGCGGTTGCCAGTCTCGCCGGCGGCGTGCCCCTGCGCATCCCCTGGCGGGCGGCCCGGAGCCGGATACCGTCCTTGAGGACCGACCGCCTGAACACGGCCTACTACGATGAGCTTGAGGTCGGACTTCGCACAGACGAGCCGAAGTGGCAGGACCACGCCCTCGGCAAGCTCATCGAGCGCAAGGTGGACAACCTCGTGCCGAGCCTCACGGGCCGCAAGTTCACCGACGCCGAGATTGTCCAGGCCGGTTTGCGGTTCGAGGCCCTGGGCGGGGTGTCTGCCAACGCCATGCTGTACCACCGGCTCAAGGCTGGCCTGCGGGCAGACAAGACGGAATGGATCGACTCGGCCCTCGTGGGCCTGCTGAAGAACGGCGTCACCCTGGCCAGAATCCTGGCCGCGGTCCGCAAGCCAGTCGAGGCCGACAAGGAGAAGCGGCCCCTCGGCCGTGGGGATCTTGGGACCGTGAGAGAACGCATCCAGTCAGTCTTGACCCCGACCCTGCGGGAGCAATTCCGGGCGGCCCGGGAACGCGCGAGCCTCAAGGCGGCGGCAGCCCGGCGAAAGGAAGCCGAGCGCTGGCGACCCACTGCGGCCGGGACATAGGATTGCCGACACGGGCAGGTCTCCCCCCGCCTGCCCGAAACGCCGCCGCGTCAGGTTTCCCTCTCCCTGGTGCGGCGGTTTTCTGG
>CAZGRL010000242.1:0-4688 GCA_964528155.1 uncultured Anaerolineaceae bacterium
TGCCCGACCTCACCTTCGTGGTGGGTTGACCGCCGATTCGGACGTGCTATAACCTCATTATCCCAGGCCGCGAGCGCGTCTGGGTTGTGGGTTGACCGCCGATTCGGAAGTGCTATAACAGTGGCGGCGTAAGTGGCGGGCGTCGAAGGACTTGCCCCAACACGGCCTCAGAAAAAGGCCAGTTGGGGCACTTCTTTCTCTGGTTCCTTGCGCAGTTTTCCATAGAAGATACGCATCCGCTCGAACTGCTTGCTGGTCAGTTCCAGCACACGCACCTCGCCTTCAGGGGGCACGTGGGCTTCGATGCGGCGTTTGTGGGCTCCCGCGTTCTCGGGGCTGGCGCAGTAGCGCATGTAGACCGAGTACTGCATCATACTGAAGCCGTCCTGTATCAAGAACTTATGGAAGCGCTGGTACTCCTTGCGCTCCTCGGGCTTGAGCGTCGGGAGGTCGAACATCACGAGCAGCCACATGATACGGTACGGGCTTCTGATCATGCCAGCGATGGGATGTTGAGTTTGACAGTCTCGCCAGCATAGCAACGCACAAGTGATGCCAACATCCGCTCCAGGTGCACGAAGAGCGGTCCGCGTGCACCGCGCAGGGCTACCGGCTCAAGCAACAACGCCAGCAACCGCGATTTCGTCTCCCTGTTGATCTCCTCTTGGCCGTCCAGAAAAATGTCCCGCGCCGCGCGGTCCACCAATGGACGCAACGGCTCCACCAGATCGTCAGCCAGGCAGAACGGATCATACCGGTTGTGGTGGTGGATGCCGATTGACGGGTGGAGGCCGGCACCCGCAATCGCCCGGGCCACGGCCGCCCGCACGACGGCGTACCCGTAGTTGAGGAAGTTGTTGGGTGCTTCCGTCTTGTTGCCCCGCCGGAAACCGTCCGTCGGCATCCACGCTTGCCAGTACAGGCGCGCCGCCTGCGCCTCGACGTTGCCAGAGTCTCCCGACCGAACGCGTTTGACCAAATCGAGTAGATCCCGCCGTCCCTTCGAGCCCTCGGCCAGGTTGGCGGCCTGGTTTCGCACCTTCTGCTGGACGATCTGTTGCCAGAGACGCTTTTTCAGGGGCCGCGTGGCCCCAAGCTGGGCAGCCAGCCGCTCGGTTTGCAGCGTGTTGCCCGCGCACGACGTAAGAATGGCCGCCGGCAAGTGATCGGCACCGCACAACACGATCACCGCGCCACAGCGGAGCAGCTCGATCAGCGTTCCGTGCGTGTATCGCGCTGTCGGCGTGTCGACGATCAGCACGCCTACGTCCTCGCCGCTGAATTGGCCCGCCGGTTCGTCGCCCCGCTTCACGACGATCTGCCCATCGCGCAGGGAGAGCGACGCGTCGAACCCGGAAACTTCAATCGTCCGCTTTATCATTGCACGGATGAACCCGACCCAACACGTCCACGGTCACCTTCCGAAGTCGGAACTTGTCCGGCTTCAGCGACGTGACGTGCAACGCGGTCGCAGGGCTCTCCAGGTTGGCGGCCGTGTGTTCGCGCAGCCAGATGTTCGCCGATTCCGCGCCGGGCAGGTCTGACATTTTCTGCACACGGCAAAGCTGCTCCACGCCGTTGCTGTCGACCATGACCATGTCGTTGTTGCACAGCCACATGAGGAACTTCGCCTCGGGATGCTGCGGGTGGGTGCGCCGCACAACGGGCTCGCCGGCCTGCTGTCGGCGCATCGCCTCGAAGCGGGTAACCATCTCTTTGCAGCGGTGCAGGCGGCCCTTCTTGTGGCTGTACTCGAAGATCGCGATATGGTGATTGTTGCCCGGCTCAACGTATCGATAAGGCCGGCCCGTCTCGTCGACGATCGGCACCATGTTGCTTGCCTTCACACGAACGCGGACGGTCTCGATCCGAGGACCTCTCTTTCCGAGCATGCGCAGCTCTTTCTCGAACACGGCCGCGGGAACCGAGCTTGATCCCTTGCCAGGCTCGATGCCGTGCTCGCGCAGGCGCTGCGCGACGAGCTCGCGCACGACGGGATCAACGATCTTGGCTGCCTTGGCGGGACTGATCGTCTTGAGTGGCACGCGGTAGACGTATTCGCCTTTCTCCACATCGACCGCGCCGTAGTTGGTTTCCTCGTTGAACCGCCCCTGGAGCTTTCGACCGGGTCGGTGCGAGACATTGATCGCCTCCACGGACGCTCGGACCGTCTGCCGGAACCCCTCCTTCGAGACGCCCGCGTCCTCCCACGGCGCGGCGAATCGTTCCTCGCGTCCGAAGTCGTATTTGCGCCTCAAGTTGTTGATGTGCTTCTTCGTGGTGAGCGCGATCACGACGGCGTCGACGGCATGGTGTCGGTGATCGTCGCGCGCCTTCACGGTCTCGTCGTCGCCCAGGATGCTATTGAGGCCCCACTGCCAGCGCAGCTCGGCGGTGATCTGCCCGCGCGTTGTGTCCACGGGAACGCCGAGTTGCCTGAGATACCCGACGCACGACCGCGCCGCATAAGACGTGTCGACGAGCTGCCGGTTGGCGAAGTCCTCGGGAACCTCTTTCATGGTGAACCGACGTTGCTTGCCGTATGGCAGCCTCCTGATCCGCACAAGGATCTCGTCGTACTGTCCCGTGCCGTGGTACGCCTCGTATGGTGTGCGGTTGTTCTTGCGTTGGTTCTCGCTCTTCGCGCACAGCGTCTTGTTCATGAAGCCGTTGTCGAGGCTCCGCGGGTAGGGGATGATGTGCTCAACGTCGAACTGGGGGTTCGCGCCGAAAAGCTGGTGGAAGGCGATAGACCGTCCCGTATAGGGACAGACCCAGTCGCACTCATCAGCCAGCTTGTACTTCTCGATGAGTCGACGCGACGGTGTCATGCCCTGGTCCTTGATCTCGGCGCCGATTCTCGTGTGGTAGGCCTCCTGTTCGCGGTTGAACTTGAGGCGTTCCTGACGGCTCGTGATCGTCCCGCGCGTCTCTCGTGCCAGCTCGACGACAATCCGCGCGGGCCTACCGTATTCGCGCACGATGGCGTTGACTACCTTGCGCGTCTCGCTCAGCGCCCGGATCACAACAGGATTGCGGAAGTCATCGGCCTTCACTGGCGGTAGCCATCCGCGCTCCTCTGTCTCGGGGCTCTTGTAGCCGACGGCCGCGATGGCCTCGTGCATCAGCCTGCCCTCCTCACGGTGCGGGAGCAGCTTCCTGAGCGCCTTGAGCGAGAACCGGCTGTAGCCGTCAGGACGATCGATCTTGTACAGCGCGTCGATTTGTTCGTGCGTCAACCCCCATTCGCCCAGGGCCTTCTCCTCGAACTCCTCAACCTCGTCATGGACGAGCGCTTCCCACACTGTCTCCCGGAGCCAACCGGCCTTGGCCTCATATTCCTTGCCGAAAAGCTTGCGCATGCGCGCCTCGATCTTGTTCGGCTGCATCTTCCCGCGCCGCCCGCCTTCGTAGTTGAGCGACTCAGCCTCTACCAGCTTCAGTACCTTCTTCTTGAGCGCATCGACCGCTGCATCGCTCACCCGCGTCATCAGCTCGTGGAGGAGGCGTTTTCGCTCGTCGGGTGTGAGCTTGCGCTCGTCGCCTCGACACGAGAGAATCCTCAGATTGTTGACCTCCTGCAAGAGGCGGACTTGCTCGGCGAACCAGCTGGCCTTCGGCGCGCGGGGCTCCTCAGGCTCGAGTTGGCACTTGCCGACGAGGTGACTCACCCGCTTCAGCGGGCGTTGCCCGAAGATCGCGTTCTGCAGGGACCCCTTGAGGTCTTCGCTCCACAGGTCAGGTCTCGAGGACGCCTGCCTACGCCAGAGCCTCCCGAACTCCTTCTGGTACATGTCCCGGCTTGTGTACATGGTGCCGCCTTGGTAGTTGCGCACCTTGTCACCCCGCGCGCGCAGAATCGCCAGATACTCGCCGAGCGTGCGAGCGGCGGCCGCTTGCATCTTTGCTGAGAGTTGGCCTATGGCTGGTCCGACGACTTTGCTTTGTTCCTTGCGCGCGTCACCTTGGGCCTTCTTGTTGCTCTTGAAACCGCGCCGCTTGCCCATGTGGATGAGGACACGCGAGAATTCGGAGGGCGTCAGCTCCTCGTCGAGTCCCTTGCGGCGAAGCTCGTATGGGTCGTAGGAGCGCAGCTCGGCCAGCGCTTCAGGCGTGTCGGGTATCGCGCTCGCTTCGACGAGGAGGTGCTGAACCTTGCGCCGTCTTCGCCGCCGTCGATAAAGCTGCCGACGCATCTGCCGGGCGTCGCGGCGATCCTTGTTCCGGGACTGCTCGCGGTTGTTCCTGGTTTCGGTACCCTCCGGGAAGACGCGCACCCCCGTGACAATGCCCGCACCGTTCGGGTCCACTTCATCTGCAACGACCGCCCACCCCAGTGAGTTGGCCCCCAGGTCCAGGCCCAGTGTGTACGCCTTCATCGCCACCTCCCAAAAGAAGTGTTGACAAGCTTGTGCACTTAGTATAGCATACCCGGTGGATTGTAGCACTTCCGAATCTGCGGTCTTCCCACAACAAGACTACAGAGTCGTGGGGCAGCCGACCCTGAGAACCGGCATTCGCCCTCTTTCCTTGCGAGAGAGGGCGCTTTTTTGGCCGCGATCCACGGCTGATCTGTGCTAATAGGCGCAAGGGCATAGGGACGCGATCAGGAAGGACGACGTCGTGGCCGTCATCGAGCCCGAATCGACCACCATCATCATCGGCCGGATGCTCACGCCCGCGTTCAT
>CAZGRL010000243.1:0-4670 GCA_964528155.1 uncultured Anaerolineaceae bacterium
GGCGGGGGGAAGACATCCCTGGGTGAGGCGCTTCTCAACCTGACCGGTGCCACGAATCGGATGGGGAAGGTCGAAGAAGGGAACACCGTTTCGGATTTCGAAGAAGAAGAGATCCGACGCAAGTTGTCCCTTTCGACGGCCACCCTCCCCCTTGAATTCGAAGAACACAAAATCAACATACTCGACACACCCGGCTACACGGATTTCGTCGGAGAGGTCATTTCGGCGCTGCGGGTGTCCGACGCAGCCATCGTGTTGGTCGATTCTGTCGCAGGCGTCGAAGTTGGAACGGAGGTGGTCTGGGAGCATTCGGACCACTTCAAGCTGCCGCGCTTTGTCCTCATCAGCAAGATGGACCGTGAGAACGCTAGTTTCCAGCGGGCGATGAACGCAGTTCGCCAGCTACCGACCGAAGCCACGTTTGTCCCCATCCAGCTCCCATGGGGGGAGAAACAGGATTTTCAAGGCGTGATCGACCTGCTCAAGATGAAGGGTCGACCGAAGGATGGGAAGAGCGAGGTCGACATCCCGGACGAGATGAAGTCCGCGGCGGATGAAGCCCGGGTCAATCTCGTCGAAGCCGCCGCTGAAGGGGATGACTCGTTGTTGGAGAAATACCTCGACGGGCAGGAGCTCTCCGCCGAGGAGATCGGGCGAGGTCTTCGTCAGGCCGTGCAGTCAGGCAGGTTCGTGCCCGTGCTTGTCAGCGCCGGAACGGCCGGCGTCGGCCTGGCTCCCCTGCTGGAAGCGATCATCACCTTGCTGCCTGCACCGGCGGATGTCACGCCGGCGACGGCCCAGGGCGCGGCTGGCGACGAAGAACTTCCCGCCTCCGACAATGGCCCTTTGGCGGCCTACGTTTGGAAGACCACCGCCGATCCATTTGTCGGCAAACTCACCTACATTCGGGTCTACTCCGGTGTGCTGCACTCGGACAGCCGAGTGTGGAACAACTCCAAGGACTCGGACGAGCGCTTGGGCACATTGCACGTGATGGTCGGCAAAGAACAGATTCCGATAAAGCTGCTTCACGCGGGTGACATCGGGACGGTTCCCAAGTTGGGGGACACCGGGACGGGAGACACATTGTGCGACCGGGCTCACGCGCTCACACTGGCGCCGCCCCCCTATCCGAACGCGCTGTATTCTGTCGCCGTCCTGCCCAAGACTCAGGCTGACTCCGCCAAGATGGGTGCCACACTGACCCGCCTGTGCGAGGAGGATCCGACGCTCTCCTGGCATCAGGAGCCGAGCACCAACCAGACCATCCTGCAGGGGATGGGGGATCAGCATATCGATGTCGCCATCCGCAAGGCCGAGGCGAAGTTTCAGGTCGGTCTCAACACCGAGACACCCAAAGTTCCCTATCGGGAGACGATCACCAAAACCGGTACGGCCCAGCACCGCCACAAGAAGCAGACCGGCGGGGCGGGCCAGTTCGCCGAAGTGCACATGCGTGTTGAGCCATTGCCGGATGAGGAATTCGAATTCAAGAACGAGGTGTTCGGCGGCGCCATCTCATCGGGTTTCATGCCGGCGATCGAAAAGGGTGTGCGAGGCGTGATGAAGCAAGGCGTCGTCGCCGGATATCCTGTCGAGAATGTCAAAGTTGCCGTGACAGACGGCAAGGAACATCCTGTCGACTCCAAGGCAGTGGCATTCGAGGTCGCCGGCAGAGAAGCGTTCAAGCAGGCGGTGCGTGACGCAGGCCCGGTTCTCCTGGAACCGATCATGGACGTACGTGTGATTGTTCCTGAAGCCAATATGGGCGACGTGCTTGGCGATCTGAACACACGCCGGGCGCGGGTGCAGGGGATGGAAACCGAGCGCGGCCGCAGTGTTGTCACGGCCCTTGTTCCTCTGGCCGAGATGCTTCGCTACGCGACCGAACTTCGGTCGATAACAGGCGGACGAGGGGTGTTCACCATGCGTGAGGATCACTACGAGACAGTGCCGTCTCACGTCGCCGAGCAGATCATCGCCAGCCGCCAGAAGGAACTCGCCAAGCAGGAAGCCGGCTGACCCGCCTGCCGACCGCGGGTTGTGGCCTGCCTCCACATTGCGGAGGACATAGCTCTACCTCCAGGTAGGTGACCTCAGCATGAGTCCACGCTGGTCCCCGGTCGCCTTTGTCGACGCCGAAATCGAAATCATCTTCGACAAACCACCGATGCTGTCCAAGAAGCCTGACGCGCCGGATGGTTTCGTGTGGGACGGTCAGACCTTCCGCACCGCCGAACTCTTGGCGAGTTGGGTCGACCACGGCCGGCGCGGTCGGATGGCGGCCAACATGCAGCCTGCTCATCTGCGCGAGGCAGCGCGGCGCGGCTCGTGGGGTGTGGGGCGGTATTACTTTCGGCTTCGGATGGAAGGCGGGCGGGTGTTCGACGTCTATTATGATCGCGCTCCTGAGAGCGCTGGAGATCGCGCCGGACACTGGTACCTCTTCAGGGAGATGCAGGCCTCCAAAGGGGAGAGCTGACCTGTTCGCTGTCGTGCGGGATGGCGATTTGTCGACTGAAGAAGTGAGCGAAGATCCGCCATTCCGACCCGACTGAAGTCTGTGCGTGGCGCGCATCGGGGATTCCCTGGCGGCTGAAAGGCGCCTCGCTCACCGCTTTGCAGTGAGCTCCCTGGCCTGCGGCCTGCCTGCACCTGCCCGCCCTGGCGGTCGGGCCAGGGTGGCGCAGGCACAGGTGGGCAGGCGGAATGACATCGGGGAGAGGGCTTGCGCGGCCGGGCAGACTTCTCCATTGTGTCATTCCGAGCTCCCAAAGGGGGCGGGGAATCCCCATGATGAACCAATAAGACGCTTGTCCCTTGTTCCGAATCCCTCATCCCCCGCGATCATGCCGAACCCCCGAGTGATCACGGGGCAGGCTAGCGCGCCTGTAACGAACACCCGGTAAGATACCAACCGATAAACTTGAAGCGGCGCGGGGAAATACAGCCCTTCCGGGGCTTGTTTGCCATCAGGCCAGCCTGGCCCACATGAAGACTCGCGGGGCAAGGTAGCTGATCCAGAATCCGACGAAAGCGTAGCGAAGCACACGCAGGATCGTCGACGCTGGCGACGGGCCACTGGGAAAGATCGCCGCCAGACCGATGAAGATGACGACGACACCCGCAAGGCCGACCCCAAAGCGCATCAGGCGTTGAGTCCACGGACCTTCGACCCGGAAGCCTCCCCAATCGACAAGCAAGGCCCCTCCGACCGCAAACCCCAGGAAAATCCCGCCTATGGCCAGGATGCTGCTCACTTCAAGCGGATCGATCGGAGGCGCTTCGGGCGCAGCCGTAGCGGCCGTCTCGACCCAGACTGCCGGGAAGCCGATCGGGGCGCGGACGGCGCGCGCCGCAAGCGCCAGGCCGACCAGCGCCAGGGGTCCGACGAAGGCGACAAGAAGCCTGGCTGCCGGGGTAGCGCGCACGAGACGCTCCGATACGCGCCGCTCGTACTTCAGGAATACGAAGAGTAGTACCCCGCCGAAGATCCAGCCTGCGATCACATCGGCCGGGAAATGGACCCCGAGCTCGATCCTTGAAAGCGGGATCAGAAACATCAGCGCCACGGCCGCGGCCAAAGCCCAACGTTGCTGAATGGCCGCCGCCAGCCGTCCCCACAGTGTCACGGCGTTCATGGCATGTCCGGATGGCAGCCCGAAACTCCATTCGGTGGACAGAGCCTGGACTCGACGGCTGATCCAGTACGGTCGTGGCAGACCGAAGGCGAGTTTCAGGGTGAATGCCAGCATGTTGCTCGTCAGAAGGATCGTTCCGACTCGAAGGCCCACTCCTATGTCGAAACACCACAGCACAGCCGGCATGACCAGAACGTAGAACTGTTCCAGGCCGAGGAATGTGAAGAACTGCATCGGCGGTGTCAGCCAGCTTCCAAGCGCTTGGAGCTTGAGGATCCAGGGGATCCCCCATACGACCCAGGTGATCATGGTCACTCCCTCCTGAGATCGCCAATGGTCATGGGGATTGGTGGGCCAGATATTTCAGGGCCTGGGCGCGGCGCCAGCCATGGGGTCAGCATCAGCGACAGTACGATCAAGAGCAGTCCGACAGGGAAGGGAAGCCCCGGCTGCAGCCCGTAGAGCAAGCCGGCGATGGGCGCGGCAAGAACGATAACAGCCCCGCTGATCGTCTCGATCGCCCCGTAGACCAACCCCAGATCTGCCGGACGGACCAGAGCCTCGGATTGCGCCAGAAGCATCGAATGTGCCGTGCGGAATGCTCCTGCAAGCAGGTAGCCGGCGGCGAACCACGGCACTCCGGCACCCAACCAGATCAGGACCACCGAGGCGGCGACGAAGATTTGGGCGATCACGAAGCCGCGCCTGGCGTTCAAGCGCCCCAGCCCGAGGTTGAGCAACACCAACCCCGCTCCGTTGAAGGCGCCGAACAAGCCGATCTGGGTCACGCTCATGCCCCGCTCGTTCTGCAGAAAGTTGGGGGTCAGCGGCCAGCTCAGGTACATGGCAAAGATGCTCACGAACACCAGTGGCAGGAAGCGGCCCATCCCCGTGCCGGCGAACGCGTCTCGCAGGTTTCCGCCCGCTTCTCGTTCCTCGATGGGCTGAGGGCCGGCGAAGAGGATGATGGAGGTCGAGATGGCGAAGATGACACAAACGATGACGGAAATGTATAAGCAGCTGGCTGAT
>CAZGRL010000244.1:0-4667 GCA_964528155.1 uncultured Anaerolineaceae bacterium
CCTGCTGGTGGACGAGGTGCTGGCGGTGGGGGATGTTGAGTTTCAGAAGAAGTGCCTGGGGAAGATGGGAGATGTGGCGAAGGAAGGGCGGACGGTGTTGTTTGTGAGCCACAATATGGCTGCCATACAACAACTATGCACCAGGGGGGTGCTCCTGGAGTTTGGGCGTTTGACCTATATTGGTCCAGCAAGGGAGACAGTTGCCAAGTATGAGGAACACCTTACAACTGGCACGCAATCATCGCGTTCACTGCCACCCTACATTCTCTTTGATACACGGCAAAACGCTTCAGGGCAGACAGACTTTGAGATAGTCAGAATCGAGGTGCTGGATCACGAGGAGAATCCAAAACCGAAAGTCTCTACGTGGGATGCGGTCAGATTCCGTCTACACTATCGAGCTCGGCATCATGTAAAATCCGGTTCAGCAGTCCTATATATTTCAACCAGATACGGGGTACGGTTAGTACTATGCTCGACTCAGCCGGATTCTTCGGTACCTATGACTATCGAAGTAGGTGAACACTTCGTAGACTGTGAGTTTGAAAGTCTTCCTTTGTCAGCGGGTGAATATGTTGTGGGCGCAGCCCTCGCGATTCCTTGGAAGGAATGGCTTTATAATGAATCCAATCTTGGATCTTTGACTATTTATCCACGGGATGTGTTCCAATCAGGTCTCGCACCGACTAGCTCCCGCGCACTTTTGGCGGTGCCGCATAGATGGCTATTGGAGGATGATCATGTGTAGTCTACTAAGGCGATTGCCGGAGAGGCAGCATGGTTCTCCATACGCTTAGCCTAGTAGCTGAGAAACAGTATACCGAGGAAGAGTTGAGGCAGATGACAACAGACGAAAAGTCACTCTTGAAGCGTATTCCGGGAGTTCGCCAAGCTTGGCTGCAATGGAGGAAGATACGTACCATAGCTAGTTATCGCCTTGCTGGCTCTCCTGTGCCGCCGCCTCATGTAATAAAGCTACGTTGGCTCAGTCGCTTTCAAAAGTCTTATTCTTTGGGAACTTTGGTAGAAACAGGTACCTACCACGGCACAACGGTGGCTACTATGCTCAATCAATTTAGGGAGATCTATACGATCGAACTGGATTACGGATTATGGAAACGAGCACACGGCAGATTCTTGCAATATTCTCATGTGCATGTTGTCCAGGGAGATAGTGGCGAGGTGCTTCCTACTATTCTTACCAGCATCTTTGATCGTTGTTTGTTTTGGCTCGATGGGCATTTCTCTGGTGGCGAAACAGCACGCGGAGTAAGGGACACGCCAATCGTCGGAGAGCTGGTTGCTATCCGCTCACATCACAGAAAGGACCATGTAATTCTGATTGATGACGCACGCTGTTTCAACGGAATGAATGATTATCCAACGCTCGACAGTGTCTTCTCTATGCTAAGAGAGATTAATTCTGACTACACCATTAGAGTAGTGGATGACATTATTCAGGCCTATCTTTGAGGCCAAGGCTTTCCACCCGGACCGTGCGCCCTGTGGACCAATAGTCCTTGCCTGATATAATAAGCGGGGTGAAGATGAACCTATTGATGGTGTCGAGTAAAATCTTGGCAAGACTGGGACATGTTTGCATTCGTACCTCCAAGAAGTTATGCCACTCTCCCCAGCGGCAGAGAGTAAGCCATTGGTTTGAAGATCAAGGCGACAAAACGCTTCGACTAAACTATGACCTGGATGCAAATTCGTTAGTTTTTGACCTGGGTGGCTACGAAGGACAGTGGGTAAGTGACATTTTCTCGATGTATTGCTGTACAATTCACGTTTTTGAGCCAGTTATAGAATTTGCGGATAAAATTGAAAAAAGATTTGCGAGAAACGACAAAATTTTCATCCATAGATTTGGACTCTCAAGCGAAAATCGCATAGTTCAAATTTCAGTGAATGGAACTAGTTCTTCAATTTACAAACAGGGCAATGACGTTAGAGATGCATCTCTGGTGAGGGCTGCTGATTTTATACAAGAAAATCATATCAAGCAGATTGATTTGATGAAGATCAACATTGAAGGTGGGGAATATGATCTTCTTGAGCACCTAATAGAGTGTGGAATCTTAAAAAATATTCAAAACATTCAGGTACAATTTCATAACTTTGTTCCCAACGCTGAGGAGAGGATGATCCAAATTCAGAAGAGATTGGAAAGTACTCATTTCCTCACTTATCAGTACCCTTTTGTTTGGGAAAATTGGAGAAGAAAGAAGACGCAATGATCATCGCCAGATTAATCGGCGGACTGGGTAACCAGATGTTTCAGTATGCGGCTGGAAGGCGGCTGGCTCGCATGCTGAGGGTCAAGTTGAAGCTGGATATTTCTGAGTTTGACAAGTACACTCTACGTACTTATGATCTTGGGGTGTTCAACATTCAGGAGAGCTTTGCCACACCAGAGGAAGTCGCCGCATTAACGGTTCGAAAGCAGGGAATTGTGGAACGTATGATAGGGTGGATACTGCGTGAGCCGGCGAGAATGGCTCCAACGTATATTCGGGAAAAGGAGAAGTTTCACTTTGACCCGGACATCCTGAATCTGCCCAATAATGTCTATCTGGAAGGCTCCTGGCAGAGCGAGAAATACTTTGCCGATATTGGGATGATTATTCGCCAGGAATTCACGGTAAAAACTCCGCCAGTTGGCAAGAACAAAGAACTGATGAAGCGGATAGCTTCGTATGAGTCAGTTAGCCTGCATGTTCGCCGGAGAGACTATGTTTCTAACCCCCGCACAAATCGCTTTCATGGAACTTGTGATCTGGATTACTACTTTCGCTGTGTGGAATATCTTGCCCAAATTCTGGAGAACCCGCAATTTTTTGTCTTTAGCGATGAACCGGAGTGGGTTCGTCATAATCTAAGGCTGCCCCATCCGACCACGGTTGTTGACCATAATGGGATCGACAAGGCCTATGAGGATCTGCGTCTGATGAGCCAGTGCAAACACCACATCATTGCTAACAGTACGTTCAGTTGGTGGGGAGCGTGGCTAAGCCAAAACCCTGAGAGGATTGTTTTGGCCCCAAAAGGCTGGCTCAGAAGTCATGATTATGATCCAAGAGATTTGATACCCGATAGATGGATTAAGATGTAACTATGAATATCTTATTGACCACCTCTGCCGCACCACTCATGTCGCCGTTTTCTACCGATGAGAAACGGCCTTCGCTTGGCCTTGGTTTCTTGATCTCGGTGCTGCGGGATGTGGGGCATAAGGTGTTTTTCATTGATAACTACCTGCGCCCCAGCGATTTTCTGGAAACTGGCTACCTGCTCCATAACGAAATCGATCTGGTCGGCATCTACGCCAACACCATCTGCTACCGCGACACCAGGCGCATGCTCCTTAAGATGCAGGCAATGAGAAAAAAAGGAGAGTGGAAGGGGAAGATAATGGTGGGTGGGCCTCATACCGCCGTTGCTTTAGAAACGATACCTGACTTTGTGGATTACATAGTACAGGGGGAGGGGGAGAGGGCGATAATTGACATTTTAGAAGGGAACACAGGGCACGTTGTAAGAGCTGAACGGATAAGAGATTTAGATTCTCTCCCTATGCCTGCTTGGGAATATTTTGCCCCCTTGCCCTACGATGATTCGGTACAATGGTTTAGAGATAGGCCAGTCTTTACCACGAACACAAGCCGAGGGTGTCCTTTTAACTGCGCTTTCTGCTCTGTTGATTCCATTTGGGGCAAACAATATACCTACTTTAGCCCTGAGCGCATGGTAAGTGATATCGAATATCTCATTAAAACCTACGGAGCAAGGGGCACTTACTTTAGGGAAGACAATTTCACTTTAAATAGAAAACGAGTTATTAATTTTTGCGAGTTGCTTTTGAGAAAAGGGATCAAGATAAAATGGGTTTGTGAAACGAGGGTTGATACTCTTGATTATGATCTAATAAGTCTCATGTATCGCGCTGGGTGTCGAGCCTATTACCTTGGTGTGGAGAGTGGAAACCAGCGGTTACTCGATTTCATGAGAAAAGGGATCACTATTGAGCAGACCGAAAGAGTTTTCAAGTGGTGTCATCAGATTGGCATGAAGACAGCGGCCAGTTTCATCGTTGGCATTCCTACGGAGACGGAGGAAGAGCGTATCCAAACAACCTATTTCGCCAAGAAGATAAAACCAACGACTACTTGGTTCAATGTCTTTGTGGGTATTCCGAGAAGTGAATTGTACGAATACGTGCTAGAAAATAATTTGTATGAATACATAGATGATCGGGGGCTGGTCTATCTTGAAGGGCACGACCAATTAGTGGATCAATTTTATGGTGGGAATCCTTGCAGAAAGATCACCCGGGAAAGGGTTGAAATCCAGCGAAAGCCGAGTATCTCTAGCTCTAAGGTAGAGAGAGGCAAACCTCCTAAAGTAAGTGTTATTATGAGTGTCTATAATGCTGAAAAGCACGTTAAAGAGGCCATTGATAGCATCCTAAATCAGACTTTCAGCGATTTCGAGTTTACCATTGTTAATGACGGCTCGACAGATAGAACTTCAGAGATTCTGAAGAGCTACACTGATCTAAGGTTAATCATCGTTAACCAAGCGAATAAAGGAGTGACGCGATCCTTGAATAAAGCCATTGAGATGGCCAGGGGTACTCGCCCCAAGGAATATATTGGCAGAATAGA
>CAZGRL010000245.1:0-4648 GCA_964528155.1 uncultured Anaerolineaceae bacterium
CCTTGATGTGCGCCTCGGCGTCCTGGATGATGCGGCCCATCGTCTCGACCGCTTCCACCGGGTAGTCGCCGATGGCGGTCTCGCCCGAGAGCATCACCACATCGCTCCCATCGAAGATGGCGTTGGCGACGTCGGACGCCTCGGCCCGGGTCGGACGCGGACTGTGGATCATCGACTCAAGCATCTGGGTTGCGGTGATGGTGAGCTTGAGCTGCAGATTCGCCTGGCGCAGGATGCGTTTCTGGATGGACGGAACGCGCTCGGCCGAGAGCACCAGCCCTAGATCGCCCCGGGCCACCATCACACCGTCCGACTCCGAGATGATCATCTCGAGCTCTTGCAGCGCTTCTGCTCGCTCCAGCTTGGCGACCACCTGCGGCGGGCGGGCGGACTCGGAAGACAGGCGGCGGATGGCCTCTTTGAGTTCGACCACATCCTTGGCCTTGCGAACAAAAGACATCGCCACGGCGTCGACACCGTGCTCCAGTCCGAAGGCAAGGTCGGAAAGATCTTTCTCCGAGAGACATGAGGCCGAAACGTTCGCCCTGGGCATGCAGACCCCCTGGTGCGCGGTGAGGTTTCCGCCGAGGACGACCTCGGTTTCGACTTCTCCCTCGCCGACGCGAACAACCCTGAGCTCAGGCCTGCCGTCTCCGAGAAGGATCCGATCGCCCGGCTCGACGTCTTCCGTCAGGTGTGGATAGTCAACCTGCACCTGACTTGAATCGCCGTCCGTCTTCGATGTTCGCAAAAGGAGTTTCTGACCGGGGGCCAGCGTAATCGGTGAAGGCTCTTTGAGCCCGCCGATGCGGATCTTTGGCCCCTGCAAATCTTGAAGGAGGGTGATCGGTCTTCCGTTTTCGTCGGCGATTCGCCGAAGTTCTTCGATGACCCGCAGGTGATCCGCCTGCTCGCCATGCGAGAAGTTGAGCCGGGCGACGTCCATGCCTGCCGCGGCCAAATGGCGAAGCATCTGTGGATCATTCGAGGCCGGTCCGATCGTGGCAATGATCTTGGCGTTTCGGGTCATAAGTAGCGCAGTTCCTTACCCTGACGTTCGAGATCGTCGCGGAATTCGGGGTCGGCGATGTGAATCAGGGCCCTGGCCCTCTGGCGGATCGTCTTCCCGTGGAGATAGGCGACGCCGTGCTCCGTGGCGACGTAGTGAACGTGGTTGCGCGATGTGGCCACGCCTGCCCCCTGCTTGAGCATGGACACGATCCGGCTGATTCGCCTGCCGTCCTTCAACGTGGCTGTCGATGGCATGGCGATGATCGGCTTGCCCTCTTTGCTTCGAGCGGCGCCGTAGACGAAGTCCATCTGGCCTCCGACCCCCGAGTAGAACTTCGGCCCGATGCTGTCGGCGCACACCTGCCCGGTGAGATCGACTTCGATGGCTGAGTTGATCGAGACCATGCGATCGTTCTGGGCGATCACGAAAGGATCGTTCACGTACTCGGTCGGGTGCAGCTCGACGATCGGGTTGTCGTCGACGAAGGTGTACAACGCGTGCGACCCCAGGATGAATCCGGAAACGATCTTCCCCGGGTGCAGGCTTTTCTTCTCATTGGTGATCACACCCCGCTGCACCAGATTCATGACGCCGTCGGAAAAGAGCTCGGTGTGTACCCCCAGATCTCGCTTGCCCGTCAGGTAGTGCAACACGGCGTCGGGGATGGCCCCGATACCGATCTGCATCGTCGAGCCGTCTTCGATCAGCCCGGCGACATTCTGGCCGATCTGCATGTTGAGTTGGCTGACTTCGGCTTGCGGGAGTTCTGCCAGCGGGTAATCGACAGGAACAGCGTAGTCGATCTTGGAGAAGTGAATGAACGAATCCCCCAACGTGCGCGGCATCTGCTGATTGACTTCGGCGATCACGACGCGTGCTGTCTGAGCCGGCGTCTTTGTCAGGCCGGCTTCGATCCCCAGGCTGCAGAAACCGTGCTCGTCGGGTGGGCTCACATGGATCAACGCTACATCGAGCGGAAGCTCACCGCTGCGGAAGAGGAGTGGGATCTCGGATAGGAGACATGGCGTGAAATCCGCCCGACCCTCGTGAACCGCCGGACGTATGTTGTCACTGATGAACAACGCGTTGATGTTCAAATGGCCCTGCATTTCGGGGGCCGCCTGCGGCGCCGGCCCGATCGTGAGCACCTGGATCATCTCGACGTTCTCGAGCGTGTCGGCTCGCTCGACGAGTGCGCTCAACAGCAGCTGGGGCACAGAGCAATTGCCCGTGAGGAAGACTCGCTGGCCGGACTCAATCGCGCCGACGGCTTCCTCGGCCGATACAAACCTGGATTGATACTCCGTGAGCCAGCTCATCCCCCATCGCCTCCCAGTCGTCTGAGCCGATGGATCTCACCTTCATAGATGCTCAGCCCGCGCTCAAGCGCCGGACTGGACTCGATCGCCGCCTTCAGGCCTTTCGACGCGATCGCCTCCAAGAAGGGGTAGGCGCCGTTGAATAGCGCGTGAGTCGCGGTACGTCCCAGGACGCCGGACATGTTGGGCACGCAGTAATGCACCACGCCTTCAGCCACGAACGTCGGGCTGTCGTGCGTGGTCGGACGAGAAGTCTCGACGCAACCACCCTGATCGATGCTCATGTCGATGATCAACGAGCGCGGCTTCATCCGGCTGACCATCTCTCGCGTGATCACGATCGGGGCGCGTTCTCCCGGCACAAGCACGGCCCCGATGACCACGTCGGCGAAGGCGCACGCCCTGGCGAGGTTGTGGGGAGTCGAGAGCATGGTGACGAACGTCCCCGGCATCAGGTCATTCAACGCCTGTAGTTGCCTCAGATCGATGTCCAGGATCGTGACGTGGGCGCCGGCGCGCGAGAGCGCCGGCGCGGCGGTCCTTCCCACCGTACCGCCGCCGACGATGACGACCTCTGCCGGCGGGACGCCAGCGATGCCACCAAGCAAGATGCCTCGTCCACCCAGGTCGTTCTGCATCAGCCGGGCAGCGATCTGGACCGCCATGTAGCCCCCGATCTGACTGAGCGGCGCCAGGACGGGGCGATAGCCGCTGGCGTCTTCGATCTGCTCATAGGCAATGGCGCTGAGCTTCCTCGCCAGCATCAGATCGACCTTCTCCTGCCGGGAGGCGGCCAGGTGAAGAAAGCCTGCCAGCGCCAAGCCGGGTCGCATGAGTTCGATCTCACCGAGCAAGGGGCGGGAGAACTTCAGGAGCAGGTCGGCCCTTCCGTAGACCTCTTCGGCGCTATAGGTGATCTGGGCGCCCGACTGCGTGTAGTCACCATCGGTGAAGCCGGCACCTTCGCCGGCCCCGTGTTCGACATACACCTTGTGATCTTGCTGGACGAACATGTGTACGCCGGCCGGCGGCAGGCCGACCCGGTATTCAAACGGACGGCGTTCCCTGGTAATCCCGACGTTCATGGTCTCGCTACCCCCGAATAGTCTGCAGATGGTGTTGCTTTCGGGACGCGCATCCCCTGACGCCCCTCAAGTCTCAGGTGAGAAGTCGCATCAGGATGGCCTTCTGCGCGTGCATCCGATTCTCGGCCTGGCGGAACAGAGCCGATTGCGGCCCGTCGGCCACCTCATCGGTGATTTCTTGGCCGCGGTGGGCCGGCAAGCAGTGCATCACAATCGCCTCCGGGTCGGCCTCGGCGACCAGCTTAGCGTTCACCTGGTACGGGGGGAAGGCGCCGGCGCGCATGGCCGTCTCCTCTTCCTGGCCCATACTGACCCAGGTGTCGGTATAGATCACCTGCGCCCGGCGAACGGCCTCGTGAGGATCGCGCAGCGACCGAATCTCGCTTCTCCCTTCGGCGATCCGGCGGGCTTGCCCGACGACCTCCGCCGGCAGGTCGTAACCCTCCGGTGAGGCGAGAGTGAAGTTCATTCCAAGCAGGGCAGAAGCGAACGCCAACGACACGGCGACGTTGTTACCATCACCGACGAACGTCAAGTTCACACCTTCGAGACTTCCGAAGCTTTCCAGGATGGTCAATACGTCGGCCATCGCCTGGCACGGGTGGTTGAAATCGCTCAAGCCATTGATCACGGGGACACTGGCGTACTTCGCCAGCTCGACGATGTGCTGGTGGTCGAAGACCCTGGCCATGATGGCGTCGACGTATGAAGACAACACGCGGCTCACATCGGCGATGGACTCGCGCTGGCCCAGGCCAATCTCGCTCGGCGACAGGTAGAGCGCGTCGCCACCGAGCTGACGCATGGCCATGTCGAAAGACACCCGCGTGCGCAGACTGGGTTTCTGAAAGACCATCGCCAGGACTTTGCCCTTGAGCACAGGTGCATTGCTTCCGCCGCGCCGCTCTTCTTTCAGGCGCTCTGCCAAATTGAGCATGTCCTGCAGTTCATCGGGCGGGAAATCGGTCAACGTCAGGAAGTGCTTCATGGGGAGGTGACCTCGGTCGGGGAATCGATCGCCTCGGAGTATAGCATAGGGACGCCCTGCGCTCTTCGACCCTCCCGGATCGAAGTGAGGTGGAATGAGAGTGCGAGCGGCGAAGCCGTTCGCACTCTCATTCCACCTGTGGACTCCCCCGGCGAGAGGTCAGGGCGTTGAAAGACCTTCTCCACGCTGGGGGAGGGGGCAGGGTGTGGGGGTATGTATTCCTGTCGCGAATGGAGCAGCAGAT
>CAZGRL010000246.1:0-4584 GCA_964528155.1 uncultured Anaerolineaceae bacterium
GAAGCCCCAGTCCTACGACTGCCAGAATGATCGGCGGTACCCAGGGCATGTTGGTATTGCTCACCGTGAACATCAGCTTGTCGGCAGGCAGCACAACGTTCAGCACTGCCAGCAGCCCTGCCAGGGCCAAACAGATGATCCCTCCGCTTAGTCGCGATTTGTTCATTTTCGCCTCCTCTTTGTTGATTGGATTCTTGCTCATATTATAGTAACAAAGCGGGATCGTGTCATCACCTGTCATGGGTGATTGACGGGTGATTTGGGTGGGTGATTGGAGAGAATAAAGATTGGAGAATGGATATTAGATATTGGAGACTATGTTACGAGGCCGAGTTTCTTTGCCCTGGCAGTGGCTTCTCGCCGATTGTGTACGCCGAGCTTGCCGTAGATGGTTTTGAGGTGGGTCTTGACGGTGTTGACGGAGACGTGCAGCGCCTGCGCGATCTCCTGGTTGGTCAGGCCGTCACTGAGCAGGCGCAGGACGTCGAGCTTGCGGTCGCTCAGGGGCTCTATGAGTGTCGGAGTCTGGGGGCGTGGGGGGGGGTACTTCCATACCCCCATACTCCGACACGCCGAACGCCGCGAGAAGCTTGTTCACATAGTCCGGCGCTATGCCTTGCGACGCGGCCTCCCGGAGCAACGCGGCTATCGGCTCGCCTTTGTCCACGAAGGTGCGGACGTAGCCTTCCGGTTGTCCCCGCGGTGGAAAGAGCATCCACAGCAAATTGGGTAGCAAGATGAGAACCGAAACCAACCCGCCAGGCAGCACTGTTATCCCTTCTCCGATGCCCTGTCGCCGAAAGCCTCGACCTCACCAGCGTTGAGCGATACGGCAGGTACGCGAAGCCAGACTCCCAGCACCCCTGCGCACAAGGCCAGCACGATCCCATTGGCGAAAAAAGGGGACTGGGGGCCGACGGTCTGGTACAGCCATGCCCCGCCGACAGGCCCGATGGTCGCGCCCAGGTCGGCGGCCATGGCGTACAATCCATAAGCTCTGCCGCGCCGATCGCTGCCAGTCAGGTCGGCTACCAGCGCCTGCTCGGCTGGATCGCCGGCTGCATAACACAGCGCCTGGAGCGCCCACAGGACGGCAAATGCCCCCACGCTCGACAAGGCAGGGATGACGACCGAACTGACCGTTGCCATTACCAGTCCCAGGATCATCACCGGCTTGCGCCCGAAGCGGTCGGCCAGTCGTCCTAGATAGGTGGGCAGGAGCGCCCATACCAGCCCGGCCGGCAAAAAGGCCCACGAGAGAACGTCTATTCCTACACCCAGGTTGTCCTGCAAGAAGACGATCAACACGGGCGAGACCATCGCCCACGACGCACCGGTCACGAGCGTCACCAACAGCAAGAGTAGCCAGGGCCGCGACCAGACAATGGGGCGATTCGGTGTCTGAGTGGTGCGCGGATTCGTCTCTGGCAGACGCCGCACGGCGACCAGTACCGCCGCCAGGCTTGTGAGGCCATAGCCAAGGAATAGAACCTGCCAGCCCCCTACGTGATAGACCTGTCCTCCCAGGCTGAGACGGGCGTTGAGCAAGGTAAACCCGACAAAGGTGCCCACAATAGCGCCCTGGCTGCTGGCCTGGGCCACGCTGCCAAAGGCGCGCCCGCGCGCCCCCTCGCCGGACAGGTCGGCGACGATGGTGTAGGCCGTCAACCAGACGAACGAGGAGGACACCCCTTGCAGGATCCGCGCCACGACGATACCCCACACCTGGTCTATGAAGGCAAAACTGATCCACGTGGCCGCATAGCCCGCCAGCCCGATGACAAAGAAGGGGCGGCGTCCAAAGCGGTCCAGCGCCCAGCCGACCAGAGGACGCATCAGCACGGTCATCAGCGAAAAGGCCGAAAAGAACAGGCCAATCTCGACCGCACTCGCGCCGATCTCCTTGCCGTAAACGGACAAGAGCAGATAGATGATGAAGAACGGCCACGAAACGAAGAACAGGCTACGCCTGAGCGCGGCGAGCCCTTTTGTCTGATCACTCCTGACGTTTGAACTCATAGCTGCCTCTGGATTCTTTCAATCAGTGAGATTGTTGCGGCTTTAGTTCTTGGGGATGCCACCAGCCGAATGGGTTCTTCGAACCTTGTCATTCGGGTCTCCCTTGTACATCAATCTGAACGGCATGCCGCTCCCTGTGAGACAGGTTCTCCGGCCCGAAGCGGTTGGCGATGATGATGACCGCCAGGATGACGCAGGCGGTCACCAAAGCTGAAATCTCCGGTTGCGCTCCGGCAGTGGTCGCGTTGTAGGTCCCATGCCACAAAATGGTAGCCAGCACGCTGCCGCCGGTGCTGTTGTAGAGCCAGGCCAGCAGGGCCGACCCGGACAGGATACCCACCAGGAAGGCAAGCACTCCGAATACTGAGGGCTCGTAGTTGTAGAAGAAGACTGGGATATGCCAACCGGCCCACAGCAAGCCTACGATGAGCGAGGCGCTGCGGGCGTTGTGATCCTTCTGCAAGCGTGGTAGAGCGAATCCGCGCCAACCGGCCTCCTCGCCGAGGCCGAAGGTCAGGATCCAGACCGCCCAGCTGCCCAGCCAACCCAGTCGTGGCAACTCGGCGATGTGGCCGAATTGGCTCCACTCCGGCCACGATCCGGCAACAACTCGCAGGGCGAGCGCAGCCAGCAGGAAGACGGCAACCGGACTAAGCAGAGCCACGAGCAGCCAGCCCAGACCGATGCGCCAACGCGTCATGCGCCTCACGAGCTCGCGCAGCCCTGTCACGCCGTCGGTCGCTCCGGTGACAATGAACGCGGCCAGGAGTGGGCCGAATGCGCCGACAAAGTGCAGCCAGGGCGGCACCCCGTGGAGGACACCCTGGGCAGAAAGCGCCAGGGGGACAAAGGCGCACCAACTCAAGCCATAGGCAAGAACGAAGAAGGCGACCAGTGATCTTCTCATCGCGGCGAGATTCACCTCAGGCGGTTCCATCTGGTTCCAACCTGCCTCAGGGACGCTGCTTGGTCAGCGCGGGGCGCAGTCCCTGGGCCCAGGCGCGTATGACTTCCCAATCGCGGTGGTCGGGCGTGTCGCGGGCCATGGCCCTGGCTACGAACTTGAAGAACGGGAACAACCGCTTGAACTCTTCCGTATCATCCAGCACTGCGCCGGCGAAAAGGCCGATGTCCACCGGCTCCACCTCCGGCGTGGCCTTGCGCAGCGGCTCGAGGTAGTCCAGCGCCGCCTGGCGGTTCTCCGGCGTGTCCTCGGCCATGGTCAGGCAGACGACGAAGTAGGCCACCGGCACGCGGCTCAACGCCTGGCGGTGGCGTTTGACAAAGCGACGGGTTTCGCCCGTCATGCGCCCCATGTGCACAGATGTGCCCACGACAACGGCCTGGTAGGGGCTAATGTCGCGGACCTCTTTGGCGCGGCGCACCTCCACCTCCGTGTCGGCAGCGCGCAGCTCCTCCCCGACGGCCTCGGCCACGCTGCGAGTGGCACCGGTCCAGGTTGCGTACACGATCAGAATCTTGTTCACTATGCCTCCATTTAGATTGGGATTCGATATGTTGTCTTCACGGCATCTCTTTCAAACGGACAAGTATCGAACTCCTATCATCTCATCATGCAGACGCGATTCAAGCCCCGACGGCGAGCGAGCAAGAAGAAGGATGAAAGCTCTGGAAGGACTTTCGCCCGAAGCGAATCCCCTGCGTCACTCGGCGATCTCAGCTTGCAGCCACCATCGGGCCTGATACCGTCGCCCTCGGTGGCGCACTTCGTACACGATCATGTAGGCGAAGAGGCCAGCCATAATGATGGCCGTGACAATCAGCATCTCATCCACTTGGTTGAAGAGGGTGCCATTCACGGCCAACCCCACGCTGCCGCCGACGTTGTGGGCCAAGGCGACCAGGATCAGGTTCTCCGTCCACAGGTACAGCAGCAGGTCGGTGAGAAAGGCGGCGAAGAGCAGGATCTGAAGCCGGAGCGTCACCCCTGACGGGAAGTAGTAGAAGCTAGCCAGGTGATACAGGGCGAAGAGGGCTGACGGCACCACCAGCCCGGCCACCAAGCCGAAGTTCTTGCGAATCACTGGCAGCAGCAGGACGGCGAACAGGGGGTAGTAGGAGATGTGGAACAAGGTCGTTGAAACGAAGTGGATCAGGAAATCGGACAGTGAGATGTTCATGGTCGAGAGTTGAGTCAGCGACTGCTGCTGTGATAGGAACAGGTAAAGGACGACGATGGCCACCCCCAGCAGCCAGTTCTTGCGTCGAGGCCAAAAGGCGAATTCCAGTTCCCAGCGCCGTGCCAGCCATAGGGGCAGGGCGATGCAGAAGACGGGAATCGCCAGTAGGCCCATCAGTATTCCGGCGATAGGCTCCATCGTCTCCAACGTGCCGTTTCGCTCGCCGATGGTGTTCAAGACGTTGGCCACCAGGATCAACAGCGTGAAGATCAAATAGATGGCCAAAGTGATAACCAGTTGACGGCGGTTGTCGTTCATCGAAACCTCTTTAGATGTGTCGTCTTTATTGAGCAAAGAATACATTATCACCCTCCCGCCATCATTCGCCGGATCAACTGCCAATCGCGGAGGATCAGCGGCAGCG
>CAZGRL010000247.1:0-4546 GCA_964528155.1 uncultured Anaerolineaceae bacterium
CGCGGAGGATTCCGCGACTGTTTTGCCTGCAACGGTGTCCGCTGCGGTGGCGTCTTCTGTGGGCGTCGCGATCGTGACGGCCCTGAGTTGTGGCCCGGCAATCTTGTCAATCATGCCGCGGCGTTTCGCTTCCTTGGCGACGACGACAGCGCCGCGCCCAAAGTTGGTGTTGACATCTTCGGCCGTGGTCTTCCGTCCCGAGGCAATGCGATCGACCATGAGGTCGTGCAGTGCGTCGAGGTACTCACGGATCTTCGCCTGACCCTCTGGCGTGGTTGGGTCGGGCCGCTTGTCGGGCGCTTGGGTACTGGTGATCTCGACCTTGGTCTCGTCGGTGAAGTAGGTCACAACGACACCGATCGACCCGAACGTTGCCGCCTGGTTCGTGGCTTCGATCTTCCCGCCCAATGCGGCGATCACATAGGCAGCCGAAGCCGCGAGCCGGGCCCGCACACTCTTCGGCTTGCTGAATGCTTCGATGGCTCCGGCGCATTCGAAGAGCCCATCGACCTGACCGCCAGGGCTGTCGACGTTGAACACAACCCGCTTGATCTCGGGGTCGGCAGCTGCCATTGCGAGAGCCGCCTCGATCTGCTCATAGGTCGTGTTGCCGTAGCCGAAGAGCCACGCCCAAAAGTCCGGTTTCGGAGTGAGCAACCCAACGACGTCGATCTCTGCAACGTCGCCAGCGACCCGCATGTTGCGCGGCTGCTCGTCACTGCGTGCCTCCGCGGCCTGCGCCGCAAACTCGGCTTGCAGCGCGTCAGTCACGGTCAGCCCCAGGTCAAGGCGCGCACGCATCTCCTGGTAGGTATCATCAGCGATCAACCACATCAGCCTGAGTTCCTTCCTTCCAAGAGCATCAACGCCGCCGCGCGAGCTCGGGGTCTGTGCTCACCGGGTAGCCGCGCACCGGCGGACTCCTCGTCGGGGTTGTCGCCTTCGTCCTGCGCGTCGCCCTCGTCCGGTTGCATCGGTTGAGTCTGAGCGGTTTCCATGCCAGCAAGCGGCTCCCGCGCCCATCTCACCAACTCCGCTTCCTTGCGGTAGACCTTCATCGACGTCGAGAACTTCATTCCAGTGAGTTCACGCATGGCGCGCGACCACGTCATCACGCAGGCGTCGATCATCTCGCGGTACGCCTTGACCACCTTGAGCATGTCGGTGGACAGCTTGATCTGTCCCGCCCAGTCGGAGAAGGTCCACGCCGCGTAGACGTCATACTGCTCCACGCTCCAGTACGCTTTGAGCAGGCCCGGCGCGTCGATCTTTCCGTTCTGCACCTCGGACAACTGCCACTCGCAGTAGCAAGGCTGGCAGAACCGATTCGCGAACGTGTCGCGTCCACGCTTCAGGAACAGGGCCCACTCGTTATTTGCGGCCTGGCTCGCGCTGTAGTTGTGGGAGAAGGCCAATCTGTATATCTCCGGCGGCATCTCCAGGGCCGCGGCAATCGCTGCCGTCATGGCCTCTTCGAAGTCGCCGAACTTCTCGTCGGTGCCCTGCGCGCCAAACGCCTGCGGGGTCTCGCCGACTCCGAGGGTTTCGATCACCATGCCGGGATGATGTTCGGACACGTGCACGGATCGCTCAGTGCCCGTGGTGTCGATCGTGGTCTCGGCCTCGACCCTGACCGCGCCGCCGCCGCTGCCGGTGATCGGAGTCGTTGGGATCCCGGGCTGCTCGCGCTTGATGAACATCGCGAGCATCGAGTTGATCTCGGCCTTGCGAATCGTGGAGATCCGGTAGCGGTCGAGGTCTTTGAGCGACTGCATCACGATTGCGAGCAGCGGCTCACCACGGACGTCTCCGATCCGCTTGTCAGTGCCATAGAGCAGCCAAGCGAGCCGGCGCCCGGTCTTCGGTCCACGCGCGAGGATCCGCTTGTAGGTGCCGTCGTCTTGTTCGACGTGGTACGCAACGTGTCGGCCGTTGTCGTCGAGTTCGACCCCATGCGTGACGCGGTTCTGACCGGGACGATTGAACGCCCGATCGAGCGGCGTCTTGACCGATGCACCCGACACCAATTGGATCCGGGGTAGGCCCGTGCGAGGGTCCCGACGCAACACGACCAGCACGTCGCCAGAAACCAACGCTTCGAGTTCCGCGTTGTACTGGAGCTCGCCGAAGGTCAGCGCTTCGCCGTAGTCGCAGAGCTTCGGGTTCGCGGCCCATAGCGCAAACCGCGACTCGGCAAGCTCCGCCCATTCCGCGAGCCAATCCTCATCGAGCCCGAGCGTGACGGCCTGCGGCGTCGCCTCCAGGTGTAGCCCGGTGTTGATCAGGTTCGTCAGATAGCGCCGGGTGATGCCGCGGCCGTAGATGTTCTTGCGGAACAGCTCCGAGCTGCGCTTCCGTAGCGTCCAGTAGTCGACGGTCAGCAGTTCCGTTGCACCCCAGCCAGAGTGGAACTGCTCGCCGTCCCAGAAGCTGCTGCGGTAGTATGGGACGCTTGCGCTCACCGTGGTCGTGGTCGTCGTCGTCGGCGCCGTGATGGCTTGCACGCTCGTCTTGGGACGCACCGCTCGCCCTCGACCGCGCCCACGATAGAGCACGTCGAAGAGATCGGGCTTCCGCCTGAGTTCAAAACCAAACATCAGAATCCGGGAACGATGTGCGTGACGCCACCGTATCGGCGCGTGTGGTACTGCGTAAGCCGCTCTTCGAGACCCGAGATCAGGTTGCGCAGAACGGACAGATTCGACCGCGTCACAGTGATCCGCGTCTGGCCGGTGTCGAGCGTGTAGGACTCCTTGAGCCCGCTCGAAATCGCGAGCGCTTCGGTCTCATACGCCTCGATCAGAGCAGCGGTCGCAGCGATGCGCGCGTCGAGCCAGGTGTTGTCGAAAACGGCCATGAGGTGTGCTCAGCGAAAGAAGACTTTCCCGGCTTCGAGACGGTCCCAAAAAGCGGTCCAGTTGACCGCTTCGAGCCCGAGTTGATTGCGGCAGAGGTCCCAGGCGATGACGTCCACGGCGGCGGCGTTGTAGACGAGGAGATCCCAGAGTTCGTTGCGCACGCCGGAGGTTCGATGCCACTCCCAACCGAGCCGGCGATTTGTGCGCTTGTCGATCCGTTCCTGCTTCCGCTCAACCGTGAGTTCCTTGAGTTGCGCGTCGGTGCAATCAACGGGGGCGTTGAATGAGTTCTGACGCTGTAGCCCGGAGCCGTCCCACTTCTGCCGCAGCGATGCGATCCAGCGGTCCTTGTAGAGGTCAACCGAGATATTGAGAGCGCGTTGCCCGAGTGGCGTCGTGAAGTCGGAGAACTCCCGGATCGTCTGGTTCGCTGATGGCGTCGCCTGCCCCTTGATCGGGATCACACCCCGGCGGTATTCCGACGCGAACTGGTAGACGAGATCGGCGGAGTAGCCCGAGTCGATGAAGGTGAGTTCGATCCGATACCGCTTGCCATCGTCGGCTTCGTACTCGCGGTTTTCGATGATCTTCCGGAGCGCTCCCCACGTCGGAGCATCGCTCAGCTGTTCCGCTTCACCGGTCAGCCGCCAGTAGTCGAGCAGGATGCCGCGACGCCCGCGGGTCCAACCAAACACGGCGACAGCGAGGTTATCCTTGTGGACGTCGACCGCGGCCGTGACGAGCAACACGGGCGAGCCGCAATGCTGCTCCGCCCAACGGTTGGGGATCTGCCCGTAGCGATACTCTGAGCGACGGTGAGCGCTGACCTCGACGAAGCGCGCCCGGTCCCCGCGCAACTCGAAAGTCGAGCCGAGAACCTGGTTGTACCAGACCTGATATTTGCCGTTGTCGTGGGGTCGGTTGCGCTTGACGTCGAAGACTTCGAGGTACTGCCCGACGAGCGCTTCCCACGTCTGCATGCCGGTCGGCGAGAGCAGCGCCGGGACATGGTAGCTCCGGAAGTGCGGGCGTCTCGGCTCTGCCGTCGGCCGCCACTCCGCGCCCTCGTTCGGAGAGAGTAGCCGCTCCTTGTCGTTGTTCGCGTGCGCGTGTCCGCACTCGCTGCAGAGGTACCGCACGGATCCAGGGACGAGCAGGTCCTTCTCAGTGTCCCAGACGATCCCGGACTTGACCCCGTCGTCGCTGACCCGCGACCACTTCATGTGCTGCGGGGCGTTGCACTTGAGGCAGCGGACGAAGTACTTTCGCTGGTCCCCGAGCAAGTAAAGCGACTCGATCTGGCTCTGCCCGCGGATCGTCGGCGTCGACAGGTAGCCGACCTTCTTGACCGCTTCATATGCGGCCGCGCGCTTGCAAACCAACCCGACTGGATCGCCCTCGTTCTTGGCGTTGAGTGGCCAGGCGTCGATCTCGTCGAGGAGCAGAAGCAGCGCTGGCTGTTGACGAAACTTGTTCGGGTTCTGCGCGCCGAGTGGCAACAGGTACCCGCCGCCGAACCATTCCACTTTCTTCGTCGTGCGCCCGGTCTTGCGTCGGTTCTGTGCATCGCTCGAGCGGATGAGGTCGTCGAGGCCCGAGTGCTGGAACATCGGCAGGATGTTCACCTCGAGCCGGGTCTGCATCATGTCCGCGTCGCCCGTGACCCACATGGTCGGCGCGGTCTTCAC
>CAZGRL010000248.1:0-4525 GCA_964528155.1 uncultured Anaerolineaceae bacterium
GGTTCGAGTTGACCAGGACGATCTCGTACCCCTCCTCGCGCAGCGCCTTGCACGCTTGCGTGCCCGAGTAGTCGAACTCGCACGCCTGGCCGATAATGATCGGCCCGGACCCGATGATGAGGATCTTCTTCAGGTCGTCACGTCTAGGCATGGCGGCTCCTCAGGTTCCCTGAGCCGCGCGCGTAGAGCCGGGCGCAGCCCAAGCGGTCGATCCAACGGGAAGCAAAAGGCCGGGTGGCCTCCTCAAACCTCGGGGCCGCACCCTACCGTCTCGCCGCGCTCATTTCAAGCGTTTTGCCTCAGTGTCCCAGCCGAAGGCCGAACCGTTCGTGCTCAGCGCTCTCGATCGCACGGATGCCCCCGCCGGAACCTAAACGGTGGTGTCCATAGTTTTGTGTAATTTCGTTTCGGCGCGCGTTATGGGTGGGTGTGTTCATGGTGTCTAGGCCGCGTGGGCGACTTGGGTTTCGGTGTCGGGTTTGAGCCGGTGTCGTCGGGCGTTGTAGGTGCTGCAGACGGCCAGGCTCAGGCGCCGCGCGGTGCCGGCGTTTGGCAGGCACCCGATGGGCCGCAGCCGACGCCGCAGCTCCACGAACAGCCGCTCGATGGCATTGGTGGTCCGAACGGCGCGACGCACGCCGGGCTCGCAGCCCAAGAACGCGAGCAGCTCGTCGAGGGTGCGCTCGATCTTGGCGACCGCCTTGGGCACGAGGCGCCCGAACTGCGCCTTGAACGCCTTGAAGTGCGCCAGCGCCGCGCGCCGCGACGAGGCCAGGTAGATCTTGCGGGCCGCCTCGGCCACCTGTGTGGCGAGCCGCTTGGGGCAGGCGCCCACCACGTTGCGCATCATGTGCACCCAGCAACGCTGACGCGCCACGAGTGGATAGACCGTCTCGACGGCGCGAATGAGCCCCGGCGCCCCGTCGGTGACGATCAGCTCGAGCCGCTCGCCCGAAAGCCCGCGCATCGACAGCGAGGTGAGAAACGCCGTCCAGGCCGCCTCGGACTCTTTGGCCGCCAGCCGAAAGTCGATCACCCGGCGCCGGCCCGTCTCGTCGATACCATAGGCAACCAGCAGCGGCCGGCGCTCAGCGCCCTGGGCCTTCTTGACGGGCAGATACACCCCGTCGAGGAACACAAAGCGCCACCGATCCTCGAGCGGGCGTTGGGCAAAGCGCTTGAGCTGGGCGTCAAGCGCGCGCGTGATCCGAGACACCGTCGAGGCGCTCACGCGCGCGCCGCACAGCACCTCGACGAGCACGCCCACCGAGCGGGTGCTCACCCCTCGCAGGTACATCTGGCAGATCCCCTCGTCGAGCTCGGGCGCCACCTGGCGTGCCCTGGGCAGCAGCCGCGAGCGAAAGCGGCCCGAGCGCGACCGGGGCACCTCGATCTCGAGCGCCCCGAGCCGCGTGCGCAGCCGGCGCCGATACGAGCCGTTGCGCCAGTCGCGGCGGTCGGGGGCGCGCTCGTGCCAGCCGGCGCGGCAATGCTCGTCCATCTCGTCGTCGAGCAGCTCGTTGACAACCCGCTCGGTCAGCTGCCGGCCCATCTCGGCCAGCCCATCAGTGACAAGGCGCTTGCACTCGCGCATCGCCGCGTCGTAGTCTTCAAACAGAGCGATCAACGTTCTGGACATGGGTGTGTCCCCCTCTGGTTCAACTAGCCTTGGCCATGAGGTCACACCCATTCCTATACCTGCCCCTGCCAAATTACACACTCTTTGGTACACCACCACCTAAACTCCTGTCCTCCCTTTGGCGTCAGGATGTGCTATCATTCTACAGATGTTGGCAGAGCATCTCTCTACTCTGAAAGGGCGCTGGAATGGCACGGGCAGACCTGCTCCTGAGCCTGGTGCGCGCCGGAACGCGCGGCGATCAAGTCTCCCTCCGAAAGGCGATTGAAGCTCTGGTTGCCGAGGAACGCTCAAAGCAGCACCACATCCTGGCTGATCGTCTAGCAGCCTACCTTGCCCAGAATGGAGGCGGCCTGGGGGCCACATGGACAGGGACAGCGCGTAACGGCGTCTCTCTTGACCTGTTCTGCGAAGTTGAGCCTCGCCGCCGCCTGCAGGATCTTGTTCTTCCCCCTTCCGTCTGTTCCGCCTGCAATGAGCTTGTTGAGGAGCAGAGCCGCGCCGACCTTCTTCGTGCCCACAACATCGAGCCGCGTCACCGAGTGCTTCTGGCGGGCCCTCCGGGTAACGGTAAGACCTCGTTGGCGGAGGCCTTGGCTACGGAGTTGGCTGTTCCGTTCTTGGTCGTCAAGTATGAGGCGGTGATTGGCAGCTACCTTGGAGAGACAGCTGTTCGTGTTGCACGTCTGTTTGAACAGGTCAGACTGAGGCAATGCATTCTGTTTCTCGATGAGTTTGATGTACTCGGAAAGGAACGAGGCGACTTGCACGAAACTGGGGAGATCAAGCGTGTTGTCAGTTCCCTTCTCCTGCAAGTCGACGCCCTACCGTCCTATGTTGTGGTGGTCACTGCAACTAATCACCCGGAGCTTCTTGATCGCGCCGTGTGGCGACGTTTCCAGCTCCGCCTGCGATTGCCCCGACCCAGCCAGGCCCAGGCCGAGGAGTGGTTCAGTCGGTTCAGGGAGAGACTCGGAGCCAAGCTGGGACACAGTCCCAGCATATTGGCGAAGCGGTTGAAGGGATTGAGCTTCTCCGAGCTCGAGCAGTTCGGGCTCGACGTCCAAAGACGCCATGTGCTGTCCCTGCCGAACAGCAACCTGCGTCGCATTACCAGCCAGTGCTTGAAGCAGTGGGAGGCCCGTTTCTCGCCGGGGCGTGTTGCAGTCCAGGGTGGAGGAGATGCCTGAACGTCCTCTGCTGATACTTCCTGTTCCGCGTCAACCATCGAAGCGGAAAGCGAAACGCGGCGGACCGCCTAACATCCACGTGCCACCATTGGCACGTCAGGCTGAGAGGTTGAAGCCGCGTCTTGACGCACTGCGAGGTGCGTTCAGGTCTCTGCGCGTTGACTCCACGGGAATCGTCCCGGAAGAAGTCCTTGTGCTCGAAACGATCGGCACAGCGGCTGACTTCATAGCAGCCGTGAGACGGATAAAGGGGCTTGAGTGGCTGGGCGAGGTCGAGAAGGAGGACATTGCGCCGGATGACGATTTCTTCCCGCTGGATTCCCGCGGCAATCGCAAGGAAGGGGAGACCCTCCGGGAAAGAGTCTTCCTCGTGTTCTCGAATCAGCGGGCGTTGAGCAGGCTTTTGGGCCTCTGGAAGAAATCGCAGGCGGGCAGGAAGCTCCCATATGGGGAGGCGAAGTGGAAGGACTTGTTTTTGCACTTGCACGACATACGTCCATGGGGTGCGCAGGACCGCCTTCGCGAGACAGGAGTGCTGGAGGATTGGCGGGATCGCATTGCCCATGAAAGAGACCTTGTCGCATGTGAAGTTGAGCTCTGGTTTAGACAGTCTCCCGGGAGTCGAGAAGCGGCACAGGAACGCGTCCTGGAGCTCGTGAATGCTCAGAACGGCCGTCTCGTCGCACAGACGATCGTTGCTGAGATAGGTTACCACGCACTGCTCGTCGAGTTACCCGTCTCGGTTGCCCAGCTGGTACTGGAGGGAAGGTACGACGACGTAAGACTGGTTCAGTGCGGGAGTGTCCAGTTCATCCGCGCCCAGGGACAGATGGCGGGGGTTGTCCCTGATGGGCGTCGCGTTCACGACGAGGGGGAGCGGGCAGCCCGGAGCATGCCGAGCGGTGATCCCATAGTTGCGCTTCTAGATGGTATGCCGGTTCAGGACCATCGACGGCTCACCCGTCGTCTGACCGTAGATGATCCAGACGGCATGGAGCGCCAGTATCCGGCTGCTGAGAGGCGCCACGGAACTGCGATGGCCTCCCTGATCCTGCATGGGGAACTGGATGCCGGTGATCCCGCGCTGAGAACCCCGCTTTATGTGCGGCCGATACTGATACCTGACTCTCGAGACTGGCGGCCTGTGAGAGAGGAGTCCACGCCGCAGGGGGTGCTCGTGGTCGACCTGGTACATCGTGCCATCCGACGGCTCTATGAGGGAGAAGGCGACGAGCCGCCGGCTGCTCCGTCCGTTCGGGTCGTGAATCTGTCCATCGGTGATCGCAGTAGGTTGTTTGACGCGACCCTGAGCCCTCTGGCGAGACTACTAGATTGGCTTTCATGGAACTACCGAGTCCTCTTCTTGGTGAGCGCCGGCAATCACGAGGACGATATCGATCTGCGTGTTGCCAGAGACGCCGTCTCTTCCATGACCCCGCAGCAGCTTGAGTGTGCTGTGCTACAGGCCGTCGCGGCCGCGGGACGCCATCGGCGCCTTCGCCCCCCCGCAGAGGCTGTAAACGTACTTACGGTGGGCGGCCTACACGAGGACCGATCGGGTACGAAGCCCGTGCCGCGAGCGGTTGACCCATACGTGACGGAACAGCTGCCGAGCCCAGTCAATGCACAAGGCATGGGATACCGACGTGCCGTTAAACCTGAGATTCTCTTGCCTAGCGGGAGGGTTGTCCTGCAG
>CAZGRL010000249.1:0-4503 GCA_964528155.1 uncultured Anaerolineaceae bacterium
GGGAAGGATCGGCCTTGCCGATCCTTCCCTACCCATATCGCCCATTTCATTCCGCTTGAGGTCATTGGAGTCAATTCTGAGAGATGTCTGAATCCATCTACTTACACGATATCCCCCTGAGCGAGGCATGGGATCGCTTCATCCAGGCCCTCGAATCCGACGGATTATGGAAACCACTAGGCACCGAGACGATCCCGCTCGATCAGGCGCTCGGCCGGGTGACGGCGGAGGCAATCTGGGCGCGACGCTCCTCCCCCGGCTACCACTCCGCGGCGATGGATGGCTACGCGATCCCCGCCAGATTGAGTGATATGGCCAGCGATCGAAACCCGGTCGTTATCAGCCTCGGCGATCCCGCCAGGTATGTCGATACCGGGGATCCCCTCCCACTCGGATGCGACAGCGTCGTCCCGATTGAGGAAGTCGAGCCTGTGGGTCCGGTTCGTGAAGGGCGCGCACTCGAGGCGATCCGTCTCAGGGGTTCTGTGTCCCCGTGGAGCCATGTCCGTCCGATGGGAGAGGACATGGTCGCCACCGAGCTTGTCCTCCCGGCCGATCACACGCTACGACCGGTCGACCTGGGGGCTGTCGCCGGATGTGGCCACTCTCAGATCCTCGTCCGAAGACGCCCCGACGTAGCCATTCTGCCGACCGGGACAGAACTCGTTCCCGTCGGGACCGAGCCGACTGCGGGACAGATTGTGGAGTACAACTCCATCGTCTTGGCTGCACAGGTCGACAGTTGGGGCGGCCGGGCGAGGCGGATGCCGATCGTCAGGGACGACGAGGAGCGAATCAGGGGGGCCGTCGCTTCGGCGGCCGTCTCGCATGACCTTGTATTGATCAACGCTGGTTCTTCCGCCGGCTCAGAAGACTTCACCGCTCGCGTCGTCGAATCCCTCGGCGAATTGCTTGTCCATGGTGTCGCCGTTCGGCCGGGCCATCCGGTGATACTGGGCATGTTGGACAGAGCGAAGGCTGCGAAGGTTTCCGGCGGCGAGGCGGAGGTGGATGCCACGATCAGCCGGATGGTCCCGGTGATCGGCGTCCCGGGATATCCCGTGTCGGCGGCGCTCACCGGGGAGATCTTCGTCGAGCCGCTCCTATCGCGATGGCTGGGCCGTCCGCCGCTCGAGCCTCAGACACTCCAGGCGACGCTCTCTCGGAAGATCCATTCGTCGATGGGCGACGATGAGTACGTGCGCGTTACGGTCGGTCAGGTGGGAGAGCGTGTCATCGCCGCGCCGCTCTCACGCGGCGCGGGTGTGATCACATCCCTGGTCCGGGCGGACGGCATCGTGCGCATCCCGGCGGGCATCCAGGGGATCGACGCCGGCGAAAGTGTCGACGTCCAACTGTATCGATCGCCGGCCGAAATCGAACGCACGATCGTTGTGCTCGGTTCGCATGACCTCACGATCGATCTGATGGCGCAGTTCCTGGCCGACCGAGGGCGCAGGCTGACGTCGGCCAATGTCGGCAGCCTGGGTGGGCTGATTGCCCTTCGTCGGGGTGAGGCGCACCTGGCCGGATCGCATCTCCTCGACCCCGAAACGGGCGAGTACAACCGCGGGTACATCAAACGCTACCTACCCGGCGTTCCCGTCGTCCTCGTCGGCATGGTTGACCGCTCTCAGTGTCTACTCGTTCCAAAAGGAAACCCAAAGGGCATCCGATCGATCGAGGATCTTGCGAGGCAGGACGTAGTATTCGTCAACAGGCAGCGCGGCGCTGGCACGCGTGTGCTCTTGGATCATATGCTCGCCAAGCTCGGCATCTCCTCGGAGAGCATTCGCGGTTACGACCATGAGGAGTACACGCACCTGACCGTCGCGGCTGCGGTCGCCTCTGGGCGGGCCGACGTCGGTCTTGGGATTCAGGCAGCCGCCTCTGCACTGGAGCTCGACTTCGTGCACGTCGCTGACGAGCAATACGATCTGGTGATCCCGGGAGAGCACTATTCGAGCTCGATCCTAGAACCGCTCCTGACACTTCTGACTGACGACAACTTCCGCCGGGCGGTCGGTGCGCTTCCGGGGTATGGCATCCGTCGCATGGGGACGGTATTGGCCACCTTCGAGGGGGAATGACCGCGGCCGATTGAACGAACGATGGCTGCATGACCGGGCTGTCGCGCCGCGCTTCTAGGATTGGGGTGCGGCTGATCAGGGAACGTCAAGGGCACCGGCGATCGCCGGTGCCCTATCCTACTCTCAGCTAGTTGCCTTCACGACGTGCAGTGTTCCGTCGAATCGAATGATCGGCCGACCCGGCCAGGCATCAGCCGGAGGGCGGCTACATCGATGGGGCTTCCATGGGCATGCTCTCGCGGGCCTTGCGATGCGCCTGCCCGTACATGTGTCCGAGAACAGCGTACGCGTACGCCGTAGCCGGAAACAGCCCGATCACGCAAACAAGTGTGCCCACAAAAGTCGCTACGGACACGAAGATGTCACCTACCAGAAAGGCGATCACGTAGCCACCGATGTTGGCCCGGACGAGCTTCCACGCGTTGACCGGGTTGATCGCCGCACCCAGGGAATCCTTCTCCGCCAGGGTACCGGCCATCCCGGGAAGGAGCAGCCCATAGACGATGAAGTAGGGGAGCGCGATGACTCCCAGGCACACGCTCAAGATGGTCGTAGCCGTGGTCACATCGGATTGCGACGCGCTGTTGCCGAGCGCTGTCCCGATCCCAGCAAGGCACGCAGAAAGAATGACATACGGAAGAGACCAGACGATCGCGACGACGATGAGTTTCAGACCGTCGACGATGAACTTCCCGAACTCGGCCCACTCCGGCAACGGCTCCATGTCGCCACGGATCACGCGTCGTGTGATCTCGAGGGTCCAACCAAGCACCGGGATCATGCCGATTCCCGTAAGAACGAGCACCGCGCCGATCAGGATCTTCTTGATCCAATCCTTGTCTTGCGTTACGAAGCTTAGGGCGGCACCGATATCCATCAGGCTCCTCCTCGATTGTGTTCACGTCATTGTAATGCAAATGGCGGTGGGGACAAAGGCGGGTTGGACGACGGACGAAGGACGACGGACGGCAGACCGAGGACCGGAGAAGGGAGGCTGAAGACCGGGGGCAGGATGATCGCTCGAGGTCTTCCCGTCTCCGGACTTCCGTCGTCGGTCGTCGGTCGTCCATCGTCTATCGTCTATCGTCTGCCTTCTGCCGTCCATATCGCCGCAGAATCTCCCGTACCCGATCGAGCGGCAGGGCGTCCGCCCTCCTGCCTTTGAATCCGGTCATGCTCTCGGCTTCAGTCAGGGCATTCAGGATGGATTCTTCCACGACGTCGGCGGCGGCCTCGAAGAACGGGTCCAGTTGAGCGTGGGGGAGCATCCGGAGCTCAAGCGGCTGCTTGGCGCCGAAGGGAATGTGATTCCCGGTGGCGAAGGCCAGAAACAGGTCCCCGCTGCCGTCGTGCCCCACCCCGCCCACGCGGGCCAGTCCGGCCGTGGCCCGCTGCGCCAGTCGACGGCACTGCACAGGCAGCAGCGGCGCATCAGTGGCCAGGATGATCAGGATCGACCCGCCGGGCGCCGCCGACGTCCAGGGTGAGGGAATCTCATCCAGGGTGATCTCTTTGCCCACCGGGACGCCATCGATCCGCAATTGCGGGCGCGAGCCGTAGTTCGACTGGACGAGTGCTCCCAGGGTGAAGCGCCCCGATGGACAATCGACCAGGCGGGAAGACGTCCCGATGCCGCCCTTGAAATCATGGCAGATCATCCCCGTACCACCGCCGACATTGCCCTCGACAACCGGACCTGAGGTTGCAGACTCGATCGCCCGAAAGACGTCTCCTTCGGTGATATGGAAGGCATCGATGTCGTTCAGCCAGCCGTCATGCGTCTCGCCCACAACCGGCAGCATGAAGCCCTTCCCGCCCTGGACCTCGACGGCGTGACGGACCAGCGCATCGCGCACGATGCCGACCTGGTGCGTGTTGGTCAGTGCGATCATCGAGCCGAGCACTCCCGATTCTTCGAGCCACAGGATCCCGGTCATTTCTCCATTGCCGTTGAACCGATGGAATCCGGCGAAGGTGTGATCCTCGCGGATCCAACCTCCGCGAGGTAGGATCACCGTCACGCCTGTACGCGCGACCCGCGGCTCCTCTCGAATCAAGGTTGTGTGACCGACGAGGACGTCCGGGACGTCGGTAATGGCATTGTGCTCCCCCGTTGGCAGGTCACCAATACGGATACCCAGATCGCGGATGCGACTTCTGGTCATGCCAACTCCTTCTGCGACTCGCAGGTTGTGGTCTTCGTTCGAGAGGGCGGACGAGGATGGATGTCAGACGGCCCATTCCGGGAGTCCCCGAGGACCGATCGCGGCACAATGAGGCCAGGTGCGATCAGAAAGCACTCCATAGTATATCCGGCTTGAAGTCGTGATGGGAAGCCGGTAGACTCTCAGGGAGTGAATCCGGCGGCATGTTGCACGCCGCAGAGCAGACCTGGTGGATTTGGGTTTGTTGG
>CAZGRL010000250.1:0-4485 GCA_964528155.1 uncultured Anaerolineaceae bacterium
CGCAATTCAAATGAGATGTCCCTCGATCTCCTGTTGTTCCCCTAGTGTTCAGAGGCCGGGCATCGCGTCGTGTGGATTTCCAGCTTCTCAGTCCATAGCGGACGCTTTGCTAGCTAACTAGTCTATCATCGATATGTCAAAACCCTATGCGCCCCGATCCTACTCGATCCTGACCGCTTGTCAAGAGTCTGATGTCTACAGCGTCAGAGTTCTTTGGACTTTTTCGCTCATTTCCTAATGGATACTACGGCAGGTCTCTCGCTCCCTGGCAGCCCCGATAGAAGGCGAACCCTGCTGCGTTCTACCTTGGGACTAGGCGACGAGATTTACGCGATCCTGTGGCCTGGATTCCCCAGTTCCGCAACAGGCGAGACGATGATCGGACGCAGCGTCGCCTTCAGGTCCATTGCAGGCTGCCACAACCTGCTTGGAAGGCAGGAGCTTCATCAGCTGGCGATTAACGCTGGCACGTGCATCGGATTGTCAATCCGGTCGTCCTGGACACGGGATCCTGTAGACAGCACCCTGCAGCCCTGTCGGTACCGCAGATAGGTCGGTGCGTGCGGCCAGCTCCGGGCCCCCACCTTCGTAGGCGGTGGAGTTGATGCCAGCTATGCGGCTCCCAGGGAGGCACCGGCTGCCCCCGGCGACGGTGCCTTCCGAGGGGCTCACTCTGCCATCTTGATCCTAGGGATCCACTCCAGCCAAGAGGGCAGGTACCAGTTCCACTCGCCGAGGAGCTTCATGCTGGCCGGCAGCAGGATCGAGCGGATTACAGTGGCGTCGATCAGGACGGCGACACCAAGTCCCACGCCGAACTGCTTGAGCCCAATGTTTCGCGTGAAGGCAAAGATGGTGAACACCGCCACCATGATCGCTGCCGCGCTGGTGATGGTCGCAGCAGTAGCCTTGATGCCAGCGGACACCGATTCCTCATTGCTCATGCCCTTCTCATAGGATTCCTTGATCCGGCTGAGGACAAACATATGGTAGTCCATGGACAGACCGAAGAGGATGGCGAACAGGAACAGGGGCAACCAGGACTCGATGATGCCAGTGGCCTCGAAGTCGAGCACCCCCTCGAGCAGCCAGCCCTTCTGGAATACGAGCACGAGCACGCCGTAGGCGGCACCCACCGACAGCAGGTTGAGGATGATCGCTTTGACGGGGATAACGATTGACCGGAACATGAGTAAGAGAATGATGAAGGCGAGTCCCAGCACGAAGGCGACGACAAAGGGCGTCCGGGAATAGATCATGTCCCTGAAGTCGATGTTGCTGGCTGTCGCGCCGGTCACCAGGGCCTCCGCCGAACTGTCCCCGAACGCGGCCGGAATGAGGTCGTCACGGAGGTGGTCCACAGCGTCGATGGCCTTGTCCTCGCCGGTGTCGGCGTTGATGGGGATGAAGATCACCTCCGTGTCGCCAGCATCGCTGAAATCTGGCTGCTCGGCCAGAACCCCATAGGGGTTGCCGGGACTGTCCGGCGTGACGCTTTCCCTTTCGACCAGCCTCACCAGCTCGGCCGCCGAGGCCTGAATGTCCGCTGCGAACACGTTCTCATGCTCCCCGGCGTCGACGACAACCCAGGCTGGCTGGAGAAGGCCAATAGTGAAGTTGTCCTCCAGGGCGAGAACCGCCTTCTTGCTTTCCACATCGTCCGAATAGCTCTTCACGCCGTTGAATCCCAGATTGAAGGTGAACACGGGCGCCGCTAACGCCAGCAGAAGCACGACGGTGACGGTTGCCATGATAGCCGGCCGCGCCAACACACGGTCGGTGATGAAGCCCCACACCCCACCGCCCTCGCCAGTGCCACGGCCCAGGAAGGGTATGCTGAGTCGGTCTATGTTGTCGCCAAGCATCGCGATGAGGGCCGGGAGCAGGGTCACAGAGATCACCACCGCAAGCGCTACAACAACGATGGCAGCCAGGGCCAGGCTGACGAAGATGGCGTTGTCCACCAGGAACATGCCGCCGATGGCCAACACCACGGTGGCACCGGCGAACACGACGGCCTTGCCCGAGGTGCCGCTGGCGGTGCGGATAGCCTCCTCCTTGGAGAGTCCAACCGCCCGCTCCCGGCGGAAGCGGGTGATGACGAAGAGGGAGTAGTCGATGCCGGTCGCCAGGCCCATGAGCAGCACCATGTGGGTGTAGATCTCGCTCAGGGCGAATGACTGGCTCACAACGGCTAAGATGCCGCTCGCGGTCACGATCGCAGCGAGAGCGAGCGCAACTGGGACAAGCGCCGCCACTAGCGCACCGAAGGCAAGGATCAGGATCACGACCATGATAGGGTATTCGAGGAAGGAGGCGCGAGCGAAGTCCTCCTGGACGACCTCCGATGCCTGCTTGCTGAGCGAAGCTTCGCCCCCGATAAGGATCTCAAACCCATCGGACGTCTGTTGTGCCTCGGCGACGGCGTCGAGGACCGGATCGATGTTGCTAACCGCGTCCTCAAGCCCGCCCTGGAGGGCGACAAGGGCGAAGGTAACGTCACCGCCCGTCTCGTTCTGCGCCACGAAAGGCGATTGCTCTCTCGGCGTCCCGATATCATAATGGCTGGTCGTCCCAGCCACGATCCTGGTGCTGGAGACCACCCTCGTCCCGCCTACGACCTCGGTTCCCTGCACCCGTAGAGCGCGCAGGTGCGCCATGAGTCCGTTCACCGTCTCTTCATACTCCGGGTCGTCCACAGTGAGGGAAGGGTGCGAGAAGACGACGAACTCCTGGGCCTGTGCCTCCTTCACGCCGAACCGTTCCTGGAACAGATTGAAGGCTTTTCCGGCTTCGCCGGGAGCCTCTATTTCGATATCTGTGTTCGCGGGGACCACCGTGCAGGCCCCCAGGCCGAGCACGACGATGAACACCCAGGCGAGGATTACAGCCCTGCGGTGACGGGCGCTCCACATGGCGATGCGTGCGGTAAAGGACTGGGGTCCTTGGGGAGCGGATGATGCCACCTCTCTACGTCCTCTCCGGTTGCATTCTCAACGGCGTCGATGGCTATCCCTGGCTTGCTGCCCTTGGACTGCGAACCTAGAATCTCAAGTTGACGAACTTACCACCTCGGACCTCGCACATCACAAGCCCTGACTGCTCAGCGAGGCGGTCGCCGTTCTCGTCGAAGGCGATGGCGCCAGAGAGCCCGGCCAGCAGCTTCGGCGTGCTGACGGCGTCGCGCAGCTCCAGCGGCTCGAACACCAGCGACCCGTCCGGCTGCTCCAGCGCTACCTCCGCCGCGGCGTCCAGCAGGATCGTCGCCGCGTCCGCGCACTGCGCCGGGAAAGGCGTAGTGGGCTCCCTGCCGACGATGTCAACGTAGTCAGCAAGGAAGTCTTCCGGCAACGTGAGCGAGCAGCCGGCGAAGACCGCGCCCTCGGACAGATCGCCCAGCGGATCGATGAAGTCCGACTCCGACGCCGCGGCATCGCTGCCGATGAACGATCCGCTGTATCCAGCGTCACGAAGCTGACGGTACAGGAGGGCGCCCTCAGGATTGAATCCCTCAAATATCACGACATCGGGGTTGTCATCAGCTATCTGTCCGGCCAGCTGGCCAAAGTCGACAGCTCCCCGCACGATGCTCTCCCGCGTCACCGTGCGTCCCGCCGCTTCCAGCGCCTCCTGCGCGGCATCCGCCAGGTCTTCGCCGTAGATCTCGCTGTCATCGATCACGTACGCAGCCGCCACGTCCAGCCGTGCGATGACGTAGCGGGCTTGTAGGGCACCCTCTGCCGCGTTCGTGTAAGCGGTGCGGAAGAAGAACTTAGGCTCCGGTTGGTCTAGCGTCAGGTCCGTTCGCGTGGCGGAGCCGGAGATCGTCACGATACCGGCCCCTGCGTAGGTTGGTATTACCGCCGCTGCACCGGCACTGCAATCGGGGCCAATGACGCCCACCAGCCCTTCTCGTCCCAGCAATCTTTCTGCAGCCTGTTCAGTGACGTCGGGCTCGGAGCATCCGTCGTCCTCGGCGCGGATCTCGATTTCGTGCCCGCCGATCGTGTTGCCGTTCTCCTCCTTCCACCGCTCCACCCCTACGAGGACGCCGTGTAGATCTTCAGTTCCCCCAACCTCGTCGGGCCCAGTGAGCGGCGCCGAAACGCCGATGATGATCGGCTCGCCGGCGGGAATCACGATGGACGTGTCCGGACTCCGCTGGATGTCCTTGATCTCGTCTCCTGCTTCGTCCCCTCCTCCGCCAGAGGTAGCCACCACCAGGACGACGATCACGAGGACCACGACCGCCCCGACCAGCACGGCCCAGATCCTGGGGTTTCGCAACACTGCAAGCACTAGCCTACCCTCCTGGCGCGGCCTGAAGACAACTCCTCGGACTATGACCCACTGAGAGCCTGCCCCAATATTCCGGTTTCGTAACGGCCCAATGATGCGTTAGAACCGGGCGGCAGTCAAGGTGGGCGAACGAAACAGGGGCTTCCTCGATCGAATCGCAGGTGCCGACCAAGCGCGCCGAAAGTG
>CAZGRL010000251.1:0-4473 GCA_964528155.1 uncultured Anaerolineaceae bacterium
GCTCTATCTGGACGTGGCGGGCGGGCGGATCGTCGGCGTGCGGCCGGATTTCGAGTCGCCCGTTAGCCGCGGCTCGCTCTGCGTGAAAGGGCAGTTCGCCTGGGAGTTCGTGCACAGCCCGGACCGGCTCACCACTCCCCTCATCCGCGAGAACGGCCAGTTCCGCGAGGCCACCTGGGACGAGGCGTACGACCTCATCGCCGAGCGCCTGGGCTCGATCAAAGACGCCTCCGGGCCCGACTCAATCGCCCTTTTCAGCTCGGCGAAGGCCACGAACGAGGCCAACTACCTCATGCAGAAGATGGCGCGCGCCGCCATCGGCACCAACAACATCGATAACTGCGCCCGCAACTGACATGCCGCAACGGTCGCCGGTCTGGCGACGACGGTGGGCAAGGGGGCGATGACGAATAGCATCGCCGAGCTGGCAGGCGCGAAGCTCATACTCGCCGTCGGGACCAACACCACAGAGACGCACCCCGTCCTGGCCCTCCGCGTGAAGGAGGCGGTGCGCAAGGGCGCCAAGCTGGTTGTCGCCGACCCGCGGCGCATCGAGCTGGCCGACCTCGCCACGCGCTGGCTGCGGCTGCGCGTTGGCACAGACACGGCGCTCTTCAACGCGATGGCCCGCGTCATCATCGAAGAGGGGCTCGAGAGCCGCGACTTCATCGAGCGGCACACGGAAGGGTTCGAGGAGTTCCGAAGCTCCGTCCAGGAGTTCACTCCTGAGCACGCGGAGGAGATCACCGGCGTACCGGCCGAGGAGATCGTCGCGGCGGCCCGGGAATACGCCACCACAAAGCCGGCGGCCATCATCTACACCATGGGCATCACCCAGCACACGTGCGGCGTCCAGAACGTGCAGTCGCTTTCCAACCTGGCGCTGCTCTGCGGCAACTTCGGCCTGCCCAGCTCTGGCGTCAACCCGCTGCGGGGCCAGAACAACGTCCAGGGCGCCTGCGACATGGGCTGCGGGCCCACCGATCTCCCCGGCTATCAGAAGATCACCAGCGATGATGCCCGGAGGAAGTGGGAACAGGCGTGGGGCGTGAACCTGCCCGACCGCCCCGGCATGACCAAGGTCACCGCCATCGAAGCGATGCTGGAGGGGCACGTCAAGGCCGTGTACATCATGGGAGAGAACGAGCTCATCACCGAGGCGCACGCCTCGAAGGCCAGGCGTGCCCTGGAGGCAGTTGACTTCCTCGTGGTCCAGGACATCTTCTTGACCGACACCGCCCAGCTCGCCGACGTGGTGCTGCCGGCGACTTCGTTCGCTGAGACCGACGGCACGTTCACGAACACGGAGCGGCGGGTGCAGCGGGTGCGCAAGGCGGTCGAGCCGCCGGGCGAGGCCCGCGACGATTGGCGCATTGTGGCGGAGCTGTCGACGTGTCTGGGCTACCCAATGAATTACGACGACGTGTCACAGGTGTGGGACGAGATGGCTGGTCAGACACCTGCCTTCACTGGCATCTCATATGAGCGCCTGGAAGGCGATGGCATCCAGTGGCCCTGCCCGACCCTCGATCATCCGGGCACGGAGTATCTGCATGGCGAGCTGTGGGAGGGGAAGCAGACCGCATACTTCCGGCCTGTGGGGTATGCGCCTCCGGCCGAGCAGCCCGACAAGGAGTTCCCGTTCCTCCTGACGACGGGGCGGCGCCTCGCGGCCTATCACACTCACACCCAGACCGGCCGCTCGCCGGGGATACGTCTCCTGTTGCCTGAGGAGACGGTCGAGATCAACGCGACCGACGGACAGCGGCTGGGGATCGAGGACGGGGAGAGGGTGCGCATCGTGTCAAGGCGCGGCGAGGTCACGGTCACCGCTCGATTCACTGACCGCTCGGCCGAGGGTGTCGTCTTCCTCAGCTTCCACTTCCCCGAGCAAGCGATAACCAACCTTCTCACTAATGACGCCTGCGACCCCATCGCTCATACGCCGGAGTACAAGGCCTGCGCCGTGCGCGTCGAGCCGGTGCGACCGGCGAGGGTGGGATAGCAGGGGGCGACAGGGGACGCGGTCGCTCCGGCTTCTCTCTACTGACCCCACGCCCTCGCCCGCTATGCTAACCCCACCATCTCACTTCGTGCAGCCGCAGCGGTGGTGATGCCTGGGTGCAGGTCTTGCCGAAGTACTTGAGCCGTATGGGGCTGTCCTTGAGATCGATGCGGCCGTCGGCGTCCAGATCAAAGCGGTACCTGTATCTCGGGCTGCCGGACCGCCTCCTCTGGGCCTGGTGGCGGGACAACTACGACCGCGTCAACCGCTACAGATTGCCGTACTCCGCGCTACATACGCAGTGCTGGCCTGGTCAGCCCAGTTCAGCCCCTTCGATTATCTTCGGCACCAGCTCGTCCCATCCCAGGGGCATGATATGTACGCCCTGGCAGAAAGGCTTGATCTTGCGTATTATTCGGGCAGAAACCTCCACCGCCTTCTTCTTCTGATCCTCTTTCTTGGTCGCCATCATTTCTTCGATGAGACTATTCGGAACGGCTATGCCCGCCACGTTGTCGTTCATGAACTTCGCCATACCCGCGCTCTTCAACACTACTATGCCTGCTATTATCGGAACACCCAATCCCTTGGTCTGACTGGCGAATTCCTGGAACTTGTCCGTATCGTAGATTGCCTGCGTCTGAAAGAATCGCGCCCCCGCTGATATCTTCTTTTTCATCTTGATAATCTGCGGCTCTAGTGGATCAGCTCCCGGTGTAACCACCGCCCCAAGGTAGAAATCTGGTTTCCCTTCCAATTCGTGGCCGGCCAGGTCTTTTCCCTCATTGAGCGTACTGGCTGCTCTGAGTAGTTGGACCGAGTCGAGGTCGTAGACCGGTTTAGCTTCAACGTGGTCGCCGAGCACTGGATGATCTCCGGTCAAACAAAGCACATTCCTGATCCCCATCGCCCAAGCGCTCAATAAGTCAGATTGAAGAGCAAGACGGTTCCGGTCGCGACAGGTAAGCTGAAAGACCGGCTCTAGCCCTCTTTCCACCAGCTTCGCGCAGACTGCCAGCGATCCGATACGCATCACGGCGCTTTGAAGGTCAGTCACGTTTATGGCAACCACCATGTCTCCAAAGCGTTCCGCCTCCGCCAGGCATTTCTCGAGATTCACTCCTTTGGGAGGACCGATTTCGCTTGTGACCACAAACTCCCCATTCTGAAGCTTTTCACTTAGTTTGCTCACCGCTATTCTCCTTTGGTGCGGGTACGTAGTCGCACTCTCGTCTCGGTTTCTCAATCACGACTGGGGATTGTCTTGGGGCCAGCAAGCGACTTGAAGGTGGAGGCCTTTTCGCCCACTATCAGCGTTCTGGGTCGGCTCCACCTGGCATGGTTTTTCGGACTCTGATATTGTTCCATCAATTCGAGTTTTCCGATTGACTTGAGCCGGTCGTAAATCAATTGCCAGCCGCAGGCCTGTTCTCGGTTGACCTCACATTTGCCATTCTTGGCACCCCCACAAGGTCCGTTGAGTAGGCCCTTGGAACAGAGAGTTACCGGGCAAAGGCCACCGGTGCTCTCGATAATACACTCCCCACAAAGGGAACAATACTCAGTTATGAAATCATCGCTGACGGTCTCGCCCCCGAATATGGTGTCGCATCCGGGATGGCACATCTTGCCTTCCGCTGCATCAATGACAGTGTGCATCCCTTGACCGCAGGCTAGAACGAGGAAGGAATCGGCTTTCTCTACCTCCTCGCCGTGTTCTTGCTGGAGCACTCTCTTGGTGTTGGCTAGCTTGCACAGAGAAACACCCGGCGGCTGAGGGACACACCAACCGATAACATCGATCCCTCTTCGCGTCAGTCGCTGGGCCATGGCTTCGGTCTCAGGTATTCCACCGGAGTGGCATTTCGCAGCGCAGTTGTCACATCCGACAACAAACACCCTTTCTCCAGGCTTGAAGTAGGAGACCAGTTCGTCCAAGGGTTTCTGAATCGTTGCATGCATGGGTATCCTCCTTTGCGATCCTCGCGTTGTCTTTTCAAATGACGCCGGCTTCAGGAAAGCCCTTGGCCAATCGACCTGTCGAACGCGTCTCTTAGTCTCGCGTCCGCCGCACGTCTGTTCGGCACATCAGCAGACACGGAGGGGCGCTTAGCTTTCTAGTCCGCCCTAGGCAGCTTGCCCAATAGGCTCCCTAGCTCCTGCTGATGTAGCGGTGCCCGCCTGGTCACGGGTTATGCCTTGTTATTATCACAGAGGAAGGCCCAGTGGGGAAGGCTACGGCCCCCGGCCCAATCCGTGGGTGAGAAGCTGTATCCTGCGCCTCCTGGGTGCAGGATGCGAGAACCGTTACCCAATGCGTTGGACATCGACATGGCGGGCGGGTTCACCGAGGGGGTGACGCCCCATGCAGGGGCGGCGCTGTTGATAGAGCTGGGCCGGCGCGCTCCAGACCCCCACGGCCCCATCATACTGGCCTGCTCTCTTGACGAGGCGCGGGTGCATTATTC
>CAZGRL010000252.1:0-4468 GCA_964528155.1 uncultured Anaerolineaceae bacterium
CCGTCGCAATTGGCGGGCGGGATTGTATGCTCCACGGCCCTAGACCGGACCTGCAGTACGAAATTCAACTGAAGCGCGACGGCGTACGGTACGTCGCCGGTCTGGACGAGGTCGGACGAGGCGCGTGGGCCGGGCCGGTCGTGGCTGCCGCCGTCATCCTGCCGCTTGACTGCTCGGATCTCGCGGATCGACTCGCCGGAGTGCGCGACTCAAAGATGATGACCGCACAGCAACGCGAGCATTGGGCCGAGCGAATCCGGCGTGTTTCTCTGGCAATCGGGGTCGGTAGTGCCACCCCTCTCGAGGTCGACACCGCTGGGCTGATCGAAGCGACCCGGCGGGCAATGCGTCGGGCCCTGGCGAGCCTATCGCTCAAGCCCGATCATCTGCTGATCGACCACATCGCGTTGCCGAGGACACCCCTGCCGCAAACTCCTCTGACCCATGGCGACGCGATCGTGCTCTCAATCGCGGCGTCCTCCATCATCGCCAAGGTTGCCCGAGACGCGATCATGGGTCACTTGAGCCACGCCTATCCTGGGTACGGTTTCGAGGATCATGTGGGCTACGGGACCTTGCGGCACAGGCGCGCGATCCAACGCCTTGGAGCTTGCCCGATCCACCGACGCTCCTACGCACCGCTAAGATCACTGGCAACCCACAGACTCTGACGTCCTTCCCTGGACAATTCGGCCGCCTTCCCACGTCGCGCTACCCGAATGGGCGTCGGCGACTCCCGATTCCCGTATTCTCGGATGCCGACGTCCTCGCCCGACAACCTGTGACATCTGTAACTGTTGGGCCGTCGCGGGTCCGGGCTATGATTGTGGGCATCGCGGCTGCACGGCCCGCACTGCGCTAACCAGACGAACTGTTCGGTATACTCAGGTCGAAGGAGGAACCTGGTTGTCCCTATCGGCGTTCTTCGCCCCGAATGCCATTGCTGTCATCGGCGCCTCGACCGATCCCGAAAAACTCGGGCACGCCGTTCTTGACAACCTGGTCCACGGTGGGTATCTGGCCAGCGGCCATCGTCTGTATCCGATCAATCCAAAGGCCTCGGAAATCCTCGGGCTCCCGGTTTACGCCTCGGTCACCGACGTCCCGGATCCGATCGACCTCGCAGTCATCGTCATCCCCTACCGCCTCGTCCCAGACGCGCTGCGCACCTGTGGGGAAAAGCGCATCCCGGCTGCGATCGTGATCAGCGCCGGTTTTCGCGAGGCCGGCATGGAAGGGCTCGAGCGCGAACGCGAGCTGATCGCCATCGCTCGTCAATATGACATCCGCCTGATCGGCCCCAACTGCCTGGGTGTCATCGATACAATGACTCCGATGAACGCCTCGTTTTCCGCCGGCATGCCGCCATCCGGCCCGATGGCCTTCATGTCTCAATCCGGGGCGCTCGGGACGGCGATCCTGGATTGGGCGCAGGCCGGCCGCCTGGGCCTCAGCCGTTTCGTCTCTCTGGGGAACAAGGCCGACGTCAGCGAGATCGATCTGCTCCGCTACTGGGAAGACGATCCGGTGTCGCGCGTTATCTTGATGTACGTCGAGGGCCTTCCTGACGGTCAGGAATTTATTCGCGTAGCGCGCGAAGTATCCAAGAAGAAGCCGGTGGTGGCAGTGAAATCCGGTATCACCCAGGCCGGCTCCCGGGCGGTCACATCTCACACCGGCTCTCTGGCCGGATCCGAACAAGCATATCAGGCGGCCTTTCGGCAGGCAGGCGTGGTCCGGGCCGATTCAATGGAGGACCTATTCGACTACGCCAGGGCCTTTGCCTACCTCAAGCCGTTGGCGGGGGACCGCATCGCCATCGTGACCAACGCCGGGGGTCCGGGGATCCTGGCGACCGACGCCATCGAGCGGGCGGGTTTGAAGATGGCCCGCTTCGACCCCGAACGCATCCTGAACCTCAAGCAGGGGCTGCCGGACGCAGCCAGCGCGGCCAATCCGGTTGACGTGCTCGGGGACGCCCGGGCGGATCGCTACCGCTTCGCCCTGGACCAGATGGTTGCGGATGAGCACGTCGATGCGGTGCTCGTCATCCTCACCCCTCAGGCGATGACCCAGATCGAGGAGACGGCTCAGGCCGTCATCCATGTCGCTGGCCGGGCGGACATCCCTGTTCTGGCCTGTTTCATGGGTGAGGCGCGCATCGAGGCCGGGGCGCGTCTGCTTCGAGAACACGACCTGCCGAACTTCGCGTTCCCCGAGCGTGCCGCTCTGGTCTTGAAGGCGATGAGCTCCTACCGTCAATCCCTGGCCGAGCCGATGCCGGAATTCGAGATCTTCGAAGTCGATCGACCCGCCGTCCGCCAGACCTTCGACCGAGCCCTGGCGGACGGCCGAGTGACCATCGGCGATTCCGAAGCGCGTGCGGTCCTGACTGCCTACGGACTGCGAATCCCCGATTCGGAACTCGCCGATAACCCTGAACGAGCCGTCGAGGTGGCGACAGCGATGGGTTTCCCGGTTGTGCTCAAGATCGCCTCCCCGGATATCCTGCACAAGACGGATGTCGGAGGAGTCAAGGTGGGTCTGCAGAACGCCGAGGATGTCCGTGACGCATTCGATCTGATCACCTATCGGGCGCAGCGCTACCTTCCCGATGCCCGGTTGTGGGGCTGCCTCGTGCAGAAAATGGTCCCGCCCGGCCTCGAAGTGCTGATCGGGATGAATCGGGACCCTCAGTTCGGTCCTTTGGTCACCTTCGGACTGGGCGGCATCTACGTCGAGATCCTTAAAGACGTCGCCTTCCGCCTCGCGCCTTTCTCACGCCGCGAAGCCGAAACCATCCTGGGTGAGATTCGCACGCACGCGCTCCTGGACGGGGTGCGCGGCCGGCCGGGGGTCGACAAGCCAGTGTTGGTCGACACACTCCTGCGGATCGGTCAACTCGTCCAGGATTTTCCCGAGATCGCCGAACTCGACATCAATCCTTTCGTGGTATACGAGGCCGGACAGGGCGGCATTGCGATTGATATGCGCCTGGTGCTGACGGCAGGTGAGGCCCATGCAACCGGTGAAGCGGAATCAATCGCATCAGGGAGACTGGCATGAAAGCGCTTTATATCACGTCCGTCGAGCAGTACTCGGGCAAGACTGCACTTTGTCTGGCCCTGGGGAAACAGATGCAGCAGGACGGCCACAACATCGGCTACTTGAAGCCGATGAGCACCCAACCTTGGCGGTCCCCTAGCGGTGAGCTGGCCGACGAAGACGCGATCTTCGTCCAGAAGACGCTCGGGCTCGCACCCGATTTGGGCGCCCTGTGCCCGGTCATCGTCACGCCATCCTCCCTGCGCGAACGATTGAAAGGCGTCGTCCTCGACGACCCGCTGGAGAAGATCGAACAGGCGGCCGAAGCCGCATGCAAGGGGAAGGACGCGTTGCTGGTCGAGGGCGGGGCAAGCCTGCGTGAGGGATATGCCATGGGGGTGTCGAACCTGCAAGTGGCCGAGCGTTTGGGCGCCCCGGCCATCGTCCTGGTGAAATATCGCGGCGAGATGCGTCTGGTAGATGATGCATACACGGCGCGCTTCCGCCTGGGAGAGCAACTTCACGGTGTGATCCTCAATCAGGTCCCGAATGAAGCAGCCGAATTCGTCAGCGAATACGCCCGACCGTATCTGGAGGAGAAAGGCATCCGGGTGCTCGGCTCGATGCCCCGCGTGCCGCGCCTTTCCGCCTTGAGCGTGGGTGAGCTTCTCGATCTTCTCAGCGCTAAAGTCCTGACCAAGAACGTCGACCCCAACGCCCTGGTGGAGGCATTCAGCGTCGGGGCGATGACGGCTGATGTTGCTCTCTCCAGGTTCCGACGGCAGACCAACAAAGCCGTCATCACTGGGGGCGACCGGACGGACATCCAGTTAGCGGCGCTGGAGACATCCACCGTCGTGCTGATACTCACAGGGAACCTGTACCCCAGTCCATTGATCATTCAACAGGCGGAGAGCCTCGGTGTTCCGATTCTTCTGGTGAACGACAACACCATGGAGACGACGGAGCGAATCGAGCGCGCCTACGGTAAGACGCGCCTCGGGCAGCCGGAGAAACTCGAGACGTTTATCCAACTGTTGGCGGACAACGTGGACATCAAAGCGATCTACGCTGCGATCGAATTGGGCTAGGACGTCCCGTAACTCTTCGCTGACGCGACGTCGATAAGCCCCACCATTGCGCGTTCTAACGCGCACGGGTCAATCCAGTCGCAGCTCCGCGCGTGTTCCAAGTCGGGCGGTACACCTCTTCGTGTAGGGGGAGGGGGGAATGCACCTTCCGCCTTCACCCGCTCCCCCGTCCTTCGACTTCGCTCCGCTCCCTGGCCTGCGGCCTGCCTGCACCTGTGGCGCAGGCACAGGTGGGCAGGCAGGATGACGGGGGAGCGGGAAATGTGCCGAAATGGGAATGGGGCTGTCCCAAAAGGGCAGCCCTGATTCGCGAATTTGAGGCGGATGACTAG
>CAZGRL010000253.1:0-4463 GCA_964528155.1 uncultured Anaerolineaceae bacterium
GGTGATCACGCCGGTCTTCTGGGTCCGATGCCACCCGCCTTCATGTGACTCGAACAAGCCTTTGATGGCAGCGTAGGCCTGGAAGGGGACCAGAAGGTAGGTCAGCAGAATGAACGACATCAGTCCGCCCCAGTTGCGACGGACACCGCGCTCCATGAACAGCCCTACCAGATTCATGATGATCAAAGAGAGCGCGTTGGTGAATACCAGCGACCACCCAAGAGCCGTCGGCCAGAACGGGAACCGCTTGCGCAGGAAGAGGTCGACGATCAACCAGCTTATGGTTCCGACAATGAATAGCGCCGACTGAAGATAGTAGGGAGCGAAGTAGAGGAACTCAAGCTTCTCCGGCCATGAGATGTGAGGCGAGAGGAGAACACTCGTCAGATGTTTCTTGACGTTGTAGGTATGCCCCTCTGCCCAGCGCATCCGTTGTCGGGCAAGCTGGCGCACGCTGGCGACGCACTCTGCCGGCGCCTGAACGAATGGGGTATATACGACCTTGTATCCGGTTTCGTACAGGCGCAGCGTGAGGTCCCAATCCTCGGTGATGGAGGTACCCCAGCCGAGTTGGCGCATGACGTCGGCCCGGATCATGAATACCGATCCGGCGATCATCCGCATTGCTCCTGTGACCTGCTGACTTGAGCGTTCGATCACATACGAGCCTGAGTACTCCGTTCTCACGCCGCGTGTGATCCAGTTCTCAGAAGCGTTGAGGACGTGCCACTGGTAGCCCTGGACCGCGGCCAGACGATCGTCTACAAGCCGCGGCGGTTCCTTGTCCGAGTGGTTGTCGCTTCCATTTGTCCCGTAGAAGTAGGTGAGGAATTGCTGCAGAATGTCCGGCGGTGGGATGAAATCTGCGTCGAATACAACGACGAATTCAGCGCGCGGATCCGTTCGCTGTAGGGCAAGCTGAAGGGCAGCACCCTTAAACCCGACGCGGGCTTTGCGCCGCGAGATCTTGACCCTCGGGTGCGAGGCCCAACGGTTATCGAGGATTCGCGATGTCTCGTCCGTGGAATCGTCGGCAACAATGACCTCATACCGGTCATAATCAAAAGACGTACATGCACTGATCAGGCGATCGATGACTGCAGGTTCGTTATAGACCGGCAGGTGAACCGAGATGAAGGGTTGGTAGGAACTCTGATGTCTCTGGCCGTTGGGGTTCGAGAGACCATTGATCCCGTTGATCTTGCCATTGCCGTTGGAATGGCCGTTCCCATTCCCGTTGCCGTTGGCCGCGTTGGTGAGCAGAATGAGGGCGACGCTGATGTAGTACTTGAGGGCATACAGGAAGAAGATGCCTCCCGCGACCAGCGAGAGGATTGCCAGCCGATCCCCGAGCGCCTGAACGCCCGAATACGGGCTCAGGAGCAGAAGCAGAGCACCTACACCGACCAGGGCCACGCCTTGTGCAATAGGAACCCGTTCGATCATCCTCGACGAAGATCCGTCCTGCGTCGCCGGGCGCCGACCCAGCGCAACACCAATTGCGAAGGCGAGTTTCTTCAGGCCTTGCGGTTTGAGGATCGCCTGATCGGCCCCTTCCCGAATGGCCTTCGCCCGCTTGCCTTCGGAATCGGCCAGCACCAGCAAGTGGCACTCCGGATTGACCGCCTTGATCTCTTGGATGAGTTCGCTTCCGATCCGTTTGGGCAGGCCACCATCAAGGATCACCGCGCCCTTGCCCAGGCGGCGCGCTTCACCGACCGCCTGGCGACCATCCTCAACGTCGCCGACGACGTCAATCACCCCTCCGGCGAGCAGAAGCTCGCAAAGCTTCCGGCGGGCGTCCCGGTCGGACATGACCAGGACGGCCCGCGTACGCTCACGGAAGCCCCACAATGCGGCTGCCTCCAGTTCCCCGCCCCAGGGCCAAGGTGATCTGCGGCGGCACTAAGCCCTGCATGGCTCTCTGAACCTGCCTGACGTAACAGGCTCGACCACGGGCTCTCCACGCGCGTCCAACGCGCCTACCCTCCGTCCGCTCACCCTTTCCTGCTGTGGCCGGCACGGAAATTCGATGCACTTGAGGCTTCATCCGCAGTCTTGAACCTTCTCCTTTGACCTCATCGAGACAAAAAAGAACGCCAGACCGAAGCCAGATCTTCGGGCTGGCGGCAACTGCGATTGCCTTCCACTCAACTATGTTTTACCCCCCGAAGAGAGGGATGTCATCGCCCAGAAGGATGGTCAAGGGCAATCGAAAAGGCCGACCAGGTGGTCGGCCTTTGGTCTTATGTCGCGTGAAGATCTCGGCCTTAAGACCTACGACTTACGTCGTAGGCTAGACGTCGACCAGCCCCTCACGAATGGCGTAGAGCATCGCCTGGGCCCTGCCGTCAACCTGAAGCTTGCTGAAGATCTTCCCCAGGTGGGTTTTGACCGTCTTTTCCGAGATCACCAGCGCCCGGGCGATCTCTTCGTTGCTCTTTCCCTCGGCGACGGCGAGTAAGACCTCCATCTCCCTCGGGGTGAGATCGGAATGGGCCGGCTGGCTTTCTTTGCCTCGTTGAGAGAACTCCTCGAGCAGCTTGCGCAGCAGCGACGGCGTGACCAGAGACTCGCCATTGACGACTCGGCGGATGGCATCCTTCACCTCGGCTGAGGTGGCGTCCTTCAGCAGGAATCCTTGAGCGCCGGCCTCGACCGCGTCCAGCAGGACTTGGTCCTCTCCGAAACCGGTCAGTACCAACACCGGCAGATCCGGCTCAACCTCCCTGAGACGGCGGGTGGCCTGCACGCCGTCCATCCCTTCCATGCGGATGTCCATCAACACCAGATCGGGATGAAGCTCTTGCGCCATGTCAACGGCTTGAGCACCGTCACTTGCTTCTCCAACGACTTCTACCTCATCGTCCAACTCGAGCATCAAGCGCAACGATTGTCGCACGACTGCGTGGTCATCGGCGATGACGATTCTGAGCTGCTTGCCCTCTTCGCCGGCCGCGGTCATCAGCCCGATTCCATTTCACGCAAGTGCGCGATGACTTGGCGGAGTGACTTGAGCGTCTCCCGAGCCTGGGCCTTGATCCGATCAAGGTCGGCTCGAGCCCCGTCGGGATCGGATTCTAGCTTGCGTTGATAGGTTTCGAGTTGCAGGAGCAGGGCGGATAACTCCTGGACAACGCCGTCGTGTAATTCATTCGCCAGGCTGCCAGGGTTGAACTGGGTCACGAACATCCCTCCGAGCGACGACCAGGTCCGGGGCAGGCTGGCCGTTTTCTCGCGTCCACCACGGCCGCTCTCAACGAAACGGCGGCGGGCGAACATGCTGCAACCCCCTTCCAGAAGCGGATTCTCGGGATGGTACTCTCAGGCCGATGAATTCGCAAGCCGCACGCCCCTGGGCCGCGCCTCGGGCCCGGCTGCGCGACCGTGCTCAAGGGGTTCCGCCGCAGATCACAGATCATCCAAGCATTCATTTCGTGAACAGTATAGCGGCTGAGCCGCCAGCCGGACGCCTGCAAAGACTTAACAAATCTACCTGGCTCCACATTTGCCTGGGGGTGCTTTGCGGCCGACCGCGTCGACCCCAGTCAGCCCTACGTAAGGTCAACCCGAACCACGGTCAGAAAAGTCGAATCAGCCTACGTCAGAGGAATGACGAAGCCTCCACCGCGAGGAAAGGTTGGAGGCCGGCTACAGGTGCCCCCACGGGGATTCGAACCCCGGTTTTGGCCTTGAGAGGGCCACGTCCTGGGCCACTAGACGATGGGGGCAGCGGCGTGATTGTATCACGCCCTCCTTGCTGGTTGTCCTTCGAACTTGACCCGACGGTCGTCCGGCTATGCCCCGCCTGATATAATATTCCGACTCCGTTCGTCCGTTTTCACTCGAGGTACACCTGTGCGCATGACGCCGGCCGACATCGACCGTGAGCTCGATCGGATCCTGCCCCGGGTGCAGAAGCCCGGTCGCTACACCGGCGGCGAGCTCAATCAGACCACCAAAGACTGGCACCTGGTCAATACGCGGGTCGCCATGATCTTCCCCGATGTGTATGACTTGGGAATGTCCAACCTCGGCCTGGCGATTCTTCATGACGTCGTCAATCGACAACCGGATATGCTGGCCGAGCGAGTCTTTTCCCCCTGGCCGGACATGGAACAGGCGATGCGCCGGTGTGGCCTTCCGGCTCATTCGCTTGAGACGCGCCATTCTCTGGAAGACTTCGATATCCTGGCATTCTCCCTGCCGTACGAGACGCTGTACACAAACACACTCAACATGCTCGACCTGGGCCGCGTCCCGATCGAGGTCGCGGATCGAGGTCCGGATGATCCTTTGGTGATCGCCGGCGGCCACGCTGTTCTCAACCCGGAGCCCATGGCAGCTTTCGTTGACGCGTTCGCAATCGGCGAGGGTGAAGATGTCATCCTGGATATCGTCCGCTGCTATCAGGATTGGAAAGCCAGCGGCCGACCTCGTCTCACCCTGCTGCGCGATTTGGC
>CAZGRL010000254.1:0-4448 GCA_964528155.1 uncultured Anaerolineaceae bacterium
CGTAGTAGGGTAGGCAGCCAGCGAGGTGCCCTTTACGGGGTCCTTTTCCAACTGCCCCCCTCCGAACCGGACGTGACACTTTCGCGTCATCCGGCTCTCCAGTGGTGGCACTGACAACAATCTCAAATCCTCTTTCCATCATATTGTCCTCTGTGGATTGTGGTATGGCATTCATGGCATACCACCAAGGTCTTCCGCCTAAGCGCCACCATCCTTACTACCCACTGGGGCGGGTTCTTCCCGTGTTTCTTCAGGTCCTTTAGCTTGCGAACATGATGGACTTCAAGAGGCCCATTCTGTCCACAGAGCTCGCAGGTATCGGAGACCAATCGCTGGGCCAACTCAGATCGATTGGCGTTGAAAGGTCTGGGCAATTGGTCATCGAAGCTTGCGTATCCGAACCTGACCCGCTCTATTGGTTTCGTTCCGAAGGTGGCAACTAACAGTGCTTTATCCTCTCTTTCGAGCACTACCCGTATGCCCCTCTTTCCTTCCGGCGGCTTATATCCATGCTTCCGGTAGGTCTTCTTTACAGTGGTCTTGTGTTTAGCGGCAAGGGTTTTCACTAAGGATTGTTCCATTACCCATTGCACGCTGTTCCATCTGTAAACGTTGTGGGCCATAACATAGTAGTTGACGGCTCCCCTGAGTTTCAGTTCGTAGGTCATCACTATGTCATAGTCACTATTCTCCAGAAGCTCTGGTCGATGAACTGGCTTCCCGTTGCGCATGTATTTGCGTCGCCAGTTCTTCAGAACATCTGGAGGCACCGTGAGCTGTGGATGGTAGTTAATGGACCTACGTCCGTTCGTCCGCTTTGTGTCAACCCTCGGCATATGGAGGTGATATCCCAGGAACCTGGCCCTTTCAGTAGAGGCATGCGTAATCAAGGTCTTCTCTTGGCTCATTTCGAGCCGGAGGTGGTCGCGTAAGTAACCGCGAATCGTTCCCTTGATTACTTCAGCCTCAGCTTTGGAGCCGATGAACCCCAGGATGAAATCATCGGCGTACCTCACATATCGGAGCCTTCTGAATTTAGGGTCCTGCGGGTCATATACCGACAGGGTATTTCTGACCTTCTTCAGTTCCCGCATTCTTTGGACTTCTTCTTCCGTGAGGTTGCCCTTCTTTCTGAGGTAGTGGTACCGAGCATTGAGACTGGCGTACTCAGGGTTGGCTTTCCTCTTCTTGGCCTCGCCTTTGGTCCACTGTGGGATGAGCGTTTGTTCCACATGCTGGTCAAACTCATTGAGGTAGATATTGGCCAGGAGTGGACTGACGACCCCGCCTTGTGGGGTGCCTGAGAAAGTCTGATGGAACTTCCAATTCTCCAGGTATCCGACGTTAAGCAGGTCCTTTAGCAGTTGGATGAATCTGGTGTCATGGATGTCGCGGCTTATGATGCTTATCAAGAGCTCATGGTTGATATTGTCAAAGCACCCTTTGATGTCGCCCTCGATTAGCCATTTGACCCCTTTCCACGTACGCACAATTTCGCCCAGGGCTGTATGGCAGCTTCTGTTCGGCCTGAAGCCGTGCGAGTGTGTGCTGAAGCGGGGTTCATAGTAGGCGCCGAGGACGAGCCGCATGACTTCCTGAACCAGTTTATCCGTCCAACCCGGTATCCCCAGGGGTCGATGGTTTCCCTTGGTTTTCGGGATGTATACCCTTCGGGCTGGTTTCCAGCGAAAGGTTCCATCCTTCAACGTCCGGATTACATTGTGAATGCGCTCTAGCGACATTCCGTCAATGTGGTCTTTCGGGTCGACCCCATTGGTCATCGCTCCTGCATTGCCATATAGGTTCATGTAGGCAATGAGGAACAACTCAGGGCTTCTCATTCCACGGTAGACACGGTTGAGAGGAAGACCTCTTTCTCCACGACTTTGGACAATACTGAGGTACTTTAGGGCTTCCAGCATTTCGCTTAACTCCCTATTCAGTCAGATTTGAGGTTGTAAGTGCACCACCTGTACCCCTTCGCCATGTGATAGGCTTTCCCTATCTCAGACTACTACGGGTACTCCGTCGCCGTAGGACTCGCGTCCCTTAGGCGATCCCGCGTTTCACCTCAGCAGAACGCACTAGGTCAACTTAGGTGCTCCGTTCGTACCCTTGCCATTCCTCATTGGAATGTGTCACGTGAGGCAGGATCCTGGGCAAACGAACCATATATTTGCCTAGCTTCACGTGTGCGGGTAATCAACTGGTTTTCCCGCGGGACGGCACTCACATCCACTGGGTACTGGAGTTCGGGCAGTCTAGCTCTCACCATATTGACCAGACCTTGCGGTAGCTACTCGACTACACCAGTTTGGTCTCACACCGCTTTTCCGACATGCTATGTTCGCCGTTGGGTTTCCCTTCCGGCTAAGTCGGTCGGTCTTACGGGTTTGCTTCCTGCTGTCCGTAGGCTGGTATCCAGCCAATTCTGTTAAGGTGCGACGCGGCGCACCGGCTCGGTGCCGCCTCCGTAGAACTGCTCGAAGTGGTCGACCAACGACCGTGGATCGGGCCTTGGCCCGGGATCGAAGACCTGAAACTGACCGATATCTGAGAAGGGGATGCACACAAAGCGCCGACGCTGCTCAAGCGCCAGCTTCATCAGAGCGAGCTCAACCGCGCAGGCCGTCGCGTTGGGCTGCCCCCTCATGCTGCCGCTCTTGTCGACCAGGATCACGAACGGCCCTTTCCCCACGTGGTCGTCCCCCTCGTACTGCCTGTGAAGGAGTTCGCCGTCGGCGGCGCGGCGGAGGAAGTCGAGGGCTATCGGTGAGCCCTGGTCCGCCTCCATCAGCCCCGTCAGTTCCTCCGGCGCTATGGTCTCCAGGTCGATCTCCTGAGTGCGGTAGTGCGTGAACTTCTCTCGGCCGTGGCGCGACTTGCGCCGCTCGTCCGACACCACCCGCTTCGCCCAGCCCAGAGCCTTGAGGATCTGCTTGAGCTGCCTGGAGCTCTTCAGGCGCTGCGCAAGCTCGTGGAGGCCTTCGATCTCCTGCCGTGTCGCTCCGGTGCTTGAGCCCAGACCCCAGCCGAATCCAAACTCCATTGCGGCGTTCTTCAGATCGCTCAGGCCTTCGGCCGCGGCCGCCATGCTCTGCGCCAACGCCTGCTCGGTGCGGGCAGTGGCCTCCTCCAGAGAGGCGATAGCCTCCTGTTCAGAGGCCCGGAGCCGACGCCGGAGGCGCTTCGCGTCGCCCTCCAGATCCCGGACCCTCCGGCCGAGTTCATCCGGGGCGGGGGGCGTTCCTGGGACGGCGGCTTGGAGCGCCTCCAGCCGGGCCTGCAGGTCGGACAGAGCATCGCGCGCTCGCTGGGCCTGGTGCATCTTCTCTTTCACCTCAGGGGGGAGCTTATCGATCAGCTCCCTGGCGAAGTGCGCAGCTCCGAAGGCGGCGGCGATCTCGTCGGATCCGATCGAGGCGCGCAGAGCCCTCCATTCATCCATCCGGTCAGCCCGCTGGAAGATCGAATGGGGCACAGCCATCCCTTGGGGCGCCTGACTGAAGAGCTGGCTGGCGGGTGAGTAGAGGCCCAGCCAGGCCTCTCTCGTCAGGTCACGACCGAACGCGCACGTGCGCTCCTCGGCCGCGCGCACCACATCCATGCCCTGGACTCCCAGCCATGCCGCGTGATCGGCGTTCAGGAGATCTTCCCAGACGGTGGCAGGGGGGTCGAGCAGGTATTCCTCGTTCGTCAGCAGATCCGCCGGAAACGGCCCACGACCGGACCTCGTGCCATCTCCATCACCCCCAATGGCCGCGCTCATCTCGGCGCCTCGGTGTGGACGGCCATCACCGCGACTCCTCGTTCGACGAGGGCTGCCTGCACTTCCTGGATTCTCTGGAGAAGAGCATCCTTATCTGTGACAAGGTCCGGGTCGATCACTTTGCTCTGGAGGAGCTGCTGGTGCTTCTTGAGTTTCGTCTGCCAGGAAACGAGGGCCTGCATGTTGTCTTCACTAGCCGCCTTGCATAGGATGTCCTCGACGTCCGCCGCGGCAGCGAGCAGGATCTGCCGCTCCGGGTCGCTCAGTTGGGCGACGACGTTCCTCACCGCATCCCGCTCCTCCAGCCCGATCCAGAGGATGTGCTGTCCGATCAGCAGCGACTTCGGGCTGACCTCGCGTTCCCCCTTGAGCATTGAATGGGCTGTCGCCGCGCGCGCCCACCCGCGGAAGCGGCGGGGCGATACGGGGATGCCATCCTTGCTCAGCTTGCTCCGGATGCGAACCATGCGAGCGTTTACGTCCTCGGGAAGCTGCGTCGCACGGAGTTCGATGTGGGCCTGGACGAGCATGATCTCCTCGGGGTCGAGGCGTGTAGAGATCGGGCGGCGGCCGCCGTCGCTGTGGAGGATCTGCTCCCAATCTCCCGGTCGATTCGGATAGCTGACCTCCTTGCGCAACAGGATGCGGTCCCAGGCCGCGTTCTGTGGGGTCGCGTTGA
>CAZGRL010000255.1:0-4421 GCA_964528155.1 uncultured Anaerolineaceae bacterium
TTTCGTTGCGGACCTGATGACCACCATGGAGGGAATGCTTCGAGAGGCGTTCAGATCGATGCCCGATTCCCGCACGCAGAGGCTCATCGAGGATCTGCGGTTCATTCTCAAAGCCCTGGAACAGCAGAGTTCCGCTGCGAAATGACCAAAACGGCAACCGGCCGATTCGGTATGTATGTGTGGGGCGGCTCTGCGTTAAGGAAGGGACTGACATTGCGATGAGAAAATCAACAAGTAGTCGAATCGGCGCATTCTTCAAACCGGGCGCTCCAATCACTGCGGTAATTGTGGCTCTGTGGCTCGCGGGGGTCATTCAGGTCTCCCAGGCGCAGGAACAAACACTTTCCATCGCCATGGCGGAGGAAACGGCCCTGGGGGAGAGCCCCGACGTGCAGAGCGCGAGCTATGACTGGCTTGCAGCCACCGCTGAGGCCGAAGCGGCAAGCTTGCGGTTATATCCGGCTCTGTCGCTTTCCGCAAGCTACCAGCGCTTGAGTGCTCTGCCCTCGACATCTATTGAATTTACCAACCCGAGCGGGCCGGGAACCATTTCATTCGAGCTTCCCTCGTCTCTCGACAACGTAATCGCATTTGGCGCCAATCTTCAGTATCCGGTCTTCGCCGGTTACCGTCTCCGGGAGTCGCTCGAGATCGCCCGGCTCACCGCAGACGGTAGGTTGGCTGCCCTCCAGACAGTCAAACGCTCTCTCCTCTTTGAAGTGCGGCGTTCGTACTGGGAAGCCCTCCGCGCCGACTACAGTGTCCGGACTCTGCAGAGAAACATGGAGTTGATGGAAGCGAGCTACAAGCTCATGAGCAACCAGCTGTCTACCGGTGCAGCGACAGAGGCAGACCTGCTTGCCGCTGATACACGGCGAAAACAGGCGCAAATCGACCTGGGCAGCGCCTTCGTGCTGAGAGCGCGGGCCTACCTCCTGCTGGCATCGCAGATCGGATGGGATGTGGCCAACCTCGCCACTGGCGCGGATCCTTCTTCCGCGCGGATGCCCTTCGACCTCTCCACCCAGGCGGACGAACCACTATTCCCCGGCATCGCCGGCGAACTCGACGAAGGGAAGCTGATCGACACGGCTCTGGCGCGGCGGCCGGAAACCCGCAGTTCTGCCCTCGCTGTCCAGGCAGCCGAGCACGGCGCCAGGCTCGCCGCGTCCCCCCTCTATCCGACGGTGGCGATCACGGGGAGCTACACCCTTGCCGATCCCAACCCGCGCGTCGCCTTTCAGACCGATCCCTGGCAATTCACCGGCACGTGGTCCCTCGGGATCCAGCTGAGCTACGATATCGGCGGGATTCCGGCGAATATCGAGGAGAAGAAGGCACAGGAGCTGGGGGTCCAGAAAGCCCAAGCCGATAGCTTGAAACTCAGAACCATGGTCGTTCTGGATGTGCGCACCTGTGTCCTGGGTTTGACTCGAGCCCAAGCCGATCTGAAGCTCATAAAGGACATGGTTGCCCAGGCGGAGGAGAATGCCCGAGTCGCACAGAAGCGCTACGAAGCGGGAACTCTGAACCAGGTGAGCAGGCTGAGCGAGGAGTTGGGCCTGCTGAGGGCACAGTTCGCTGTTGTCAACAAGCAGATCGATGTTCAGATCGCGGTCGCCGACCTGCTGCGCGCGACCGCGATGGAGGACCTACGATAGTCTCACAGATCACCCTCGGCGGCGAAAATGTCAGGGTTTCCAGGCCGGACCGCTGCAGGAGAGGGTTGTACGAGAAGGTCGGCCCGGGGATGGCCCGCCTTCGGATAGGAACTTGAACCCATGATTAAATTGTTAAGATTTTTGAAGCCCTATGCGATTCCCGTGGGTGCGGTCGTTGTCCTGGTCTTCTTTCAAAGCATAGCCGACCTGTATCTACCCACGTTGATGTCGGATATCGTTAATATCGGAATCACCAATGGAGACGTCACCTACATCGTACAAATCGGCGGGCGCATGCTACTCGTTGCCCTGGGAGGTTCCGCCTGCGCGATCACGGCCGCCTATCTGGCCTCGCATGCCTCCATGGGCTTCGGGGAGATCGTGCGCAGGAAGATCTTCACCCATGTCCTGGGATTCTCGCTTCACGAGTTCGACACCCTGGGAACCCCCTCTCTGGTGACCCGGAATACCAACGACGTCACCCAGGTCCAGATGGTGCTCTTGATCATAATGCGGATGATCATCAGGGCACCGATCATGGCCATCGGCGGGATCATCATGGCCGTGTCCAAGGACAGAGGTCTTTCCTGGGTCATCATCGTGGTGATTCCCATCCTCGTGGCGACGATTACGATCGTCGCGGCCAGGGGTTTCCCTCTCTTCCGGGCGATTCAGAAGAAGATCGACAGGATCAACCTCGTGTTGCGCGAGAGACTCACAGGTATCCGGGTGATCCGGGCCTTCAACCGTATCGATGACGAGAAGCGACGTTTCCAGGACGCCAATCTGGAGCTCACGCGGACCCTGGTCCAGGTCAACCGGCTGATGGCCGTCGTTATGCCCATCATGATGCTCGTGATGAATCTGACCACCGTCGCCGTCATCTGGTTCGGGAGTATCCGAATCGACCACGGCACGACGAACGTCGGCAACATGATGGCCTTTCTCCAATATGCCATGCAGATCCTCTTTGCCCTGCTCATGGCTTCCCTGTTACTCATCATGGTCCCGCGCGCTCAAGCTTCCGCCGAGCGGATCAACGAGGTGCTGGCGACGAGCCCTGGAATGAAGGACCCTGCGCGACCGCGGCAAACCGACCCCCGTAGCAAAGGCACACTCGAGTTCAGAGATGTCACCTTCAGCTATCCCGGCGCCGAAAAGCCCGCGCTCAGTGATGTCTCCTTTTCCGCGGCGCCCGGTGAGGTGACCGCGATCATCGGGAGCACGGGTTCGGGGAAATCCACGCTCATTCATCTCATCCCGCGTTTCTACGACGTCGATTCCGGAAGCATCCTGGTCGACGGGGTGGACATCCGCGAGCTGTCGCAGGAAACCCTCCGGGCCAAGATCGGCCTGGTGCCGCAGAAGGCGGTGCTTTTTGCAGGAACCATCGGCGAGAACATCCGTTACGGGAAGGAGGAGGCCACGGAGCAGGAGGTGATCGGGGCCGCCGAGATCGCCCAGGCAAACGAGTTCATCAGCGAAATGAAAGACGGGTTCGATTCGATCATCTCGCAGGGCGGCACCAATGTCTCCGGCGGGCAGAAACAGCGCATCTCCATAGCCCGGGCCGTAGTCCGAAGACCGGAAATTTATCTGTTCGACGACTGTTTTTCGGCGTTGGATTACAAGACCGACGCCATGCTCCGGACGGCGTTGAAACGAGAAATCCTCGACTCCACCGTCCTGATCGTCGGGCAGAGGGTGGCCACGATCATGGATGCGGACAGGATCATCGTGCTGGAAGAAGGCTGGATCGCAGGCGTGGGCACGCACAAGGAGCTCTACAGAAGCTGCGATGTCTACCGCGAGATCGTGGCCTCCCAGCTCTCCGAGGAGGAAATCGCATGAGCGATCAACGGCCCGGACGAAGCACCGCGGGTCCGCCCCGGATGCCTTTCGGGAGAGGAGCGCGGCCTGGCGGGATTATGGGCCGCGGAGCCCCCGCGGAGAAAGCAAAAGACTTCGCCGGTACTCTGAAAAGACTGCTCGTGTACTTCGGGCCTTACCGAAACGCACTTATCGTCATTCTGGTCTGTGCGGTGCTGGGCACGGCGTTTAACATCGTGGGTCCGAAGATCATGGGCCAGGTGACGACCAAGCTTTTCGAGGGCATCATGGGCAAGTTTGTTGCCGGCTACCTGGGCGAACCCGCTCCCTCGATCGATTTTGGATTCATCGGGAAGGTGATTGTTGCGTTGATCGGGCTCTATCTCGTGAGCGCGCTGTTCAACTACATCCAGCAATATCAGATGGCCGGCATTTCCCAGAAGATCGTGTTCGATATGCGCAGCGACATCAACGAGAAGCTCTCCCGGCTTCCCCTGAAATTCTTCGACACCCGCACCCACGGCGAGATCATGAGCCGGGTCACGAATGATATCGACACCGTAGGTACGACACTGCAGCAGAGCCTGACACAGCTTGTCACGTCCGTCTGCACGATTCTCGGTGTTCTGATCATGATGCTCACCATCAGTCCCGTCTTGACCTTGATCACCCTGGTCACCCTGCCCGTTGCTCTCCTCGCCACGGCGAACATCGCCAGGCTGTCGCAAAGGAACTTCGCGGCCCAGCAGAAGGAGCTCGGTATCTTGAACGGCCACGTGGAGGAGATGTTCACAGGCCACACGATCGTCAAGGTTTTCGGACACGAGCGCAAAGCCGTCGAGGTGTTCGACGCAGTCAACGACCGGCTCTACCACGCCGGCTGGAAAGCCCAGTTCGTCTCCGGCATCATCATGCCCTTGATGAACTTCG
>CAZGRL010000256.1:0-245 GCA_964528155.1 uncultured Anaerolineaceae bacterium
GTTCGCTTGCAACTTTTGTCTTGCTACCCCAAGGACATATCCTTTGAGGACGGGGTCTCTATCCGGTTCCAGTTGTGCAGCAACCCGAGCCAGCGCCCCCTTATTTCGTTCTGGATCCCGCTTGAAATCTTCCCAGACCTTTTTCGCTTGCTGGTTGCCAGAGGGACGTATCAGCTTCTCAAACCAACTGAGTATATTCTCTGCCACGTCCCCGAGAGTTTTAGCGGACGCTGCGATCTCCGCAG
>CAZGRL010000256.1:255-4418 GCA_964528155.1 uncultured Anaerolineaceae bacterium
TCAAGGTACTACCAAGCCCAGGGAAAGGTTCGCCTTCCCTCGGAGTTTCGCACCAAGAACTAGCTAGGGTAGTTAAATCCCTGATATAGAGGGCGACCTGACTCAGAATGTCACCGCCATCCCCGCTGATCTGTTGAAACTGCGTCTCGTCCAACCCACGAGATCGGACAGTTGCCTTTAGGGCTTCACGAATGGTTTGCTCTGGACTATCAGTCAGCAATAGATCGAGGAGCCTACGTTCCTCCCCATATTCCTCAGCTAGCTTCTTCTGGGCTTCAGATAACCATGCACTACGCTCTCGAAGATAGCGCCCTTGACGCCTAAAGAAGTGTGGGTCCCCAAATCCATTCGCACGCTCGGTCTCATATCTGGCTTTATCTGCTTGGTAGGCTTGATTCACCTCTATAGCCTTCGATAGGCATTCCCATATCTCATCAGCCAACCTTCTTTGTTCCTCCGCTTGGAGCACAAGCACGGGCCTGATGCTTTCTCTTTGAGGATCAACGGGATCAAAATAATCGAGGCTTATGTTGAATTCAACACATCTTAGATGATCCGGGACAGCGGTCAGTTCAAATGCCACGGAAGACGCAGTTCCACCAGGCAAAAAAGGAATGAACTGCCGTGGCTTGGTCACCTTGAGATCAAGCCGCTCTTTTAGAGTCACCCGAACGCAATCGGCAGGCGTGTCTCTGCTGTTCCTGATGGTTACTCTAAGCTCCAAATCGTGTGCACTAGCTTGCAAAGGAGAGAGCTGTGGGGACAAAAGCCTTAACTGGGCGCGCTTAGTTTTTGTGGCGGACACCCTACTTCCATTCACCGAAGCGGTGTCAGCAATCCACCGTTTCAGCATTGCAGACAAGCGCTCGTGGTCGGACACTTGCAGGATAGTTGCGGCCCGGCGTTGGATGACTGCTGCACGATGTATTGGACCCTGATACTCCTGATCCACAGTGGGTTGCCTGAGAACAGAGAGAAACACTTTGATCAAAGCTAAGAGGTTACTTAGTCGCAGAGGGGTGCATTCGTACTTGGCGGCCTCAACCAACAATGTCTTAGACTCTGTGTAAATCGCTTCCGGCCATGCGCGGGGTGTTCCAAACTCCTCCTCTAGATCTTTGAAGTAATCCAAAATGTAGCTGGCAAGTTTTGTTTGCCGTCCTGAGATATCGCGTGTTTGAGACACGGCTAGTCGCATGGCCTCAATAGCCAAATCTCGAGCTAGATCGGTTTTTCCACAAGTGCGGTGGTATTGAACCATAGCTTTCCCATAGCTGACTAGGCAATCTAATACCTTATCGGGGCGATTAGTACGCTGGTACAGGGACGCCGCTGCCAAGAAGTGTCGAAGTTGCATAACATCGCTTACCGACGCCTGACGCGCTTGGTGTACATGTTCCTCGGCCAGTTGTACTGACTCAGCCTGAGTTGTGACCGCAGTTGGCGGGTATAGATACCATTCGGTGGCAATAGTGGGCGCTACGCTTGCCACCGGTGGTACTGGCTCGACGAGGTATGGCAGCCCTTCTTCCCCAATTTGCGTCACCTCTGCCCCAGCAACTTCGAGCCATGCCAATTGCGGCTTACCACAAGCTAGATAGATCTGTGCCAGATCCTCCATGAGAACGGATTGCTCAGGGTGCAGTCCTTGCAAGAGCCGATAGGTGACTTCTGCGTATTCCATCGCCTTACTCTCGATGAACTGAGTCCGGAGTTTATCTGCCTTGCCACGATCACCAGGGACTTCGCATAGATCATGGGCCGAGTCCTCTCGATGGGGGTGACCAGTAATGAACGTTGGTGACAGAAAACGACTCGGGCGCAGCAGGGATAGGCGATTTCTAGCTTGGGAATAGAAAGGATTTAGCTCCAGTGCGGCCTGGTAGGTTTCTACAGCCATTGCATCCAGCCCTGGGTGCCGGAAGCAGAAGTCACCCAACTTTACATACTCTTTGGCTGTTCCCTGGAGCGCCGCCTTGTGTCGGTACGCAACTGCGGCAGCTCTGGGGACTCCGTAAGCTTCGTTCGCCTGTCCTAACAAGCTGAACAGAGTTGGCTCATCGACCATGACGTCAGCCAGAGCAGCGAAGTATTTCACCGCTTCACCAACCAAGTTTTCACGCTTTGATAAATTCCAGATAGCATACAGATATTGACTGTTGGGCTTACGTATACGGGACTGCAGCCGTTCTTCCTGTGATGTCGTCATCCAGTGTGGGATTCGAGCTAGCTTGCGCCGGGCCTCCACATTGCGTTCGTTGATTTTGAGAGCCAACTCGAAGGCTTCAGCGGCCTCAGCATAGAGACCCCTGTAGGCGCAAAATTCGCCCAGCTTTACAAAGGCGTCGTCTGTGTAGATTAGTAAGGCAGCACTCTTGTTCGCCTGATAGGCTTTGTCGATATGTCCTAGCTTTTCGTAGGCATGGGACCTGAAAATGTAAGGGTGGGGATTGAAGGGATCTATGTCGATGAAGTTCTGGTAATACTCCAATGCTTCCTTGTAACGGCCAGAAGCACGGAATTGCTCCCAGTCCTTGCGGAGCACGTGGGTTGGAGGCACCTCTGCTGCAGACAGAACGGCAAGCTGTCGCTTTGCTTCGGAGTGTTCGCGCTGATAGCGCAAAGCTGCATGGAAGGCTTGTTTGGCTTGCGTCTTCCGCCCTCGAGCCAGATAGACAGCACCTAGCTCACAATAGAGATTTGCCTTGGCTGCGTCAAACGATTTGTCGATGGCTTCCTGTAACGTACGGGTTGCGGCATCATGTTTGCCGGCTTCCTGGTATGCACGAGCGAGGAAACGTAACGCTGGCACGAAGTCAGGGTGCCGAACAAGATAGCTTCGCAGAAAGCTAATTACTCCTGCGACATCACCACACTGGATAAACCATTGGCAGAGTTGCTCCAACTCATTGGCATCATAGATGGGCTTGTCCAAGGGAACCGGCGGCTGTTTCTTGAGCTGAACCCGACGTAACCCTTCCCGGGCACGCAGATGGTCGCGTCTGAGGTTGATGGCTCGGTTGAAGGCGTACTCTGCCCGACCCAGTTGACCGTGCTGCTCGCACAACTCACCCACAGCCACGAAGTCATCCGCCTCTTGGGTGGCTTCGGCCCAGGCGAACCAGACGCGCAACATGCCTTCGATGTCACCGGCGGCCTGCCGTCGCTTAGCTGCTTCCTGAAAGAGCCGGGGGTTGGACTTGAGCTGCTTATCAACACGGCGCAGGATGTGCTGAGGTTCGGCCATCTTCGGCTTGAGACGGATGGCTGTTTTGGCGGCATCTCTGGCCTCTACCCACCACCCCATCTTCTCATAGGTCTTGGCCAGCACACTGCGCAGATCAGCGTTGTCCTGTTGCTGTGCCACACTGTGCTGCAGGGTTTCAGTAGCCCTAGCCAGGCTGTTGCGGCTTTCATGCACCTGCACCAGGAGATCATACGCCTCGCGAATGGACGGATATAGCGCAATCGCCTTCTCGATTACCTCCAGGCTTAGGGGGGCTTGGCCGGCTGCGTCTTAAACCCGAGCCATGTCCAGGTGAAGAGTGTAGAGCTGGCTCTCGGGCAAGCCGGCGCTGAGCAACCTGCGGTATGTTCGCTCTGCGGGCCCGACCCAGCGCCGCTCTTCTGTGTACACTTTGAAAAGCAGTCGCAGGGCGCGATGATCTATCGGGAGCTCTTTAACAAGGGACTCTAGCAGTGCCGCCGCTGACTCCAGATCTTTCGCCTGATATAACTGCCGCGCCTTGTCCAGTTGTGTAGTGTTACTGGGCAACCTCGTAGACTCCTCTTAAGCGGAACACGACCTCAAGGCCAACCCAAACTCACAAATTCGGTCAGCCTTCAACTCGTAAGATTGTATTACCCAAACGGATTTCATCGCCTGTTTGCAAAAGGACTCGGCTAAAGATCTGCCTACCATTGTGGTAGGTCCCGTTGGTGGAGTTCAGATCCTCCAGCCACACAGCGCTACCCTGAACCACAATCTGGGCATGGCTGCGGGAAATCTGCGGATCACCGGGATTCACACTTCTACGGCCCAGCACCGTAGGAACAGAAGTTAACGGCAGCCTCTGCCTACGCTGAGGACCGCTAGTGATAACTAGACCCAGGCCTGGCACTGGCTCCACGGCCGCTCGGAAGCTCGGAGGCCGTTCTTTACT
>CAZGRL010000257.1:0-4404 GCA_964528155.1 uncultured Anaerolineaceae bacterium
CTGTAGGGGGGTGAAGGAGAAAGTGCGTCTTTCCCACCAAGATCGTACGGGACAACTGCCCTCTTCCCCCCCCCCGCGACCCCCCTTCGCAAATGGCCGTTGTGGGACCGCTCTGCCTGGGCGCGATCTCGGCCATCCCTGCTTGGAGCCCGCCTTCGGGACCCGGGAAGGCCGGATTCTAGAGGAGAGGATTGGCTTGGACGAAGCAAAGCTCCAAGTTTGGGGGGGCGTGGAGGGTCTGCCTCCTTCCCCCTGAGAGAAGGATCTCTTAGGCTCATGTCAGCGCATCTGGCCTTTGGCCTGCGGAGGCTGTGATTGGCAATGGCTGTATAATGTGATTTCGCACCGTAACTCTTGGCGTACTTGCGCAAGATCCCGGGTTCCCTTAGACATGGACTTGGCGAACATCGAACTGCAGGCGGGTGATCGATTCGCGGGCAGGAAGGACGGTCTGGTCCCTATGAACGCCATAGAGGTCAGAAACTTGCGCCGGGTCTATCGGACCACCATAGGAGTGATCCGCCGGCGGACGAAAGAGGTCGTGGCTGTCGACGACATCTCGTTCGATGTCGCGCCTGGCGAGCTCTTCGGTCTGCTTGGCCCCAACGGCGCCGGGAAGACGACGACGGTCAAGATGCTCACCACGCTGCTTTTCCCCACCGGGGGGACGGCCCGGGTGTTGGGATTCGACGTCGTCCAGCAGGCAGACCCCATCCGCCCGCGCATCGGGTTCATCTTTGGCGGGGAGCGCGGGCTGTATTGGCGGCTTTCGGCCATCGACAATCTGCGCTACTTCGCCAGCCTGTACCACGTGCCGCCCGAGGTCGCCCGCACGCGGATTCCGTATCTACTCGAGCTGGTTCGCCTCGACGGTCGTGGCCAGGAGAAAGTTGAGGGCTATTCACGTGGAATGAAGCAGCGGCTCCATGTCGCGCGAACTCTGCTCCACAACCCCGAGCTGCTGTTCCTGGACGAACCGACGATCGGCCTCGATCCGATCGGCGCGCGTGAGTTGCGTCAGGTCATCCGCGATCTGCAGGCGGAGAAGAAGACCATCTTGCTCACGACGCATTACATGTTCGAGGCCGATGCCTTATGCGATCAGCTCGCCGTCATCGATCACGGACGGATCGTCGCCCTGGATACGCCCGAAGGTCTCAAGCGTCACGTGCGCGACCTGTCGGTCATCGAGCTCGAGGTCTACGGCATCCCACCCGAGCTTCTGGACGTGCTGCGTGCCCTCGATGTAGTCGAAGCCGTCACGGTCGAGAATCGCGATCAGAAGCAGGCGCTGCTCGTACAATCTCCTAGCGGCTCAGAAGCCGTCCCCGCCATCCTGGCGACGCTGAGCGGATTGCGGGTGGGCAAGGTCATCGTGCGCGAACCTACACTGGAGGACGCGTACGTCCGGCTCGTCGGCGGCGAGGTGGATCCGTGAACAAAGTGACGATCTACACCAGAGCGATCCTGATGTCGGCCGAAATGTCGTTCCGCGAGACGATGACCGACGGCTTCGTCGTGTTCGGCATCTTCATCCAACCTCTGATCATCGCCATTCTGGGATTGTGGATGCTGCGCGATCGCGGCGGAGACTACGGGATCTTTGTCGTCGTCGGGAGCGGGCTGACCGGGCTATGGAGCAGCCTGCTGTTCATCAGCGGCAACAGCATCACCCACGAACGCTGGACCGGTACGCTTGAAATGCTGGTCGGGGTGCCGACTCCCATGGGAGTGATCGTCCTGGGCAAGAATCTGGCCAACGTGCTCCAGTCGATGGGCTCGATGGTGGTTTCCTACCTGTTGGCATCGATCCTTTTCGGGTACGCGTTGACCGTCGCTCAGCCTCTGCTGTTCGTGATCTCGCTGTTGCTGACGGTCGTGGCTTTTGTGACGTTCGGTCTGGTGATCGCGCCGATCTTCGTGATGAACCCCGACGTGCAACGCTGGCAGAATGGGCTGGAGTTCCCCGTCTACATCCTGGCCGGGTTCCTCTTCCCCATCGCCCTACTTCCGGGATGGACGACACCGATCAGCTATCTGCTGGCGCCGTATTGGGCGGCGCGGGCGCTCCACCTGACTTCCAGTGGCGGAGGAACGTCGTCCGAATTACTTCTCAGTTGGGCGATGTTGCTCGTATTCAGTCTGGTGTATGTGGTCGTTTCAAGGGTGTTGTTCCGCACGATGTTGCGCAAGGCGCGCATCGAAGCCACCCTTGGGATGCAATAGGGACGCGCCCGATCACGGGCTGAGTCCACGACGGCGAATGAAGCAGCACTAGCCGATGTGGAGTGAGATGTGATGCGGTCGGTGGCTTTGAACATGCGGCTGTTCTTCCAGGGCGCGCTGCTTTCTTATGTGGCCCTCTTCCGCTGGCTGCGCCCGATGACCTATCTGGCATCCAAAGTGCTCATGCCGTTGGCGCAGATCCTCTTCTTCAGTTTCCTCGGCATGTACGCCACCGGACAGGACAATGCCTCCTTCTACGTCATCGGCAACGCTATCCAGCTGGCCGCCGTCAGCGGCATTTTCGGGGTGACGATGAGCATCGGCGGCGACCGCTGGGAGGGCACGCTGCCCTACCTCTTCGGGACACCCGCCAACCGGATGGCCATGTTCGTCGGACGGGCCTTCTTTCACGTCCTGGACGGCATGGTGGGCGTGGTCCTGGCGCTCATGTGGGGCGTGCTCTTGCTCGGTCTCGACCTCACGCACGCCAACCCGGCGGCCCTCGGTCTGACCATCCTGATTGCTACATTCAGCACGTCAGGGATGGGGCTGCTGCTCGGTTGCCTGAGTCTGATCACACTCAACGTGATGTTCATCAATAACACGGTGTACTTCTCACTCCTCATCTTCAGCGGGGCGAACGTGCCATTGTCGTCGCTGCCGTCTTGGATGCAAGCCGTTTCGCAGGTCCTGCCGCTGACGCGCTCGATCGCCGCTGCTCGTCAGATCATCGCCGGCGCACCTTTGGCCGACGTGGCGCCCCTTCTGCGCGCCGAAGCTCTCATCGGAGTCGTGTACATCCTGTTGGGGTACTTCCTGTTCCGCTGGTTCGAGCGACAGGCCAAGCGCCGCGGAACGCTGGACATCTTTTGATAGCGGCCTCTCCGCCCCTCAAGTGCGCGCGCTCGTAGCCGCAGGCTAGAGCCTGGGACTGCGAATACCATGGATCGCCATCCGTTTCCTTCCGCGGCCGAATCGGGCAGCGTCACGGTGATTCCTTGGCGCCTGAAAGGGGCCTCGCCGCCTCCGGCGGCTCGGAATGACATGGAGGAAGTGCAGAGCGGAGACTGAGGACCGGAGACGGGTAGGGGGTTGATTTCCCGGTCTTCCGTCTTCGGTCCCCGGTCCTCGGTCCCCCGTCGTCCATCGTCTGCCGTCCGCCGTCTGTCGTCTGTCGTCCACCCCATGGAGCCCGCCATGCCCTTGCCCAAGGTATTCCTCACCCGGCTTATCCCCGAAGAGGGGCTCACCCTCCTTGAAGGCGCAGTCGATGCGTACGTCTGGCCGGAGGAGATGCCACCGGATCGAGAGGCCCTGCTCGAACGCGTCGCGGGAGTCGAGGGCCTGTTGTGTCTGCTCACAGATCCGATCGACGCCGGCGTGATGAATGCGGCTGGCGCTGGCCTGCGCGTGATCAGCCAGATGGCCGTGGGCTTTGACAACATCGACATCGCCGCGGCGACGGCCAGGCACATCCCCGTAGGAAACACGCCCGGGGTTCTGACCGAGGCCACGGCCGATTACACCTGGGCGCTGCTCCTTGCGGCCGCCCGGCGGGTCGTCGAAGCGACCGCCTACGCCCGCTCGGGCCGGTGGAAGACCTGGGGTCCCAAGCTGCTGCTCGGTGCCGATGTCAGCGGGGCCACGCTCGGGATCGTCGGACTGGGTCGCATCGGTCAGGCCGTGGCTGAACGGGCGCACGGCTTCGACATGCGTATTCTGTACTTCGACCGTCAGCGCAAGCCCGAGCTCGAGCAGGCGCTGGGGATCGAGTATGTCTCTTTCGATGGTCTACTGCGGGAGGCGGACTTCGTTTCCATCCACACGACCTACTCCGACTCCACGCATCATCTTTTCGGCAATGACGAGTTCGAGCGCATGAAGCCCAAAGCGATTCTGATCAACACCGCCCGCGGGCCGATCGTCGATCGGGAGGCACTCTACCGCGCCCTGACCACCGGCAGAATCGCCGGGGCGGCGTTGGATGTGACCGACCCCGAGCCGATCGATCACACGGACCCCTTGCTGGATCTGGACAACTTGATCATCACGCCGCATATCGCCAGCGCCAGCCGTTCATCGCGCGGTCGTATGGCGCAGATGGCGGCGCAGAATCTTCTAGCAGGCTTGCGCGGCGAGCGATTGCCGAATTGTGTGAACCCCGAGGTTTACGACTAG
>CAZGRL010000258.1:0-4329 GCA_964528155.1 uncultured Anaerolineaceae bacterium
ATTTGGCTAGCCCGAATCCAAGTCGGAAGGTGGCTGCCATGAGTATCCGCGAGAGCGTCGGTGTCTCCGCTTACGACCCATGCTGGATCGCGCTCGCGAAACAGAGCCCGATCGATCATCATGTTGACCGAATGCTCGAACGGGGCCCTGACGGCCTCGTGCTCTGGCTGGGCAGGCTCCCGGATCCAGTAGAGCGTGATTCTGCTGGTGATCTTGATGTCGCCGTCCGTGAACCGCTGGGGCCGGTAGGTCGAACGCCAGAGATAGAGCGCCGGAAGTCGCTGGTCGTCGAACAGCAGCTCCGGGTTGTTGTAGAAGACGTGCTCGACGACGTTGCGCGTGCTGCCGCCTCCACGCGTCCGCCATGCGGTGTTGCCCATCCGGTTGAGCGCGGCCTGCAGGAACGCCCCGAGGCGCTGGAGGCCCATGTCCCCCACGACGTCGATAGCCGCTGCCGGGGCAGGGACCGGGACGGTTGTCAGGCCGATGGCATCAGACATCAGAAGGTCCCGAATCCCCCATGGGTGTAGGTGTCCGGGATGTCGTCGATAGTCGAGAGACTCTCGCCGCTGGAGTAGTAGTCACCACCCTGGTTGGCCTGCGGCTCCGGTGCCCCGGTGACATTCAGGCGGGATCTACCCGCAGCTAAGTCCTTGAGCTCCGTTTCGCTTTTCTGCCAGAGCGGCAGCCATTGGCGGCCCCCGACGGCCTTCGGAAACCGCTCGCAGGCCAGCGCAACAGCAACGTCGAGACAGAGCCGCTTGGCCTCTGTCGGGGCGACGCCGCGGACCGTCTCCAACGGATAGTTTTGCCGGGCGAACGACTCGAACCTTGCCTCGGCGTCTTCTAGCAGCTGCGTCACCGGGTCGACATCTGAGGTACCGTCGTTGTTGTCGTCGAGCACTCTGCGCACCACAGCTGCCGACAGGCGGTTCTCAAGCATGGCCTGGCTGATGTAGTACAGTGTCATCCGATGATCTCGACCGCGCCGTTGGCCACGAGTCGTTCAGCGTCCCACCGCTCGAGTTCGAGGATGTCCCCGACCTTGTGTGCCCAGACGTTGCCAACGACCCGGGCCCGGACGAACCGGGCCGGGATCGTTGTTGTGACAGCTGGCCTGGACTGAGGCTCTTCACCCTTGGGGCGCACTACTACCGGCTGAAGCCGGGTTCCGCCCGTGCCCTGTCCTCGGCGACTCATCAGCTGATCGGGGTGGTGATGAGGTACCCACACGCCGAGGAGGTCACGAGGGACTTGTCGGCGTGGCTGCTCTGGACCCAGTAGCCGCCCCGTCCGCCCTGGCCCTGAATGAACCAGGTCTGGGTCTCGATCGGCTGCTGGAGCGTCAGCCCGAAGCTCGCGCTTCTGACCGAGGGGTTGTCCGCGACACGGATGATGCCGAAGACATCCGACCAGATCCGCGAGTAGCTGGCGGTCTGTCCCTCGTTGGACGAGTTGTAGCGCGCCGCGCCGACGATGTACTCGTCGACCTCGAAGTATTCGGCGAGCATCTGCTTGGTCGCCATCTTCGGGGGGTTGCCGGTGTACTTGAACGTATCGAGCACGGCGGGGTTGCGCTTCAAAACGTTATGGACGCCGGGGCTCGTGAACGCTACCCATCGACCCGGGCCGAAGCCGCTCCACAGCGACAGCTTCGCCTTGTCCACTACAGCAGCGGGATCCCCAGTGGCGACGTCCCATCGTCCGGAGCCGGTGAGTGCAATGGTGTTCGAACCGTAGTTCGCGCTCGAGCATAGGATCGTCGCGATACGCTGCTCGATTTTGAAATTCAGGCCGTGCAGCACGTTCATCTGCGGATCGATGAGCCGCGAGACCACATTGTCCTGCATGGACACGACCCAGGCGTCCGAGAACTCCTTCAGGGCGCGCCGTTGGAGCGATGTGCTGGCGATCGTCACTCCCTCTGAGACCGTGTTGACGTTGGAATTCGTTCCCACGGCATCGTCCGGATAGGAGAACTGGTTGTCCTGGTCATAGGTCCAGTACTCGACCGAGAGCCCCTCAGAAGGTTGCACCGGAACGATCGGCATCAGCCTGGTGCCGATGAACTCCTCGTTTGCATACGCAATCGCGAGGTTCTCGAGCAGCTGGGTCCGGGAGACTGCGCCGGGCGTCAGTGTCTTCTGACGCAGCTCTTTGTTGACGGCTTCGATGTCGTCCTTGAGCTCCGGATCGTGAAGAACACGATACCGGAAGTTTTGGACATACTTCTCGTAGGCGCGCCGGTTTGCGACGGGTCCGTCGCCAGGGGTGATGATGATAGGTGCAGGCATTTGTCCTGGTCCTTTCCTCTGCTGTCTGTCAGCGATTAGCCGGCGGGCAGCAGGGGTCCGCCGCAAGCCATGTTGAGGCCGACGAGATCGTCGGCAATGCCAGTGTCGATGAACTGGCCGAGTGTGACGTCGACGCCGCCTGCGGCTTCGTCGGTAAGCCCAGCCGTCCCGTAGATGGCGAACTTCCCGGCCGTGGCAGTGCCACCGGTGCCAACCTTGACAGCGATAACCTCGGGGCTGCCCAGCAGTGCGACGACAACAGCGTCACCAGCTGCTGCGGGCCAAGTCCCATCTTCCGTATCCACAGCGCACCCGATGGGACGGTCCGTCGCCCCAGAAGCCGCTGTCAGCTCTCCGGATGACTCGGTTACGGCCTGACCCTGGTAGATGGTCTGGCCGGTGGCGACGACGTAGCCCTTGCGGAGCTTCCCGTCGACGGCATTGGTAACGGTTGCTCGTGCGACCATGTTGATACCCTTTCAGAGTTGTGGCGCGAGCCTGGCGGGCTAGCCGCGCAGCTTGCGGGCGGCTCGCTCGTCCGCCGTTTCGTTGAGGTTGTCGTCCGTGGACGAGTCGATTGGGGCGGGGCCCGTCACATCGTCCGCGAGTTTGAGTTCCGGCAGCGCGGCCGTGATGCGCCCGAACAGCTCGGGCATCTTGGTCCGAAGCTCGACGAAGTCATCGCGTTGCGCCGGGACGAGCTTCTTGCCCATGAGGGACTCAACGTCCGACTTGGCCAGCTCGGCCTCGTGCTTCTCGATCTTGGCCCTGGCGTCCGCGAGCTCCCTCTCAGCGGTAGCCGCCCGCTCCTCGAGAGCCTTCGCGTCGACGATCGGAGGCAGATCGGTCTGCGCCGTGACCTCCACCGTGGGCTGCGGATCCGGAGTGGTTTGGACTGGTTCGTTCGGCATGTCTGGCTCCTGCTTTTCCCGTAGTGCCCACAGCCTTGCGATCTGCGGACCTGACTCGTTGTCGAGGCCCACGGCCTCATGATTGGCCCCAATGGGGACGATGGAGATTTCCTTCAGGATATTGGGCTCTTCCGGCGTCCCGACGTAGTAGGTCTCGACGCCGTTGGAGTCCTCCTCGCGGATGATCTTCCCCGGACGGAAGCCCACAGAGGACGCGCGGAGAACCTTCTGCCGGATCCCCTGCCAGACGCGCTCGGCCATGGGGTTGGCTCGTTCATCGCTGAACACTGGCTCGAACTCGAGACGCCCGCTGACCACACCATGGGCTTTCGAGTAGCCGACCGGGATGGTGTGCTCCGGCAGCATCGCTCCTCCACCTCCACCGAAGAGTCCGGCTCCGGGGGCCTTGTTGTGCCCGTAGAGCACCGCCGGATTCTTGTCGAAGTGGCTAAGGTCCCAGTGCTGCTGAACGATGTCCCCGTAGCTGTCTCGGGCTGGGGTCGACGCCACCATGCGGAGTGAGCGGCTTTCCTCGTCGAGGCTCAGCAGCTCGAACGTGATGTCCTTGTGAACCAGGTCATCATTAGCGTGCGCAGACTCCTCCAGTTTTTTGAGAAGTTGCTCCAGCGCTACATCTTGTTTGTCCGTCATTTCGTCACCAGATCAGCGGCTGCGTCGACGGCGCGATGCAGCCTTTGGGGGATCTGCTGGAGGATTGCTCGGCTCCTCCGGATCGTCCGGTTCGACCACGTCGATCGGGATGTCGAGCGTCCCGTCTGCGAGGATGGCCGACGGCTTGTCTCCGGTTGTGAGGACTTCTTCGTCACCTTGTGGCTCCGGGATCTGGGCCTGCTCTCGGACGTAGGAGGCCGGGACGCGCATGCGTCGAGCCAGTCGATCCACCGACTCCGAGAACTTGCCGATATCGATCTCGCTCTGGACGTCGGGGAGGAGGAACGGGATCGGCTTGCGGCCAACGTTCATCCGAACGAGCGGGATGACCAGGTGGGCGTTCAGGGTGGCCGCCAGGGATAGCGCTCGAGCGTTACGGCGCTGCTCGTGCATCTTGTAGCCGACCTCGCCGAGGCTTCTGGCCCCGCGGTTTCCCGACTCGATGAGCAGCG
>CAZGRL010000259.1:0-4309 GCA_964528155.1 uncultured Anaerolineaceae bacterium
ATTCATGTGCGGCTTCGTCCGCTGGTATTTCTGCTTCGCCATGATCGCGATCTCCTCACGCCGGTATCAGCGCTTACGATAATGCCATCCCGTCAGAGCCCTCAATGGGACTTGAACCCATGACCCCGTTCTTACCAAGAACGTGCTCTACCGACTGAGCTATGAGGGCGATCAGCCTTCAGCTTTCAGCCGTCAGCTGCCAGCATCAGCCCCGCATTCCACAAACACGAGGGTGTGGGCTGAACGCTGTCCGCTGACCGCTGTTCGCCTGTGGGCGGTGAAGGATTCGAACCTCCGAAGGCTTCTGCCAGCTGATTTACAGTCAGCCCCCTTTGGCCACTTGGGTAACCGCCCAGACCAACCACAGTCTGCGGGCGACATCCGACCGGGGGCATCCCGCCCGGATCCGTTCGCATGTCACCGGCAGTGCCTCCCGCATCGGCCCGAAATAAGCCGACGACGGGGCTCGAACCCGTAGCCTACCGCTTACAAGGCGGTTGCTCTACCATTGAGCTACGTCGGCATACGGTAAAAACGCGCCCACCCCACAGGCGCCTCCGGATTATACCAAACGCCCATACTGCTCACAATACCGGCACGAACAGGCGAGTTTATCAAGAAACACAGGCAGCGTCAATTTCCGGCCCGATTCTCGCCTTTATCTCCTCCCGGCCCGGCCACCCGGGCTAACCCGATAGCCGACGTGCCCGATAGGCCTCATACAGGACGATCGACCCGGCCACAGCTGCATTCATCGAGTCGACGATGCCACGGCTGGGGAGGCTCACCAGGAAGTCGCATGATTCGCGGACCAGCCGGCGCATCCCACGCCCTTCGTTTCCGACGACCACCGCCAACGGCCCTCGCAAATGGGCCGGATCAAGCGGTGTGACCTCCTCACCCACGTCCAGCCCGATGATCCACACCCCGTCCGCTTTCAGCCTGGCCATGGCCTGCGCCAGGTTTGCGCCGACGATCAGCATGTGTTCGCTAGCGCCGGCCGAGGCGACGACAACCGCCGGGGTCACCCCTACGCCGCCACGGTAAGGGAGCACCGTCCCGTGCACGCCCAAGGCTTCGGCCGTTCGCAGCAGCGTACCAAGATTCTGCGGGTCCTGAAGCGCGTCCAGGATGAGGATCAATGGGTCCTCGCCCCGTTCGGCGGCCAGGTCCAACACATCCGCCAACTCGGCGTATGAGTATGGGTCGGCGATCGCCGCCACCCCATGACTCCGATCGGTCATGGAAGCGAGTTCGCTCTTGGGAACCCGCTCAACCGGCACGCCCGCCTGCCGGGCGGATTTCAGGATCTCACTCAGGACGCCCCGCTCGGCCGACTCGCGCGCGACCATGATTTTGTGGACCTTACGCCGCCCTGCCCTAAGTACCTCCCGCACAGGGTTACGGCCGGTGATGACTTCCGTCGTCCCCACGTCAGGCCCGTTCCGGTTACATCGCAGCTTTTCGCCGCCCGGCCGCCCGATCTCGACCAGACCGTCAGCCGCGGAACCTCCAGGTCGAGCCGTCCTTGCCGTCCTCCAGAACGACCCCAAGCTCGGCCAGTCGATCGCGTATCTGATCTGCCAGCTCCCATTGCTTCGCCGAGCGCAGCTCTTGCCGGACGCGCGCCAGCAGATCAATGAAGGGACCCGCGGCCTGTTCTGTCTTGGGTCGTGTGGCCAAATCGAGGCCAAGCACCTGTGTCAGCTCGAGCAGCACTGCTTGAGCCTCGCTCAAGTCATCTGCGCCGACACCGGCGTCGCGGGCCGAATTGATGGCGCGAACCAGCTCGAACAGACCGCCCAGGGCTGAAGGCGCGTTGAAGTCGTCATCCATGGCGGTCTCAAAGTCCGCCCGCGCGGTGGAGGCGGCCGCCTCCAGCCTTGCCGCCTCGGCGGTGTCCGCCGGAGTTTCAGGCGTCCCATACGCGCCGTCCCCCGCCGACGTCGCCGGCCGCAGGGCACCTCGCATGCGCTCCAGCCCGCGCTGCGCTTGCTGCGCCACATCGTCGTTGAACGTCAGCGGGCTCCGATAGTGCGAGTTGAGAACCATCATCCTCAGCACATTGGCTTCATACTCGCCCAAGAAGGCTTCGATGGTGAAGACGTTTCCCGTCGATTTCGACATCGCCTCGCCACCGAGTTGCACCATCCCATTGTGGATCCAGTAACGGGCAAAGGCTTTGCCCGTCAGACTCTCGGTCTGGGCGATCTCATTCTCGTGATGGGGGAAGATCAGGTCGTTGCCGCCCCCGTGGATGTCGATCTCCTGACCCAGGTGATGCAGGCTCATGGCCGAGCACTCGATGTGCCATCCGGGCCGGCCCTTGCCCCATGGACTATCCCAGGCGGGCTCGCCAGGTTTGGCCGACTTCCATAGGGCGAAGTCCATCGGAGCCTCTTTGCGTACGTCGATCTCCAGTCTGGCCCCCGCCTGCATGTCCTCGACTTTGCGACCGGAGAGTTTCCCATAGTCCTCATCCCGAGAGACTCGGAAATAGACATCTCCCTCGATCTCGTAGGCGTAGCCGCGCTCGATCAGACCTTGGACCATGGCGATGATCTGCTCGATCTCTTGTGATACGCGCGGGTAGACGGCTGCCAGCTCGACATTCAGATCCCGCAGGTGCCTGTCGTACTCTCCGATGTACTTCTCGGCCAGAGCGATCGGCTCCGTCCCGAGCGCCTCCGCCCGCCGGATGACTTTGTCGTCCACATCGGTGTAGTTCATAACATGGCGAACCGCGTAGCCTCTGTACTCCAGATAACGCCGGACGATGTCAAAGACGATCGACGACATGGCGTGTCCGACGTGAGCCTTGTCGTACACCGTCGGTCCGCAAACGTACATCCGGACCCGCTTCGGCTCGATCGGCTCAAACGGCTCTTTCTGCCGCGTCAGCGTGTTGTATATGATCAGGCTCATAGGGGATTCAGCCCGGTACGCGGGTTCAGCCTGCCTCCGGGCGCGCAAAGATCATCCTGCCGGCCGCCGTCTGGAGCACTTTGGTGACGGTTACGGGGACGGTGCGGTCGATATACGTCTTGCCTTCCTCGACAACGACCATCGTCCCATCATCGAGGTACCCCACCCCCTGACCAACCTCTTTGCCCTCCTGAATGACCTGCACGTCGAGCGACTCGCCGGGAAGGTACACGGCCTTGACTGCGTTCGCCAGTTCATTGATGTTCAGGACCAACACGCCCTGCAGCTCGGCGACACGGTTCAAGTTGTAGTCATTGGTCATGATCGGCATGCGCAATTGCTTGGCCAGGATGACCAGCTTGTCGTCGACGTCTCGGACCCCCTCGACATCCAGATCGGTAATGCGGATGGGCACGGTCGGGTCCTTCTGAAGGCGGTTGAGGATATCGAGGCCGCGTCGGCCGCGCTGTCGGCGCAGTCCATCCGACGAGTCGGCGATATGCTGCAATTCGATCAGGACAAACGAGGGAACGAGCATCGTTCCGGAGATGAAGCCCGTCCGGGCAATGTCCGAGATTCTCCCGTCGATGATCACACTCGTATCGAGCAGCACGCTACGACCGTTCTCGGACCCCGCACTCCCCTCATCTCCTGACGGCCACAGTCGGCCTCGGAACAAATGCCGGATGTCGTTCTGGCGCATGACGAACACCGCGACCCCGAGATACACGAACACCACCGCTCCGATGAACGGCAGCAGCTGTCCGAACGGAGCCGGCAGGAGCGAGAGCGGGAATGAGACAAGCGCCGCCACAACGAGCCCGACGATCAGACCCAGAAGCCCGGACACCATGGTTTGCGCCGAGACCTGGGACAGAATCTGCCGGAATGCTCGTACCGGACGGGTGGTCAGGAACGGGGTGACGATCAGGCCCGTAAGAGCGCCCACAAGGGCAAAGATGCTCGCCCACAGCTCGACCGGCCCTTCAGCCAGCCGGCCAAGGTACACACCCAGGTAGATCCCGGCGACAGCCAGTGCTACCATTCCGATCAACCTCAGGAAGAACTCCACGCTCATGGACAACCCTCGACAATCTGGAAATGAAAACGGGGCGGCCGCCCGGTTTCGGCGCCCACCCCGTGAGGAGCGTGACTCTCTTCTCGATCAAGCCTGCCACGCCCTGATTCGACCAACGTGGCAGCAATGTGGAGATCTATAACCAGGGATAATCGAGAATGAAACCGGGCTCCCAGGGCAGTCAGGATAATAGGCTGCTCCCCGGGTCGCACGTAAATCATAACACGCGCCGCTCGGCCCTGTCAACGCGATGTATCGGTTCAGGACATATGAGACAGTCATGCGGCCGGGGCCAGCCGTTGGTGG
>CAZGRL010000260.1:0-4309 GCA_964528155.1 uncultured Anaerolineaceae bacterium
CGCCAGGAAGAGTTTTCCACTCGCGGTGCAGTGGGCGGGGAGCCGCTGTCCGACCGAGGCTGCAAAGGTCAAGGCGTGGTTGCTCCGTAGGACCTCGAGGTAGAAGACCTCACCGCGATCATAGATGCACAAGTCGCAAGTCTCTTCCCATTCCTTGGCCAGGCGGCGCATGTGCGGCAAGGACTCGCGTCGCAGGTCCATTCTTCGGACGACCTGGAACCCGAGGTGCATCAACTGAAGCCCCAGGCGGTACCTCTGCCCATCGGCGCCCCGTTCCAGGTAGCCATAGTGGACCAGGGTGGAAATAATCCGATGCGTCGTAGCCTTGTGCAGGCCGACGGCCTGGGCGATTTCCGAGACGCCTTTCTCGGGGTGCTGGTCGTCAAAACACTCTAGGATGCGCAGCGCCCGTTCAACGGCCCGCACATGTTGACCGTTCGATTCGCTCATTGTCTGGATTATACTGTAGCGAGTCTCGGGGCCGAACGCCGCCCGCCGGGATCAGGGGCCCTCGGCCGGATGGGCCAGATCTTCGGCGCCGGCCTCGACTTCCTCCACGAAGATGATTGCCTCGACCGGGCAATTCGAGGCGCAGGTCCCACACTCGACGCACAGCCTCGGATCAATGTGGGATTGTGTCTCCCCCTCCGTGATAGCTTCAGTCTCGCAACCGCTGGCGCATGCCCCGCATTGGATACACGCGGTTGTCACCACATATGGCATGCCCGCCTCCGAAACCAATACAGGCCGCGCAATCGTCTGACCTATCCCATGTACATCCGCTGCGGGTCAATCACCTCACGAATGATGCGAACCTGCTCTTTGCTCGGCGGCTCGGTCCGAGGTACCTGCTTCGGAACAAGTGGGGCAAAGCCCATCGACTCGAGCACGTCGTCCAAGTCCATGCCGGGGTGGATGGACATCAGCATCATCTGTTTGGTCTCCGGGTGGAAACCGAAGATCGCCTTGTCAGTGATCACCCGGCTAGGGCCGCCGGACAGCCCAGCTGCTTGTCGGCTGTCACCGCCGGAGAGATAGCCGGGGCTCGTCACGAATGAGATCGCCCCGCGTAGCTTACGCTGCTCGTGCCGGATGATGATGATCGTCCTGCGCGCAGAAGAGGCGATGTCGTTCGCTCCGCCGCTGCCGACCATATGGCGGAACTTGCCGCGTGGATCCCCGACCAGCGTCGTGTTCAGGTTGCCGAACTGGTCGGTCTCGAGGCCGCCCAGGAAGCCCACATCGACTCGTCCGTTGTGGAGCAGCGTCCCCAGAATGTCTACGAAACTGCTGAGGACCTTCGCCCGGTACCAGACTCTTGGATCGGCCAATCCAACGCCGGCGTCGATCGGCTCCGGGTCAATCACGCCCAGCTCGAACAGGATTGTCATGTTGGGGGCATGAGTCTGTTTGGCCAGGAACGAAGCGACAACTGGCAGGCCCAAGCCGACCGCCACCACCTCGCGGTCCTGCAGTTCGCGGGCGCCGGAGACAGCCATCAGCTCGGACATGGTGTAGTCGAGATCCATGGTTCTGCTCCTTCAATACCCGAGCTGTGGGTCGGCCCGCAAGCTGGCCATCCGCTCCATGCCCCCCAAGCTGGCTAGGTAGCCCCAATGGTCCTTGGGACCATAGACCGTCTCATCCAAGTACCTCTGTAGGCCCTCCCGCGTGCGTGTTGCCTCAACGTATCGCTGCACTTCGGCGGCGTCGTGATCATAGGCAGCATATACGGAGGTCGGGTGGGCGCCATAGGGCACTTCCACCACGTGCGAGACCAGTAGCCCCGGGATCACGGTGTGCTCGGCCTGGGCTCGGATCACGTCGTCACGCACAATCTGCTCAGCGATGACGATGGCCCGTTTGCTCGCTCTGGTCTGTTCCGGGTTGTCCCATCGTGGGCCGAGGATTTGGGCATTGCCCTCCTCGTCGGCGCGCTGAACCTGCACCACAGCCACATCCGGTTTGAGTGGTCGGAGCGCCAGCCATGTCTCTTCAGAGAACGGATCGGGGATCATGGCCACATCTGAGCCGGATTGCTCTTCGATGCGCTCGAGCAGATCTGACCCGCGCAGCGACCGGATGGGCATGAACGGGAGCCCCAGAGCCCCGGCCAGGTATCGGAAGGTCACCGAAAGGCTGCTGTATTCTTCGGCGCGTAGGCTTCCATCCTCGATCCCACGGTTCACGCAGGCGAGCCGTCCATAGCGATCCAGGGAGCCGCCTCCGTAGATGAGCCGGTCCACGGCTCCGGCGCCGACCAGCAGGTCGGCATCCATTGCGCCGACACATTGGGAGACGGTTAATCCACGAATTCCCTGACGGATGACCTCGCGCGCAAAAGCCATCGTGCAGCGGGTGATGGCGAAACCTGAGAGTGCGATGTGGCACCCGGAGGGGACCGAGGCGACCGCCTCCGCCAATGTGGCTACCTTGGACATGGAGCCTCCTAGTCGAGCGTGGGGCGCGCCTCGAAGAGGACGAGGAGGAGCTGACATCCCCCGTCATCGATCTTGATCTCTGCCAGCTCAACGGGGCGATCGAGCTTCTCTTCAATCGCCAGTGCGACCAAGTTTGCTGGGACACAGGTGAACGGATCAATGCCGTGGGCAAGCATCTTGTCCTCGACCGGGCGGTGCACGCAACCGGTCACCCGTACCCGCAGCAGCCGCTCCTCCTTGTCATGCGAGACGTCGAGAGCGATTCCACCCTTCTCGAGCACGTCCTTCACCACGCGCAGGATCTCGTCCAGGTTGGCGGACCGCATCAAGGGGAGGCATTTCTCCTTGAAGTAGTCACGCCCCACAGTCGTCGTTCGGAAGCGGGCGCCCCTGCCCCGTTCGTCCCAGAACGACTTCTCCAGTTCGAACAGCAAGCTGTTGGCATAGTCCAGGGGGATCGTCCGGTCAGGCATGCTCAATCCTTGTAGTAGCGGCTTCCCCAGGTCTCATCGAAGACAAGGTCCTTGATGGGGAGACGGGGCCGCGGCCGGTGTGGGCGCGTCGGGTGACCGACAGAGACGACGCTGACGGCCTTGAAGCCATCCGGGATGCCGAGGAGTGATTTGATGCGCTCTTCATCCCGAATATCGATGCAGGGCGCGATGACCCAGCATGCTCCGAGGCCCAGCGCCGTGACCATCAGTAGCATGTTCTCGATGGCGGCGGACGTATCGTACGGAAGGTCCCAGACGTCCTTCTTTCCACAGACGATGATGTTGACCGGAGCATTCGCCAGGAAAGCAGACACCTGGCCGGAGGTCAGCTTCTCGAAGGCGGCGCGCTTCTTGGCCTCATCCTCCAGGCTGGAAAAGCGCTCCTGCATCTTCTTGGTGACAAACTCGGCCGTGAAGCGCCGACCGCTACCGCCACCGGCCAGCGCTCCCAGTTTCCGGCGAGTTTCGGCGTCCTTGACCACGACGAACCGCCACGGCTGGGCGTTCTCGCCGGACGGTGCCAGCCGGGCTGACTCCAGGATCAAGTCGAGGTCGTGATCGGAGACAGGCTCCTCAGTGTAATCTCGGATGCTGCGTCGGTCCTGGATGACTTTCATGGTTGCTTCGGCCAGGGTATCGGCGTCCGTCATGGGGCTTCCTCCCTCTCGTTTCTTGCCAACTTTGAACGCTCCCGGTCGGTGCCCTTGCCTCCGACCACAGAGGGGAAGGGCCCCCGTTCGAAGAGCGGTCCGACCCGCCAGTTGTTCATCGACCGGTCTTGTAGTGACGCCCTGGATGTATCGTCTGCTAGAACGCAATATCGTTAGGCGATACAATGTCAGAATAGCGCCCCTCCGGTTGCGTGTCAATAGCGAACGGCGCACGCCCGGGACCACGGGTCCGAGTCGAGAAAGGCGAAGTGTCACCGGGCGTGTGGCAACTGTTTGAGGAAACCGATATCGCTGGCAATGATGAAGAGATCGTCACGCCCGAGTCGGGAGGCGATCACCAGCGCGTCGTAGGTTCCAGGATACTTCGAGATAACGAGCAACGGGGCATCCGGGGGGACGTGGTTGGTGCCTCTTGCCTGGACGTCCCGGCACCAATTCCCCAGCGCCCAATCGGCCGCGGCGGTGAAGCCCTCTGCAGCGCACAACCGGTCGAACGTGAGGCCGATTTCTGAGAGTCGGTCCGTGTTGCGTCGCAGCAGACCCCGAAGGTCCGCCTCGCCCGACCATCTTCAACCAGCCCGAGGGCCTTGAATACTTCGCCGATCAAGGATTCGCTGAGGGCGTGGATGGCTTCGTCCAAGATTCGCGCTGCGGCCGCCATGACCCACGGCTCGCCGTCATGGGACCGCAGCTCCATTCTAGG
>CAZGRL010000261.1:0-4283 GCA_964528155.1 uncultured Anaerolineaceae bacterium
ACGGTGCCCGGGCTGTACGCGGCCGTCGGCGGGTTCTTGCCGTCGTCGATGAGCGCGTAGATCGAGTAGATGCCCGTCGGCACGTCGTCGGGCGTCCAGACGTAGCTCGTCTCCGACTCTGCCAGCCGGCTCCAGATCAGAACGCCGTCGGCGCCCGTGTTGTCGAAGTCGTAGTAGAGGGACACGAGCGCGTCATCGTCGGGATCGCTCGCAGACCACAGGATGTTGTAGCTCGGCTGCGGCCCGACGGCCAGTGACGGCTCGGTCACCTCGATCGCCGGCGCTCCGTTCAGCCCGAGCAGCTCGATCCAGTAGACGCCGATGCCCGTGTCGTCGGGTATCTCGACCGTCCAGGCACCGTCCTCCGGCTCGGACACGATCACCACCGCCTGCAGCCCGTCCGGATCCTTGAAATAGTCGTAGTCGGCGCCATGCTCCGGGCTGGCAGTCGGCTCGATCGTCCCGCCGCCCGGCCGATGCACGACGATGTCCGCATCCCCCTCCGACCAACGAATCCGGAAGATCGCTTGCTCGCGCCCCGCACCGAGCACAAACACCTGCGTCGCCGGCCCCGACGGCCACGGCATCCCCGCCGGCCGCCCCATCGAGGCGCCGTAGTCCTCGATGTCGACGTTTGTCATGACGTGAAGGTACGGCGACTCGCTGTCGAACAGGACCGCGACGTTCTCGATCGCTTTCCAGTTCAGCGGGATGATGCAGCTTGCACCGTCGTTGTCGAACAGGACCGTGATGCCGGCCAACTCCAGGTTGTCCAGCCACCAGGGCAAGGTCACGTTGCCCGTGGCACGCCCGTGAAGCGTCCCGTCGAGACCGACTCGAAGCTTGCCCTCCCCATAGAAGATGTCGAACAGGTTGATCCAGCCTTCCGCGGTCAGGCCCGCATACTCGGTACCCGCTTTGCCGATCGCGACGGAAAGCTGGCCCAGTTCGAAACCGTCGAATGACACGACTCCTTCTGAAACGAGGAACGTCACGGTAAGCGTGCCCTTTACGTAACCGGCCATACCGACCTCGATCTCTCCGTCCAGGTCAAGTAATCGGAGGTCGCTCGTCAGCGCCAGGCTCACCTGCGCCGAGGCGGTAATCACGACCGGGATGTCCGGGCTCGACAGGCCAGAAACGCTGCCGCCAAGACCGGTCAGGCTCAGCGGCGTCGAGTCGATCAGAACCGAGAAACCGGAGACACTCGCGCTTAGTGAGTCAAGTCGTCCATTCCTTATCACGAAGCCAGCACCCACGTCGATCAACGCAGGAACGGCCAGCGTGGCAGATCCTCCGTACGCGTCCTCGAAGGTGTTGATCGTCACCTGCACGTTCTTCAGACCCCATTTTGTCCCCGGGATCTTCAGGTTCTTCAGTCCGGCCGTGACGTCGATGTTGATCCCGCTGCTCTTGCTTATCTCGAACTGGCCGAGGTTCACCTTAACGCCCGCTCCGCCGAGAACCTTGGGCAACTCGAGCTCGCCGGAAACCACAATTCCGTCAAACGCCTCTGTGAACCGTACGCTCGAGAGAAACACCTTCATCCCGCCGATCTTGAGCTTCGATTCGACGTCTCGGAGCCAACGAGACTGACCGGTGTTCGGGTCGAAGCTCAACTCCCCTTCGTGAAGGATAACGGTCCCGAGCAGCGGCACGTTCTCCAAGTAATGCTTGCCCGTGCATGAGATCGCTGGATTACCAGCCGTCTGATCGACCAGGACCTCGCCGTCGACCATCAGGGTTGTGGGGGAAAGCAATGTCCCGATCGAGCACAGCCCCGTCGCCCGCCACTTGTTCGGTCCCACCGCCTCGAACCCGGCATCGCACTTCACTGTCAGCATCCCGACCGTCTTCTCGTACACGCCCTCGAGACTCTGGCCTTCGACGACCTCGATCGTTCCCTCGCCCGTCGCTGTCAGGCCGTACGTGTCGGTCACCGTCACGGTCAGCGTCTTGACGCCCAGAATGGCCTCGTCGTTCACGGCAACCTGGCATGTGTAGGTGCCGTCGGCGGCGACCAGATCGCCCCCGTCCCCGTCGTCGTTCATCGGCTCGCCTGCACCACCGCCCACGGTCGACAGGTCAACCACGACGCTGGCAATGTCCCCCGGGCCGTTGACGTCGGAGGCGGGCACGGTGATCGCGGAGTGAGCAGAGCCATCGTTCGGGATCGAACCAGGGGACACATTGACAGTGGGCGTCCCCGGCGCCACTGCGCCGGTCTCATCCGCGCCCATGTCCACGCGGCCGCCCATCACGCGCGGCTCGCCATCCATATCGGTCTGGCCCGAGTAGCTGCCGCCCGGATCACCCACGTTGACGCACGGCGAGCCGGGCAGCAAGTGGTAGTTGCCCGAGGCGGCGGAGACAAAGCACGGGTCGACGTCGATGTTGGCTGTGCCGGGCCAGCCGCTTTGCACGTCGCTGTACGTTACCACCGGCGTCCCGAGCTCAACGTCGAGCTCGTCGGGGCTGTCGGCCCACATGATGCAGTTGGTGAAAGTCGGGTTGCCGCCGACGCTCTGGCCGTAGCACTTGACACATCCGCCGCTGCTGCCGGCCGTGTTGTACGCGATCGTGCAGTTCTTGAGCACCGGGTCGCTGTCGTAGCAGCCCATGGCGCCGCCGTGGCCGTCGGCCGTGTTGCCGCTGATCGTGCAGTTGTCGACCGTCGGGTCGCTGCCAACGCAGAAAACACCGCCCCCATCATATGCCGTCGAGTTGTTGGTAATCGTGCAGTTGCTGATCGTGGGGCTGCTATCGCCGACGAAAATGCCCCCACCGTAGTCCGCCGAGTTGCCGCCGATCGCGCAGTTCAAAACAGTCGCGTTGCTGGAGACAAGGCAGTGGATGCCGCCGCCAAATAGCGCCGAGTTGCCGCTGATCGTGCAGTTGGTGATCGTGGGGCTGCAGTTGTAGTCGCAGTAGATACCGCCGCCGAGGCTGCCGGTTTCGTTGCCGCTGATCGTGCAGTTGGTGATCGTGGGGCTGCAGTTGCAGTTGCAGAGGATACCGCCGCCGCCCATGGAGACATAGCCGTTCGTGACCGTGAAGCCGTCAACGATGGAGGCGGCCGTCTCGCCCGAGTCGAAGTAGAAGCCCCGGCCGGAACCCCCGCAGTCGATGATTGTGCTGGCCGCGCCGCTCTCGGACTTCAGTGTAATGGCCTTTCCGTTGAAGTCGAGATCGCGATTCCCGCCACCGGTATAGGTGCCGGCCCTGACGATGACGGTGGCGCCGTTGCCAGCCGCATCGAGGGCGTCTTGGATCGTGGCCTCATCATCTGGCACATAGATCGTCGTCGCCGGGAGCAGACCAGGACTCAAGAGTGCGACAAGGACGACAGCGCTCAACGGCAGCAATCTCATGGCTCTCTCCTTCGTGCGCGCAGGCACTTCTCGGCTCGGCTGGGCAGATAGGCACGGCGACGACGGGCCAGGCAACCTCGCTGATTTCCCGGATAATGCCGCAGCACGAGCGGGAACCCCTCGCACGTGCCCCAAGACTGACACGTGCATTACGATAGCACAAACTGACCGTGGAGGTCAAGAACTCCTTGGGGTGCTGGGACTTGTGGGGTGTGGGCAAAAAGAAGCGGCGGCGTTCCCGGGAGAGCGCCGCCGCGAGGGAGCGTTAGGGATTAAACCGTCCTAACCAACCCAAACTTGTTTTTTTGTCGCGGGCACCGGCACGACTGCTGGCCCTGACGCGGGAGAACGCGCTTGCCTCAGGCAAGCAAAAACCCAGTAGTGTTCGTGTGCGCGATGCTCGTTACCGATCCCCCTCTCTCGTCGGCTCGGACCCATCGTACCTGGTGCTTGAACTCGTCGTTACGCAAGGGAGATGTTTATTTCGCGAGTCCAGCAGTCAGGCGCGCTAAGCTCTCACCGATTCAAGAACTCCCCCTTACCAGGTTTATCAGTATCCGGACATGAGAACGCCGGCTGAGCGCTCAGAACAAAACGCGAATTGGTCTAATACCCCTACCATGTGAAAGAATACACGAACCACCTCCGGATGTCAAGCGGAAACGCCGGGAAGTCATTGCGTCTGCCCGTGTTATAACCCAGCCACAAGGGCACCCATGTGCGTATCTTGAAACACGGGAAGTGCCGACGGGCACGTGTCTTATGAGAACACCTGCCTGTCCCCATTTTCCGCAGGCTAGAGGGCGATCTCGGCGTCCGTCAGGTAGCAGGCGGGGTCGCTCGCCCAGATGTCGCCGGTGACGGCGTAGGCGCGGGCGCGCAGGTTGGCGTTGCAGATATCGAACCACCGGC
>CAZGRL010000262.1:0-1155 GCA_964528155.1 uncultured Anaerolineaceae bacterium
AAAAAGAAGCTCACCCTGCCGGGGTTGTTCAAGAAGAAGGAGATCGGGGAACCGATCTCGATGATCACTTGCTACGATTACCCGACAGCCTTCCTTGAAGAACAGGCCGGCATCGACATCATTCTGGTGGGCGACAGCCTGGGGATGACGATCCTTGGCTACGGTACCACGCTGCCGGTGACTATGAATGACATGGTGCGTCATTCGCAAGCCGTGCGACGCGGCGCACCCAACACCTGGTTGGTGGTCGACATGCCCTATATGAGCTACCAGCCTTCGGTTGAAACGGCGGTCCGAAGCGCCGGCCGACTGATGGCCGAGACCGAGTGCGATGCTGTCAAACTCGAAGGAGGCGCGGAGTACGCCGACCGTATCTCGGCAATCGTTACGGCCGGCATCCCTGTAATGGGCCACTTAGGGCTCACGCCACAGAGCGTCGGCGCGCTTGGGGGTTACCGCCTCCAAGGTAAGACAGCCGAGCGAGCCTGCAAGATCGTCGAGGATGCGCAAGTCCTCGAGCAAGCTGGTGCCTACGCAATTGTGGTCGAGGTCGTCCCTCAGCAGGTCTGCAAGCTGATCCACGAACGAGGGCGCGGGTCGATCATCATCGGGCAGGGATCCGGCCCATACGCCGATGGCCAGATCCTGATCTTCCACGACATGTTCGGTCTCTACCCTCGGTTCAAGCCACGCATGGCCAAAGTCTATGCCGACGTCGCCGAGGTCATCACTGGAGGCCTGAGCAAGTACGTGGAAGAGGTTGGCGCCAAAGAATATCCCCGGGCCGAGAACTGGTTTGCCATGTCAGATGATGAACTGGGCCAATTGAACCGGCTGTTGGCAAAGGGCGCGGACGACTGACCGGGGCGGTTTGTCGTGATGCCGACTGCGTGCCGTCTGGGTTGCATCCCGCGTCAGCTTTCAGGCTAGCGGCTCGTCCAGCCGGGGACTACGGAGCCTTGACGCGCGGACCGCTGCGCGCGACAGAAAAGATCGAAAGGGAGTGACCATGACCAAGCCGCGTAGCTACGTCGTCCCGACGGTGATGAAGCACGGTCGGGGATCCATCGAGACCTTGGGAGAGGAATGCGCCGCGCTGGGCCTGGCGCGCCCGATGATCGTGACCGATCCGGCGATGGAGCGAGTGGGGATCCT
>CAZGRL010000262.1:1165-4272 GCA_964528155.1 uncultured Anaerolineaceae bacterium
CACTCGCACGGTCAAGGGCGCCAGGATCGACCCCGTCGTGTTCGATCGAGTGGCGCCGAATCCGGGAATCGAGCTCGTGCAACAAGGTGCTGACATGTATCGGAGCGAGAGTTGCGATGGGCTCATCGGTCTGGGCGGCGGAAGCTCGCTCGATACGGCCAAAGCAATCGGTGTGGTCGCCGCCAACGGTGGAACGATCCTCGATTACGAGTGGGCCGACCCTCAGCCGATCCGGACAAGGATCCCACCCACGATCTGCGTCCCGACGACAGCGGGCACCGGAAGCGAGGTCACCCTGTGGGCGGTGATCACCGATCCCCGGCGCAAGATCAAGTTCAACGTTGGAGGCACTTCCCTGATCGGTCCGGACGTGGCGTTGATCGACCCAGAGTTGACCTTGAGTCTGTCGCCGGCGATGACGGCGGGAACTGGCATGGATGCGCTGGCCCATGCCGTTGAATGCTATACCTGCGATTACGCCCAACCGTTCACCGACGCCGTCGCCCTCTTGGCGATGGAGTACATCGGGCGATCGCTGCGCGCCGCCTACACCCGAGGCGATGATATCGAAGCGCGCTACAGCATGTGCATGGCGGCCATGCTGGCTGGCCTGTCGTATGGAACGGAGAGCGCCGGTGCGGCGCACGCAATGAGCCAGACGGCCGGTGGAGTTCACGACGTCCCTCACGGAACCCTGACCGCCAGGCTCCTGGGCCCGGTCATGGAGTTCAACTGTTCGGCGGCTCCGGAACGGTTTGCCCGAATCGCAACGGCGTTGGGCGAGGACACACGCCGGCTCTCCGTTCCGAAGGCAGCCGAGAAGAGCGTCGAAGCCGTGCTGAGTCTCACTCGGGATCTGGGGATCTCATCCCTCCAGTCCCTAGGGTTCGCGCCTGAGGAGATCCCATCGCTGGCCGAGCTGGCTTTCAACGACCCACAGACGATCGGCAATCCGAGGCCGTTGACCCTCGACGATTACATGGACATCTATCGAAGGGCGTTTGAGCTCGGGGAGGAGTAGTAGGTTGTCGGGATCCGAACCCGCTCCGGGGAACGTACGTGCCGATTGACGCATTCGAATACCGGCAGCGTCTCGATCGGGCCCTCGATTCCATGCGGCGCGAGTCTCTGGACCTCCTTTGCGTCTACGCCCAGGGATATCGAGGGATGCACTCCAACCTCCTTTATCTAACCGGATATTCGGTCTTCGACCCCGGGCTGCGCGGCGCGCTCCTCATCCAGTCAGACGGCAATTGCAGGCTTCTGCTCGATTCAGCCTGGGACGTTGAACGCGCCATACGCTCGTCAACCCTGGGACGCAAGGGGGTGGCGCGGGCACCCGACCTTGAGGGGGGAGTGATCGCTTACTGCCTCGAGAACGGCCTGGATAGGGGACGGATCGGACTCGCCGGCGAAGACGCGATGCCCTCCCGGCCGCTTCGTCCGTTGCAGGCGGGCCTCCCGGCGGCCGAATTCGTGCCGTCGACGGATCTGATCCTACGGCAGAGGTTACTCAAAAGCCCCGCCGAGGTCGAGGTGTTGCGCCGCGCGGCCGACATCACAGGTCAGGGCATGATGGCCGGGATCCTGGCTCTGAAGGAGGGCATATCAGAGCTGGCCGTGCTGGCGGTTTGTGCCAGGCGGATGTTCGAACTCGATGGGAGTGAGTTCGCCTTCACACCCGAAATCAGCTTCGGCGCCGCGACTGAGGCCGGTGGCGGCCCGGCCACGTCGGCGACGCTGAGGCGTGGTGACATGGTCCTGTTCGACATCGGCTGCCTGTTCGAGGACTATGTCGGAGACCTGTCCTGCTCATTCGTCTATGGGGTCCCGAGCGCCGACCAACGTGCGATCTTCGACTGTGTGGTCCGTGCCCAGGAGGCAGCGATCCGGATGGTCTGCCCGGGTGTGCCCGCCTCCGAGATCGACCGTGCGGCTCGGCAAGTCATAGATCAGGCAGGCTATGGACAGCACTTCAATCACGATCTGGGCCACGGCCAGGGCCTGGATCACCATGAAGCTCCTTTCATCGGGCCCGATAGTGGGGTGGTATTGGCGCCTGGCATGGTCTTCAGCGTGGAGCCAGGGATCTACCTTCCGGGTGTCGGAGGCGTGCGCATCGAGCATACGGTCCTTGTAACCGAAACCGGCTGTGAGGTCCTCTCCGCGGAAAGCACAAACGCGCCCCCGATTTCGGTTGGAGCATAGGCTGACTGGGGCCGACGGCGTTGACCTCCGCCAGCGTGAGCGTGAACCGTCAAACCGGAGTCATCGAATGGTCCAATCCCTCGATCGTGCCATCAGTTTGCTGGACGCGCTGACTGAGGCTGAGGGGCCGATGGCCCTCAGCGACGTCGGGCGCGCGGCAGAGCTCCCCAACAGCACGACCCGCAGACTCCTCCTGACTCTAATGGCGCACAGGTTCGTGAGTCAGAATGAGGACACGGGCCTGTATTCCCCAGGGCCAAGGCTTTTTGAGTTGGCCTATCGGGTGATGGGCAAGATGGACCTTCGCACTCAGGCGGCTCCCGTTCTTGATCAGCTCAACCAGGAGACGTCAATGACCGTCCATCTGGCGATTCTCGACGACGGAGAGGTGGTCTACATTGACAAGAGAGAGGCAAACGAACCCGTTCGGATGTACTCCGCAGTCGGGAAGAGAGCTCCGGTCCATTGCACCGCACTGGGAAAGGCGCTCATCGCGTTTCTCGATTTGGAACACCTGCGACGAATCGTGAAGACCAGAGGCCTGACCCGCTATACCGAGAATACGATCACCACATGGAAGGGGTTGACTGAGAACCTCGAGCTTGTTCGAGCCCGGGGCTATAGCTTGGACAACGCTGAGCAGCAAGACATGATCTACTGCATCGGTGCGCCGATCCGGGATCACAATGGCAAGGTCGTCGCCAGCATCAGCTTGACCGGGACGGTGTACAGCCACGAGATCTCCCAACTCGAGAATCTCGCCCCATTACTCGTTCAGGGGGCCAACGCGATCTCGGAGAAACTGGGGAACGTCGTCGCCGACCCAGGAACTACCTAGCCACCCACCCGCAATCGACTAACAAGTCCGCACCGGTGATGAAGGACGCGCCGTCACCCGC
>CAZGRL010000263.1:0-4244 GCA_964528155.1 uncultured Anaerolineaceae bacterium
TTCCCTAGCGATTGGGTGAAAAGTGTCTCGCTCAATGGGTCCACCGCCAAGCCCTGCCGCGGCCGCGGCGATCTAACCGGGGGCGAAGCGGTAGCCCAGCCCGCGCTCGGTCACCACCACCGATGGGTTCGACGGATCGGGCTCGATCTTCTGCCTGAGCCGACCGATATAGACCCTCACGTACTCGACCTCATCACCGTATTCCGGCCCCCATACCCGCTGCAGCAGGTCCCGGTGCGTGAGCACCTTACCGGCCTCGCTCATCAGCTCATACAGGAGGTTGAACTCGATCGGGGTGAGGTCGATGGCCCTGCCCTGGACGCTCGCCAGGTGCGCCTCCGGGTCGAGGCTCACCCCGTGACGGCTGATCAGCTTCCGCCCGTCGCGGGGCGGCGCACCGGTCCAGGTTGCGCGGCGCAGCACGGCTTTGACCCTGGCCAACAACTCCTCGACGCCGAATGGCTTGGTCAGATAGTCGTCGGCGCCGAGATTGAACGCGGCGACCTTGTCTGCCTCCTCACCCAGGGCGGTGAGGATCACGATCGGCACAAGCGACCCCTGGCGGATACGGCGCGTGGCCTCCAGCCCATCCATATGCGGCATCATCAAATCGAGTATCACAAGATCGAAGGCGCGCGACTCCATCAGTGCCAGCGCCTGTAGTCCGTTGGAGGCCGTCTCGACCTTGTATCCTCGCACCTCGAGATTGCGCCTGACGAACTCGCGCAGCGGCCGTTCGTCATCCACGACAAGAACCCAGGTTTCAGCCATGGCCGGTATGAACCAAGGGAGTCAAGGCGCTGACTCGCAACTGGATAGAGCTGGCGATTGAAAGCAGGCAACAAGCGGGGCCACGCCCAAGCCCGGGGAGGGGGAACAAGAGGGTGGAGGCAAAGGCCGGTTCGTTTGTGGGTCTTCTGAGTAACGACGTCCGAAAGCGGCAATTCCAGGATTCACTTACTACCTCTCAGATGTTGGCTCCACCGGCAGAGAGAAGGCCACGCACGTCCCGCGTGGCCGGGATTCGATCCAGATCTCTCCCCCGTGCACGCGTACGAACCCGCGGCAAATCGAAAGGCCGAGCCCGGCGCCTGATACCCGCCGCGTCAATCCGTTCTCGAGACGGAAGAACGGGTCGAACACCCGGTCGCCGAACTCGGCGGGGATCCCCGGACCCTGGTCTTCGACACGCACGATCACATGGCCATCAACCTGCTCCGCCGTGAGCTCGATGGCCGAGTCGGAGCCGGCATACTTGACGGCATTCTCAAGCAAGTTGCGGATCACGGATTCGATTCGGCGTGGATCGACACGAATAAGGGGAAGGTTGGAGGGAAGCGCTACTCTCAAGCGGTCGGAAGGAGAGGGACGCGCGCGCTGGGCGGCCCTCTCGACCAAAGACTCAACCGAGCACTCCGTCCGCTCCACGTTGAGGTCGCCGCCTTCGATACGTGAGAGATCCAGCAGATCGTTCACAAGGAGGCTCAAGCGATCGGTCTCATCGCTGATCACCCGGATGAACTCTCGCTGCGCCGATTCGTCCCACTGGACATCATCCGCGAGGAGTGTCGTGGCATAGCCCTTGATCGCCGCCAGAGGCGTGCGAAGTTCGTGAGACACCGTTGCGATGAGACTGTCCTTCATCCGGTCGAGTTCGCGGTCTCCGGTTACGTCGAGGATGATCTGACCCCGCCCGATCAAGTCGCCGCGCGCGTCGGTCACGTTGAAGGTCTGGAACCTTAGCGTGGTCGGGAGGCGTCCATTCCCCAGGCTGACATCGACACTCTGCGATCCGCCGCCCGAGAGCGCCGTTTCCAGGATCGCCTCCGCTTCCGTCGGGTCTTCGGCCGTGCTGATCAGGCGCTCGCGCAACCGCGCGGCCGTCCAGCCGCGGACTTCTGTCGGGGAGACATCCGCCAGTTCACACACACGCCGGTTGCAGTACAGAACCTTGCCGGCCGGGTCTTCCAGGATCAAGCCGTCGTCCAGGCTCTGGACAAGGGCCTCCAACCGCCGCGTCTGTTCCTGAAGCCTCTCGTCGCTGCGTGCATACAGCGCAGCGTTCTCGATGGCCATGGCGGCGTGGTTAGCGAAATTCCACACCAGTCGGATTTCACGCTCGGTGAACGTGTGCGGTTCCGTTCGATAGAGAATCAACGCCGCTTGTGGCGCGTGCTGAGTGAGCAAAGGCACGGCCAGCAGGGATCGATAACCCTCGGAGCGCGCGCGAGGTCGCGAGGTCACGAACGTCGGATCGGTCTCGGTATCGCTGATCTGGATCGGCTCGCGGCTCCGGATGGCGCGCATGCTGGGTGAATCGGGCTCGGAAGGGTCGATCTCGAGCCGTCGGACGTACGCCTCAGAAAGTCCGCGACTGGCCTGCACCCGGAACTTGCGTGCCGCCGGGTCGAGGGCGACGATGGCACACACGCCGGCCTCGAGCAGGCGGCTCGATTGCTCCAGGATCCGGTCGAGCACGATGGCCGGATCCAGGCTGGACACCACAGTGCGACTGGTGTCCAGCAGCGTCGAGAGTTCGGTGAATCGCTGCCCGATCGCTTTCTCCATCCGGGCCAGACTGCGGGTCAGGTTGCCGACCTGATCCGGCCTGCGGCTGAGACTGGTGAGGTCGGTTGTCGGGGCCTGCATGACCTCGGGCGAATGACCGATCGCCTGGCTGAAAGATGCCAGCCTCTCCAGAGGTTGGATCACACGTCGGGTGAGCCCAAGCCAGAAGAGCAGGCCGCCGACAAGGAAGATCGCCATCGCCGCCAGGAGCCCGCGGTGCAGCGCGTTGGCGCTGGCGAAAGCCACTGCCGTCGGGCGGTCGACGATCACACCCCAGCCAGCCGATGGAATCGGGACGTACGAGTAGAGATGCTCTGTATCAGTAGGAGCGGGCATGACAAGTGTTCCCGCTTCGCCGGCGATCACCGAGGCGATGATGTCCGGAACTTCGTCGTTCAGTTGGGCCAACAAGCGCGACGAATTGGGGTCGGCGATGACCTGCCCGGTTCCGTCGACGATGCTGACGTTGAAGCCTTCGAGCGGTCGGTGCTCCGAGGCGATCGCCGAGAGCGTATCCGAAAGGCTGCGCAGGGTGATATTGGTGGCGACGACTCCGAGGAAGATGCCGTCTGAGCTGTGGACAGGCATGACCGTGGTGGCAACGGCTTCGTGCGTCGTCGGCGAGATTCGGCCCTTGGAAACGATCGGGCGGTCGAGCCGGCGCGCGTCCTGGAAGTAGTCACGATAGGAGAAATCGACGCCGACCGTCGATCCGGGTCCTTCTGGGAAGTGATAGATCATCAGGCCGTCGGGGCCGAGACGGTAGATCAGGTTGACATCCGGGCGGGTGCGGGCCAACTGGGAGAAGACCGTCTGCATGCCGGGGATGTCCATCTCGACCACGGCTTGGTTGTCCGCCAGTCCCTGAACGCTATGGAGCGCCGCCGAAAGCGTGGCATCGGTTTCAAGGGCAATGGCCCGAGCCAGGCCCAAATCGGCAGCCTGTACGTCCTCCTGCAGACGCTCGCCGGCAATGCGGTCGAAGGTCAGGGCTGCGCCGGCGACGGGGAGTACGAAGAGCAAGTACAGGGCCAGCAGCTGCAGGCCGAGATCGCCTCGCAGCGAGATTCGGCGAGCGAACGATGAAAGGGAATGGGATAGGCGATCTCGGGTATTGCGCATGGCCTGATGTTGTGGGCGGGTGCGGAACCGGCCCGGCGAGGGCCGGCTTGAGTGTGGCGTTACGCCTAAAGCTTAATCGACAATGGCCAAACGTCAACAGGCGAGGGAGTGGGCGGGCCCGTACCACCAGTCTTGGAGAGGTCCTCCAACCGATGCCTGAGCTCTCTCCGGTCGCATGGCTGCGCAATTTGAAGGGGCGGGAAAGCGCAGCTTTCCCGCCCCTTCAAATTGCGCACATTCCGAACAACTGTTCGATTGCCTCTTGACGCCTAGAACACCTGTGCTATACTGGGTGCAGCATCCCCCCTGGGGGGATATCCGGAGGAGGAAGCCCATGGCCAGGAAGACAACGATCGAGCCGGTCGTGATCCCGCAAGACGCGGCAGCCCGAGAGGCGGTGCTCACACGGGCGTTGACGGACATCGCCAAACGTTTCGGGGAGGGCGCCGTGATGCGCTTGGGCGAGGCGGCCCACACCCAGGTGGCGGCGATCCCCTCCGGCTCGCTGGCGCTGGACCTCGCGTTGGGAGTGGGGGGCATCCCCCGCGGCCGGG
>CAZGRL010000264.1:0-4235 GCA_964528155.1 uncultured Anaerolineaceae bacterium
CCGTCAACTTTATTGATATATACAATCCAACGCAGTTTGATATAGTGGTCTCAATTGGTAGATACAGCATGTTGTCTGGTCCAACGGACATCACCTAGGGTACTTATTTAACAAAAATAGATGGAAAACCAAAGTACGCTAGAGTTATCATAAAAAATAAAAAGTTAAAGAACAAAAAATGAAAATTGAACTACGTAAAATACCAATTCGGAAAGTGATTGCTGGTTATAAAGACAGCGCTGAAGAGGGCGTTGTGGCTTACAGCGGAAAACTTGATATCCGTCCGAAATATCAGCGTGAATTTGTGTACAAGGAAAAGCAACGCAATGCTGTGATAGAAACTATCAAAAGCAGCTTTCCTTTGAACGTGATGTATTGGATGATTAGAGATGATGGCGGTTACGAAGTGCTGGACGGTCAACAACGAACCATCAGTATTGGACAATATGTTAATGGCGATTTTTCGCTGAACGATCGCTTTTTTCACAACTTAACCAAAGAGGAACAGGATAAAATTTTGGATTATGAGCTAATGATTTACTTCTGCGAAGGCACGGATAAAGAGCGTTTGGACTGGTTTAGAGTTATCAATACCTTTGGAGAAAAAGTGAATGAGCAAGAAATCCGCAATGCAGTTTACACCGGACCATGGTTGTCTGATGCAAAACTAAAATTTAGTAAAACGAATTGTGCAGCCTATCTTCTAGCAAACGATGGCGGTTCGCTCTTAAAGAGTTCACCTATTAGGCAAGAGTATCTAGAAACCGCACTCTCATGGATAAACAACGGACAGGTGGCAGATTACATGGCGAAACATCAGCACGACAAAAACGCTAATGAGTTGTGGGAGTATTTTCAAAACGTCATTGCGTGGGCACGAAAAACGTTCACTAATTACCGCAAAGAAATGGCAAGCGTAAATTGGGGTGAGTTATACAACCAATTCAAGAATAAGAAACTAAACGCCAAAAAACTAGAAACCGAAATTGCCAAATTGATGCAGGATGAGGATGTGACGAAAAAATCCGGTATTTACCCATATATACTTACGGGAGAAGAAAAGCACCTTTCTATCCGCGCGTTCACTGACAAAATGAAACGTGAAGCGTACGAGAGACAAAAAGGTGTTTGCCCGTTCTGCAAAGGCAAGGATAAGAAAAAGAAATGGGAAATTGAAGAAATGGAAACCGACCATATTAAGCCTTGGCATGAAGGCGGGAAAACAACCGCAGAGAATTGTCAGATGTTGTGTAAACAATGTAACCGAACTAAATCTGGAAAGTAAAAATTATATGAAAAATTTAAGTAAGAAGAAATTAAAAGTTATTGATTTATTTTGTGGTATAGGCGGTTTGTCCCACGGTCTCATTAAAGAAGGGCTTGATGTTGTGGTGGGAATAGATAACGATAATTCTTGTAGGTTTGGATACGAATACAACAATAAAGCGAAGTTTATATACAGGGATATTCTTGATGTCGGCGCGAAAGAGATTGATGAGTTGTTCGGCAATAAGAATAAAACAATTCGAGTATTGGTTGGATGTGCGCCTTGCCAGCCGTTTTCGAGACTGAATTTAAAGCATATTACCGAAAAGCAATTAGAGCCACTTGAAAAATTCGCTCGTTTGATAAAAGAAACTTTACCGGATATTGTTTCTATGGAGAATGTGAGTGGCCTTGCCGACACGAAAAAATATCCAATTTTCAAAACATTTATAGAAACACTGGAAGAGAGTGGATATAAATATAAATACGAAATTGTTAATGTTTCAGATTATGGAATCCCTCAGAACCGAAGACGATTAGTGCTATTGGCGTCTCGTTTTGGTGAGATTGAATTGATAAAGAAAACACACAGAGATAAAAAAGTGACTGTTCGGGATGTTATTAAAAACCTTGAACCACTTGCCGCCGGAGAGATTAGCGAATTTGATCCTCTTCATAGGTCTAGGAAATTAACCACGATTAATCTTAAAAGAATCAAATCTACCCCGCACGATGGCGGTAGTTCGCGAAGCTGGAAGAAGAATTTGATTTTAGAATGTCACAAAAAGGATACTGGAAAAACATATAGAGGAACAGTTTACGGGCGCATGCGTTGGGATGAACCCGCTCCTACTATGACGACGCAGTGCATCGGCTTGGGAAATGGAAGATTTGGGCACCCTGAGCAAGACAGAGCTATAAGTTTACGCGAAGCAGCTATTTTCCAAACATTCCCGAAAAATTATCGTTTTGTCAATCCGAGAGAACCAATTATGGCTGTTCATGTTGCAAAATTTATCGGGAACGCAGTCCCGGTTAAATTGGGCTCTGTGATTGGAAAAAGTATAAAAAAACACATTAAAGAAATTTATGGCAGAAAAGAATAAACCCTTTAAATTTGAGTTTTCTCTTGAAGTCCTCAATCATTTGGGTAGAGGTCTATATAGAAGTTTTGCAACCGTTATTGCAGAAGCAGTTTCAAACGCTTGGGACGCAGAAGCGAAAGAAGTTAAAATTAATATTGGTGAAACAAGCTTAGTTGTTGAGGATGATGGAAAAGGGATGGACGCAAGTGATTTTCAGGATAAGTTTTTGAAAGTTGGATACTCAAGAAGAAAGGATAAAACTAATAAATCTAAACGTAATGTAATCGGCAGGAAGGGTATTGGTAAATTGGCAATGTTATCTATTTCTGAAAGGGTAACTATTATTTCAAGGAAACAAGGATCAGAGATAACCGGAGGGAAAATTAATAACCCAAAGTTAGATGAAGAAATTAAGAAGGATGGTAGCTACACCCTTGATAATTTATTAGATAAAGAAAAAAATAAACTTTTTGGCAAGTCTAAAACTAAAAAGACAGGCACAAAAATAATTTTTGAAAGAATAAAAACCAATCTTAATAGTGAAGATATAATTCGTAAGTACCTTGCGACGCAGTTCAACTTTATTTTTAGTATCAAAAAGGGTGATTCTTTTATTATTAAAGTAAATGATAAACCTGTAAGCATTAATGATTTAAAGGAGCTGAACGATAATACTCAATTCATATGGTATATCGGCAATAAAGACAAAAGGTTTGGAAATAGATTTAAAAACTTGGACAAAGAAAAGGTTATCGGAAATACGAATTTTGTATTTGAAAATGAAACCATTGAGATTAAGGGTTTTATTGCTTCTGTGAAGGTGTCAAGTCAGTTACTTCTTAGAGGCTCAAGGGGAGACTTCAAAGCGAGCGTTAATCTTTTCACGAATGGCAGACTAAGACAAGAAAACCTTTTTGAAGAAATTTCAAAGAAAACACTTACAGAAGAATATCTCTATGGTGAGCTTCATGTTGATGGCTTTGAAGACGATAGTAAAAACGACCGATTTACAAGCGCGCGAGAGGGGATAATTAAGGACGACCCTCTTTACCAAAAATTTCTAAAAGAAATTGATAAGATACTTGTAGTTATTATCCAAGACTGGACTCCCTGGAGGAAGGAACTTAAGCAAGATGGGGATATTGAGCAAGATTCAAGACCAGGCTATGAGGTAAGGATGGAAGAGAGTCGCAACCGGCGTGAAAAATATTTCAGAGATAAAATAAGCGAAAGTATAGATGATAAAAAAACTCAAAAAAGTTTGAAAGAAAAATTAAAAGAGCTTTCATATAAAAACACCCTTGTTTATCAGGATTTATTCATTTTAGAAAATATTCTTAGGGAATATATAAAAATTAAACAAATAGATGAGAGCTATTTTGATACGAAAATAGATGACGAAAAGGATATTCTTAATCGTATTAAAAACACAAGAGGATTAAGACAAAAAGATGAGGAGACCCACGCTTTGAAGGGAAAAATTGTGAAAGAAGAACACTTTCTGAATTATGCTGATTTATATGACCTTGGAGAAATAATTGATTTATTTTTAGAAAAAAATGCCAAAAAACCAACTCCTAAAAAATATAAAAAAGAGTTATCTTCAGATGCTAAAGAAATCAACCCTGTCAGAAACCCAATTATGCATACGAATGAAGTAACTGAAGATGTGATGAGTTGGGATAAAATTAAGAATATAATTGACTATATTGATAGATTGAAAGACAAAAAATAAAGCCGATAATTAAAAAATATATTGCCAAAAAATTCGCCGGCCCGCACGAGGGCGCGGCGGAAGGAAGGTATAAAAATGAGACGCCGAAAAATACCCTTAAATAGTGTCTCATTTGTCTCATTTTGGCTTTAAAAGCGCCCTGACCGAGA
>CAZGRL010000265.1:0-4119 GCA_964528155.1 uncultured Anaerolineaceae bacterium
TAACCCCCGCAGAAGAAATGGCGTATAGTATTAGTACTTGACTCCTTCACTTTCGAAATATGCCTGAGGCTGACCGCACGAAGGACTGACCTTCGGCGGTTCAGTTCAGGCATATTTCGAAATTGAAGCAGTCAATTACTAATACTATACGCCATTTCATAACCTCCGGAGATGACTTTAAAGCGAGCTTTTCAGGCCGTTTTCCAAGGTTATGAAATAAGTTCTCAGAGGAGATCTTAGCAACGGACTTATACAAATGAAAAGCTATATTTTCGTGACTCTGTGAAGGAACGAGCTATGCAAGAATAGAAGGGTGATTTATGGTGATGTCACATCTCGATTAATCTGGACAAGCTTCCAACCAGCCGCTATAATGAAAATCAGTTCCCGCATTTCTTTGAGGGTACCTATAAAACGAAAGTGGTTAGTATAATATGCCAGTAGGCCATATCGGAGTGTTACCTGCTTGCGTCTGTGGCGGTACTGCTGGTAATACGGAGGTGACCAAATGAATCGCATAGGTATCGCGTTTATCATGTTTTTCGCAGTGTTGTTACTTTGCCCCGCAGGTCTGTTGGCACGACCGACTACAGGGAATGAGGCTGAGACGGTGGTTAAGGGGTGGCTCATAGTCAATCCTAAGCCGCTGGGCGCAGATTTAGGCCGGCAGGTGGCGAGCGTTGAGCCCTTTGATGACGATTATGGCCATCCTTTATACTACATCATATATCTGGAGCCTTCGGGATTTGTGATTGTATCGGGTGATGATTTGGTTGAGCCGATCATCGGCTTTGCTGACGGCGGTGTTTATGATCCTTCATCTGGGAATCCGCTGGGAGCTCTGGTTAGTCGTGATCTTGCTGGTCGGGTCGAGTCGGCAAGGCATGGTAGCCAGTTACGGGCCGCTCGGAGCGGGGAAAGGTCTACCGCCACCCAACGAAAATGGCAAAATCTAATAAGCCTGAGCTGGAATCACAGCGGTGGATTATCAGCGATGGGATTGAGTGAAAGCTACATAAATGATCTTCGTGTCGCGCCTCTGGTTAAGAGCGAATGGAACCAGGAGACAAGCTGCTATGGCAGCGGTCTTGCTTGCTATAACTACTATACTCCGCGGATTTCAGGCGGCCAGGTACGCTGGTACTCTGGCAACGAAGAGAACTATCCCTGCGGCTGCGTGGCGACTGCTATGGCCCAACTAATGCGGTATCACAAGCACCCAACGCAGGGCATAGGTAGAATCGAGTGTACTGTAGATGTCAACGATGGTGCTATAGGCGTAAGGCAAGATGTATACACAAGAGGTGGCGACGGTAACGGTGGGCCGTATGACTGGGGGCAGATGCCATTGATTCCTTGCGGCAATGCTTTCCTTTCACAGCGCCGAGCGGTAGGAGCGCTTTGCTTCGATGTCGGCCTTTCGATGAACATGACTTACACTCCTTCAGGGTCGTATCCTCAAGACGGATTCAAGCTCAAGGAAGCTTTAATGAGCACCTTCCAGTATGCTAATGTAATAACGGGCAGTAACGGGGGCTCCAATATCGGCCCAGGCATAATTGGGATGATCAACCCCAATCTTGATGCAGCTTGTCCCGTTGTTGTATACGTTGGGGGTGAGGATACCCACGCTGTCGTATGCGACGGATACGGTTATAATAGCTCAACACTGTACCACCATCTGAATTTAGGCTGGTATGGTATTGATGATGCCTACTATAACCTGCCTGATGCCAGGTGCAGTATGGAATTCAATTCTGTAGTAACATGCTTCTATAACATTTTCATCTACGACAGCAACGAGATCATCAGCGGTCGTGTTACCAACAATGCCGGCAGCCCACTGAAGGATGCGGTTGTTACTGCCCAAACAATTGCTGGTCAAACATATACGGATACGACAGATGCCAACGGCATATATGCATTGGTCGGAGTTCCCTCGGAGTCGACCTTTACTTTGAATGTCACCAAGCCCGGTTATTACTTTAACTCAAGGCAGGTTACTACCTCCAGGTCGGTAGATATGTCAGCCTTCTCAGGAAATAGGTGGGCTATTGACTTCCCATATTCACCGCAGCAGGCTGTAGTTTATGTTGATTGCGAGGCATCTTCTGGTGCGAACGATGGTTCCTCTTGGGCTGATGCTTTTACGGACCTACAAGATGCTCTCGAAGCGGCTGCTATCCGGCCGGATGACGTTAACGAAATATGGGTTGCAAACGGAAATTACACGCCGGACAAAGGCTTGGGATTTCGTAGTCTAAGCTTCAAGCTCATCGATGGGGTGGGTGTATATGGCGGCTTTGCAGGGATTGACTCTACGCTTCACCCGGGCGGAGAAACTCAGTGCCAGCAAAGGGGCCCTGAGACAAATATCACGATTCTCAGTGGAGACTTAGCTGGGGATGATGCGAACGATCCTAACAATGACAAGGAGAACAGCTACCATGTAATCAATGGCAGTAGCACCGGTCCGAGCGCTGTCCTTGATGGGTTCACCATTACCGGTGGGAATGCAAATGGCAGCGATCCAAATAACGTCGATATAGATGAATATGGCGCAGGGATGTATATTTGCAGCGGCAGACCGATTATCAGCAACTGTGAGTTTGTGAGCAACAGAGCGGTCTGTGGAGGCGGCGGGATGTACAGCACGAACGAAGGCGGGCCGACATTGAACGATTGCGAATTCAACTATAATTCTGCCGACTACGGTGGCGGATTGTTAAATGACGTCAATAGCTGCCCAACGTTGACCGGCTGTGTCTTTTTTGACAATCATGCAAATATTCAGGGGGGCGCCATATATAATAGTGGTATGTGTGCAACAGTCACCCGCTGTGATTTCAAGGACAACGATGCAAACTGGTGGGGTGGTGGCATTTACAACTGCGGCAGCAGTCCAACATTAAACAACTGCTTGTTCGCAAGCAATGCAGCCGACTTCGGCGGCGCGATGTTCAATGACAGCAATAGCTTCCCAACACTGACAAACTGCAACTTAATTAGCAACAGGGCAACCTCCTGGGGTGGTGGGATCTACGACTGGAGCAACAGCGCATCGACGTTGACCAGTTGCATCCTGTGGGGTAACATACTGGGAGATGTAACTGCTGGTGCCGTGGTTACGTACAGCGATATTCAGGGAGGCTGGCTGGCTGGAAATAATATCAGTGCTGATCCGCTGTTTGCCGATAGGGCAAATGGAGACTTTCATTTGAACTCGGAGGCTGGAAGGTGGGATCCGAACGGTCGGACCTGGGTCAGGGATAACGTAACCAGTCCATGTATCGATGCTGGGGACCCGAGTTCAGATTGGACGGCTGAGCCATCGCCGAACGGCGGGCGCGTGAATATAGGTATGTATGGCGGTACGTCTGAGGCGAGTATGTCGTTGTCAACAGGGGTTTCTCAATAGACGAGGTGATGTTGGCTAAGGCACTTCGGCCAAAAATAAGATTCGCCTCAATCACGTGTCTTTGGGCTGCAAGGAGGTAGCTATGAACGAGCGAAAAGATGTTATCACTATGAGGGGCAAACCTCTTACTCTTGTAGGGGAAGAGGCTAAAGTTGGTCGGCCAGCACCGGATTTTGAAGTGCTTGCTAATGATCTGTCGCTGGTGAAACTATCATCGTTTCGTGGCAAGGTCTGCATAATCTGTTCGGTTCCTTCTCTTGACACATCAGTCTGTGATACCGAGACCCGGAGGTTTAATGAAGAAGCTCAGGATATTGGCGACGACGTTGTTGTGCTGACGATTAGTATGGACTTGCCATTCGCGCAGAGGCGCTGGTGCGGGGCGGCCGGTGTTGAGAATGTTCAGACCCTTTCAGACCATCGGGAGGCATCGTTCGGTACTTCATTTGGCGTTTTGATAAAAGAGTTGCGGCTGCTTGCTCGAGCTGTGTTTGTTGTGGACAAAGAAGGTGTCATACGGTACATCCAGATCGTCAAAGAAGTTTCTAACGAGCCGGATTATGAAGCTATATTGAAAGCGGTAAGGGAATTGTTGTAACAGCATGTCTTCTGCGTTTGGGAAAGTCGTTGTTGAAAATAAGTACAGTTGAACTGACAGGGGCTTGACGATATGAGGCAATTTAAACCAAACATCTACGAAG
>CAZGRL010000266.1:0-4100 GCA_964528155.1 uncultured Anaerolineaceae bacterium
CACGCGTTTTCAACGTTGGCTGCGATTGCCGCGCTGGGCGGCTGTCCTGCTCACCTACGTCATTCTGATCCTCCTCATCGGGGCCATCGTCGCCGGAATGGGGCTGGCGATCTCCCAGCAACTGGTGGGTCTGGTGCAGGACATCGGCAACCTGTCCGCCCTGTTGCCGGAATTGCTTGGTTCGATGGCCGAGCGAACTTATGTGATCGGACCCTGGACAATCGACATGGCCCGGATCAACCTTGATCCGATCCTTCAGTCCCTGATCACGTCCGTTCGTCCCGTGTTGACCCAAACCGGTCTGGTCCTGGCATCGGTCGCCGGCGCGACAGCCTCCACGATCGGCTTACTGGTCATCGCCATGGTGATCGGCTTCTATCTACTGCTCGAGTCCGGCTCGCTAGGTGAGGGCTTCATTGAACTCGTGCCTCCGGCCTTTCGACAAGACTTTCAGTCGTTGACGGATGAAACCGGCCGCGTCTGGCAGGCGTTCCTGCGCGGGCAGCTCATCCTGGGTCTGGCAGTCGGGATCATGGTGACGATCATCCTATCCGCCCTGGGCCTTCGCTTTTCGCTCGTCCTGGGGCTCATCGCTGGCCTGCTCGAGTTCGTCCCGATGTTCGGCCCGGCGATCGCCGGTGCGGCCGCGGTCGTCGTCGCCCTGCTGCAAGGAGCCGACAACTGGTGGGGGCTGGCACCGCTTTGGTACGCCGTCGTCGTGCTGGCGGCCTTCATCATCATCCAACAGATCGAGAACAACGTTCTGGTGCCGCGCATCATCGGCCTCACGCTGAATCTCCACCCACTAACCGTATTGCTCGGTATCCTTGCCGGGGGCATACTTGCAGGGTTGCTGGGTGTGCTCCTGGCCGCACCCACGCTGGCGACGCTGCGTTTGTGGTTGGGCTACATCTATCGCAAGACGGCTGGGCTTGATTCGATGCCGCCGCCTGTCACCGAACCTGCGCAAAGCGAGACAAGACCAGGTCTGGGACGCCGCCTGGTTGCCGGCCTGACGAGTTTGCAGCGGCGACTGAGATCCGGCCGGCAAAGGGATGATGCGCCTTGAGTGATACACAGGGTTCGGCCAAATGGAGCACGACCACCAAGACCCTGGTGGCGATTGCGGCATTCATCCTCCTGGCGCTGGTGGTCGCGCGCTTCCAGTCAATCATCCAACTCCTGGTCGTGGCCGGCATCGTCTCCTTCCTGCTCGTCCCGATCGTGCGCTCGTTGAAGAGATGTGCCCGGCTCTCGTGGTCCGCCGCGACGAATGTCGTCTTTCTATTCCTCATCCTTGTTCTGATCACCGCCTCGACCGCCACCAGCTTGGCCCTCGTTCAACAACTTCAGTCGTTGGTCTTCACGATCCAGCGCTTCCTCGTCGGATTGCCGGAACAGATCACAAGCCTCAGCCGACAGACCGTTGCCGTCGGACCGTGGATCTTTGACCTCTCACGGCTCGATCTGGCGCCGTTGGTCGAACAGGCGCTGACCGCGGTCCAACCGACGATCGGGCGCATCAGCTCACTTTTCACATCTCTCGCCAGCGTGGCCATCGAATCTGTCGCCCGACTCGTCTTTGTTCTGGCCGCGGCCTATTTCCTGACCGCTGACTATGAGAAGTTGAGGACCGGCTGGACAAATCTGTCAATCCCGGGATACGAGCAAGACACATTCCGGCTGAGGAGGGCCCTCGGCAACATCTGGGACGCGTTCTTGCGAGGCCAGTCGCTGGTTGCCTTGATCACCGCGTTCCTGACGGGCTTGCTGATGCTGGCGCTCGGCGTGCGCTCACCGCTGGGGTTGGGTCTGCTGGGGGGGTTGGCGAAGTTTGTGCCGATTCTCGGTCCGCTGACCGCCGGGGCTCTGGCCGCTGTCGTGGCCTTTTTCCAGCCCGGGAACTGGTATGGCCTGCCGCCCCTGTCCCACGCCATTGTTGTGATCCTGTGCGTGATCGTGCTGGATCAGTCGATCGATTACCTCCTGATCCCGCGGCTGATGGGCCAGTCGCTCAACCTGCACCCGGTCATCATCCTTGTCGGGGCCATCGTCGGTGCCAGCCTGGCGGGTGTCCTGGGCCTTCTGCTCTCGGCGCCATCCATGGCCACGTTGTTGCTCATCGGTCGATATATCGCCCGCAAACTGCTGGACCAATCACCGTGGGATCCTCCAATTGATTATCTGCCGGCCCCACGTCGACCAGCCCTCCGGATTCCCCGCCTTCCTAAGTGGCTGGCGAGGAGGGAGAGCCCGGATCGGTGATGCTCCCCGATAAGGAGCCGCCGGTCACACGCGAAATCCAACTCGTTTTCCTCAGGAGAAGAGTGACATGTCCGATGAGCCGGAGATTGACACCATCACGATCGCCGAGACGGCTAACTACATGGTCTGGAAAGCAGAAGAACCGGACGGTGAGGTCACCTATCACGTCGAGCTTGGCACGACTTCTCTGCACTTCTTCAACGAAGAGTGGGAGGAGTTCCTGGAACTGATCCGCTCGATCGCCTGAACCGGTAGCCTTTTGCCGCTGCCCCGGCTCAGATCCATACGCTGGCGCCCGTTTCCGATCTCCGCCCTGGCGACAGTGGTTTCGCCACGGATGTTGGTGGGCGATTCCCGCCGGCGCACAGGTGCATGCTGGTTGAAAGATGGATGCGGAGTCGTCGCCCTTCTCCTTCAACCAGATCTCTTCACCCCGATACATGTATCGTCCCCGGGGGCGCAGAAACGCCTTCGGCGAGACCGAGTAGAGAGATGCTCGACTCCGATTTGCTCGCTCGGCTGCAATCCGACCAGGGGCGTGAGGCACTAGCGCAGGCCGCAGCCCTCTCGCCCACAGACGTCAACTTCCTTTCCATCGTGCAGCAGCTCTCAAGGCAAATCCCCGGACCCCTGGCGAAGGCAGCGGTCGAGCAAAGCATCTTGCGACGAAGGGCCGTCGTCAAGTTCTCGCGTGCCGGAGAGATGTTCTTTGACCGCGAGGCACTCGAACAAGCCTCCACCGAGTCGGTTTCGACTTATCGCGCCGGTCGAATGGCCGGTTTCGAGGCGCTTTTCGACCTGGGTTGTGGGATTGGTGGGGACAGTCTGGCACTTGCCCGGAAGGTCCCGGTCGTATCGGTCGACCGGGACCGAATGCGGTTGCTCCTCCTCTCCGCCAACGCCGGAGCGCTCGGACTGGCGCGGAACATTCGCCCGGTTCAGGCCGACCTCGCGTTGTCGGCGTGGCGCTTCCCGCCGCACACGGCGGCCTTCTTCGACCCGGCGAGACGGAAAGCCGGCCGTCGAATACACTCTGTCGCCGGCTACAATCCACCGCTCGACCTGGCGTCTTCCTGGCTTTCGACGCTTGAAGGATTGGCTGTGAAAGTCAGCCCGGCGGTCGACCTCGAGGAACTCCGACGGTGGTCATGTGAGGTGGAATTCATCTCGTCCGATGGCGAGCTCAAAGAGGCCTGCCTTTGGTTCGGGAGCCTGAAGCAGGGCGAGCGAAAGGCGACCGTGCTCCCCGGCCCTCACAGCCTGACTCCCTCCGTCGAAGGTAGCCCACCGATTGCGCCGCCGCGGACGTACCTCTACGAGCCTGACCCGTCCGTGCTCAGGGGCGGCCTGGTTGGCGAGCTGGGCGCACGAATCGGCGCGGCGCAGATCGACGCCACGATCGCATACCTTACCTCCGACAACTGGATCGATACCCCCTTCGCCCGGGCCTACCGCATCGTTGAGGTTCTACCGTCGAATCTTCGGACATTGCGCGAGGCTATGCGAGCGCGGGGTGTGGGGAGACTGACATTGAAGAAAAGGGGATCGGCCGTGGATGTGGAGGCCTATGTCCGCCGTCTGCATTTGCGGGGGCCGAATGAGGCGACGCTTATCCTTACCCGCGCCGACGTCCGGAAGGTGGCGCTGCTCGTTGAGGCAGTCGAGCCTATCGGCCGCTGATTCGATGTGTCCTACAGCGGACTCGCGTCCGGCATGGCGGTGGATCGGAAGATGCAGACGGATCGTCGAACCACCCCCACCCCCTGTTTCCCCCTCCCCCGGCATGATGCACGGCCTCGCGGTCCCCGAGCGCACGCCGGGGGAGGGGGAGGGAG
>CAZGRL010000267.1:0-4083 GCA_964528155.1 uncultured Anaerolineaceae bacterium
CTACCAGGTCTCGCACCAGAATGCGGTCGCTCCGCGGACAAGCCCGACGAACATCGGCTTGTGGATGCTCAGCGTCATCGGAGCCTACGACTTCGGGTTCCTGACCAGCGATCAGGCCGTCGAGCGCCTGGCGCAGACATTCCAGACGCTGACCAGACTTGAGGACTATCGCGGCCATCTGCTGAACTGGTACGACCTGGTGGATCTCGAGCCGCTTGAGCCGCGCTATGTCTCGACCGTCGACAGCGGCAACCTGCTGGCGAGCCTGTGGGCCCTGGGATCAGGGATCAACGATCTGTGGGATGAGCCGCTGATCGGGCCGCGCGCGCTTCATGGCCTGACTTACACATTGGACGTGCTGCGACAGGCTGTCGATGGAATTCGGCTGTCGCCATCAGCCGACGAAGCAATGGGGCACCTGGCCGGGCTATTTGTTAGCGATCCGGCGGACCTGCCCGACATCGTGCATCGGCTGCGGCAGGCGGTGGGACCGGCAGCAACATTGGCCAAGGACTTATGGGAGACAGAGGGCAGACTGGACGAACCCGCCTATTGGGCTGGGAAGGTCCAGACAGAGCTGACCGGATGGGTCACGATCCTCGATCGGTACATGCCCTGGGTCGACTCGCTGGACGCACAATCAGACGAGATCCTCAATCTAGTCCTCGGGCCCGAGGCAACCGTTGCCCGACGCCAGACACTTGCGAGCGCGCCCTCATTGAGAGCCCTCGCCTCAGATCGCATCCCCCTATTCAAGGATCTTCGCCTGGCTGCTGCATCCGGGCGAGACCTTCCCTCCCCAGTCGCCGAATGGCTGAAGCGTGTCAACGAGGATCTTGACCGGGCGAAATGGTTCGCAGGCGAAATGCAGGCACAGCTTGAGGGCCTCCTGCAAAGCACGCATCGCCTCGCCGACGGCATGGACATGCGCTTTCTCTACGACCGTGAACGCAGACTGTTCAGCATCGGCTACAACGTCAGAGATCAGCGGCTTGATGGGTCGCACTATGATCTACTGGCAAGCGAAGCTCGATTGGCCAGCTTCGTGGCAATTGCCCGGGGAGACGTAGGTAGCAACCACTGGTTGGCGATGCATCGTCCCTACCGATCTGTCGGCAGGCGACACCTGCTTGTGAGCTGGAGCGGCACGATGTTCGAGTATCTTATGCCGCTTCTGCTGCAGCGGGCCTTCGACAATTCCCTTTTGGAGAGAGCATGTCGAGAGGCGGTCCGCGCCCAGATCGACTATGCCGCGCCGCGCGGCGTGCCATGGGGGATCTCAGAAGCGGCCTATGGCGACCTGGATATCAACCGTACGTACCAGTACAAAGCTTTCGGCGTTCCCAGCCTGGGACTGAAGCGCGGACTGGAGGACGATCTCGTTGTGGCCCCTTACGCCACACTGCTCGCCTTGAGCTTGAGTCCGGTGGCCTCGGTTAGGAATCTTCACCGGCTGGCGAGATTGGGGCTACACGACGGCGGCTATGGGTTCTTCGAGTCGATCGACTTCAGCCGGGAGCGAGGCCGCCTCGGCGGCCGAGGAGTGGTTGTGCGGGCCTACATGGCTCACCACCAGGCGATGGGATTCTTGGCGCTCGATAACTTCATCCATGATCAGGTGATGCAGCGCAGGTTCCACGCCGATCGCCGTGTCAGGGCGACGGAACCCCTTCTCTACGAGAGAATCCCTGTCTCACCAGCCATGATACGCGTTCCGATCGAAGGACGGCCCGAGGCAGGCGTGACCGCGGACGAAGTTGCTCCATCGGTTAGCCGGTTTGTCACACCGGACACGCCGACGCCCAAGACACTCATTCTCAGCAACGGCCGCTACGGATTGATGATCACCAATGCCGGAGGCGGTTACAGCCGCTGGCACGACATGGACATCACTCGATGGCGAGCTGACACGACTCGCGATTCGAACGGCACCTTCTGCTACGTGCGGGACATGGACAGCGGCCAGTTCTGGTCGACCACATACCAACCCACCCTGAAACCGCCTGAAAGTTACTCTGTCAGTTTTGCCATCGACCGCGCAGAGATCGGAGTGTCCTCGCAAGGCATCGACATCGAAACCGAGATTGCTGTCTCGCCCGAGGACGACGTTGAAATGCGCCGTGTGACTATGGTCAACCGTTCGAGCCGAAGCCGTCATCTGGAAATAACCAGCTATGTCGAATTAGCCTTGGCGCCACACAACACCGACCGTCAGCACCCGGCCTTCAACAAGCTGTTCATACAGACGGAGTACCTTCAGCGCGAATCCGCCATCATCGCCACACGGCGACCGCGTGATCCGGGTGAGCCCCGGGTCCACGTCGGTCATCTGATGACCTTCGACGATGGTTGCGAAGGGACTGCCCAATTCGAGACGGACCGGGCGAAATTCATCGGACGCGGCCAGACGAGCCTTGATCCTGCAGCCATGCACGGAAGACTCTCAGACACGGAAGGTTTCGTTCTGGATCCGATTCTGTCCCTGCGCCGCAGAGTGAGCCTTGAGCCGGGAAAACAAATCCAGTTCACTCTCGTGCTCGGGGTCGCGGATAGCCGCCAGCATGTGCTTGACTTGATCGGAAAGTTCAGCGATCCGCATGCGATCAGTCAGGCGTTCGATCTGGCCTGGGCGAACGCGCAGCTCGAGTTGCGCCTCTTGCGGATTCAGCCGGACGACGCGCGCCGGTTCCAGCATCTGGCCAGCTTCCTGCTCTTTCCGAATGCCATGCTTCGTCCACCAGCGGGACGGCTCCAGCAGAACAGGCTAGGCCAATCTGCACTGTGGGGCTACGGTATCTCGGGCGATCTACCCCTGGCAGTCCTCAGCATCGGCGAAGCGCGCGACATTGGAATCGTCCGTCAGCTATTGCAGGCCCATGCCTATTGGAGGCGCCACGGACTGAAAGTCGACCTGGTGATCCTGAATGAGGAGTCATCATCCTATGGCCAGCCTCTCAATGAAGAGCTGACCCACCTGATTCAGGGTTACTCGACATTTACACCAATGGACCAACCCGGAGGCGTGTTCCTTCGAAGTGTGGATCAGATCAAGGAGGAAGACTTGAACCTGATCCTGGCGGCGGCCCGCGTCAATCTGGTTGCCGCCCGGGGACCGCTACCTCAACAGCTCGCGTCGGCGGCTGAACCTCCCGAGATGCCTGGCAGGCTGCCCACGCGACGAGTCGTCGAAGAGCCATCAGCGGCGCTGCCTTTCATGGAGCTGTCCTATTTCAACGGACTTGGCGGCTTCACGCCCGACGGCCGCGAGTACGCCATCTACCTTGGCCCTCACCAGCATTCTCCAGCACCGTGGGTGAATGTCATCGCCAATCCATCGTTCGGCGCACTGGTCAGCGAGTCCGGTTCGGGGTTCACCTGGTACGGAAACAGCCAGCAGAACCGGCTTGTCGATTGGTCGAACGACCCGGTGTGCGATCCGCCGTCAGAGGCGATATTCATCCGCGACGAGGTGAGCGGAGTGTTCTGGACGCCAACTCCGCTGCCGATAAGGGAGCTTGACGCCTACCGGATCCGCCACGGCACCGGCTACTCGGTCTTCGAGCACAATAGTCACGCCATCGAGCAAGAACTGACGACATTCGTCCCGATGAATGAGACTGGCGGAGATCCAGTGCGCATTCAGAGGCTCAAGCTCCGCAATGACTCGTCCAGAAGGCGTCGGCTTTCGGTCACGTTCTATGTCGAATGGACCCTCGGTGAATCGCGTGAAGACTCACAGATGCACATCGTGACGAGCTGGGACGTGCAGGCCAAGGCGATCTTGGCTCGCAATCGCTATCACCCAGACTATGGGGGGCGCCTCGCCTTTGTAGCCATTACGCCGCAGGCGCGAACCTACTCCGCCGATCGCACAGACTTCCTCGGCCGCAACGGAGTCCTGTCTGCTCCCGCTGCCATGAGGCGGGTCGGATTGTCCGGCCGAACTGGGGCGGGACTTGATCCGTGTGGCGCGCTGCAAACCGTGGTCGAGTTGGCGCCCGGACAATCCACTGAAGTCATATGCCTGCTGGGACAGGCCGAGTCTCTGGCAGAAGCCCAACGGCTTGTCATCCAGTACAACGA
>CAZGRL010000268.1:0-4070 GCA_964528155.1 uncultured Anaerolineaceae bacterium
CCAGATCGTTCTCCACTACCATCGAGCCGAGGCAGCCGCCGTCGATACACTCTCGGAGATCCAGCATAGAGGCGCAAAGGGGATCCGGGTGGCGGCCGACCTGAGCACGAGGGAGGGCATCCAGCATCTGTTCGGATCGGTCGATCGCTCGTTCGACAGGCTGGACTTCCTGGTCAACTCGGCCGCGGTTCTCGAGCCGGTTGATCTTCTCCAGGCGAGCGAGGACGACTGGCACCGGACGATCGATCTCAACCTGAAAGGGGCCTTCTTCTGCCTGCAGATGGCCGCCCGACGAATGCAGCCCGAGGGCGGCTCTATTGTCAACATCAGTGACGTCGCCGCGCTCCGCCCATGGAGGCGCTACCCGGTCCACTCCATCAGCAAGGCCGGGGTCGAAATGCTCACACAGGTGGCGGCCCTGGCATTGGCACCAACCATTCGTGTGAACGCGGTCGCCCCCGGTCTGGCGCTGAAGCCCGAAGAGATGCCGGACGAACGCTGGGAGGCTCTGGCGCGATCTGTTCCGTTGAAGCGCGCCGGCGCCCCATCCAACATCGGCGAGGCCGTCGTGTTCCTGCTCAAGAACGATTACATCACCGGTGAGACGCTTGTCGTCGACGGAGGCTACCACCTTGTCTGAGGTCGATCATGATGTAAGGGCGACGCTCGGCCGGATCCGCGCGCGAATGAAGGAGGAAGGCGAGAAGACTGCCGCCTTCTTCGAATCGCTGGCACATTCAGACTGGGATCAACAGGTGTACACAACCGGATCTGGTTGGCGCGTTCGTCAACTGCTGGCTCACTTCATATCAGCAGAGAGGACATTCGAACACTTCATTCGTGACGTCCTTGCGGGAGGGCTTGGCGCGCCCAGGGATTTTGACATCGACGCCTTCAATGAATCCGAGGTCCCCGAACTGGATGCGGATCCCACTGAATTGATCGACGCCTATAAGCAGACTCGCCTCCGGACTATCAAGCTCCTCGACGAGGTCAGCTCGACGGATCTTCATTTGCGGGGTTATCACCCATGGTTCGGTGACTCGCAACTTGAGGATATGCTGAAACTGATCTACCGACACAACATCATCCATCTGAGGGACATCCGGCGAGCATTGAAGACACGCCAGCCGGTGCCCCACCTCGATGTGACTCCACCTGCCGCGATGAACGGCAAGCCCACCGAATGAATACACCGGCCCGCAGCCGTTTCCTCACTGATCGATCTCCCAGTACGCCGTCCTATCGGCGTGCACCGGATTACGGAACTGGGCGCGTCTGATGTCGGACGGATTCTCTATCCATGATCTGTATTCGCGTCGGCTGGCTCCGCGGTCGGGTGAGCATGGAGAATTCTGGCCTCTCCTGCGGTTCGAAGATCATTTGCTTCGCCGCTTCGGCTTGGCCGAGCTCGTCCGGCCTGACCCCGATGCGCCGAGCGAATTGCGCGCACGCCCTGTCGCGGATGAGATCTGGATCTTGATCGAAGGTCAGGCAGAGTTCGCCTGGCACGACCTTCGCCCGGGCTCACCAACCGCTGGTCGAACGGACAGGTTGTCCTGCAGCGATCCGACTCTCGTACTGGCGCCCTTTGGCGTGGCGTTCGGCTATCGCCCGATCAACGGTCGGGCAACCTTACTGCGTCTCGCAACCCATGCCGAAACTGAGGGCGAGGACATTCGCATCCTCCCGTGGGAGATCGGCTGATGTCCAGGTCTCGTCAGCTGTGGCTGTTTGTCGTCCTGAGCCGACCGCACTTCCTGCTCGGGGGCTTCGCGCTCTTTGCCCTCGGGGCAGCGATCGCCCGCTATCTGGGCCACCGCGTCGACGTTGGGCTGTACATCTTCGGTCAGGCTCTCGTGACGGGCGGCCAACTTATGACGCACTATCTGAACGAGTACAACGACGCCCCACTCGACACTCAGAACGAGCGACGGACCTGGTTTTCCGGAGGGAGCGGGGCGATCGGGCCAGGGCTTCTCCCCCGTCGAACGGCGCTCTACGCCGCAATCGTCTGCCTGGCCTTCATGGCGGTTCTTGTCTCCGGGTGGTTTGTACGAGGCACGGTGCCTCTGCTCGCCTGGCTGCTCTTCATCCTGCTACTGATTGGAGCGTATTCCTATAGCGCGCCTCCACTTCGACTCCAGTCGACCGGATACGGCGAGTTGACAGCCTCGTTGATCGTAGGGGGTATTGTCCCCAGCTTTGCCTTCGTATTGCAGACGGGCGATCTGCATCGAATCTTGTTCATGAGCACGGCGCCGCTGGTGGCGCTGTGCTTTGCCATGCTCATCGCCTTCGAACTGCCGGATTACTCCACAGATGCCAAGTACGGGAAGAACAACCTCTTGGTGCGGATCGGGTGGCGGAACGCAATGCGGCTTCATGACCTGGCAATCGCCTTCACCATTCTGAGCTACGTATTGGCATACCTTTCCGGCTTTCCGCGCCGGGTCTCAGTTGGAGCGGTGATTGTCCTTCCATTGGCCCTGGCACAGGTGTGGCAAATGGCGCGGTTGCGTTCCGGTTTCAGGCCACAATGGCGAACTCTGACATTCGTGGCGTTGGGGGTCTTCGCCTTGGCGATTTACATGGAACTGGTTGGTTTCTTGCTCAGTTGAACATGCCCGAATTCCTCAAGGTCGTTGATCCCACCAACGCTCTCAATCGCCTCCTCGAAGCGCTGCCTGCGGAGATCGAAATTCCATCTGAATCGATCTCGACGGCTGACGCACTGGGACGGGTTTTGGCGCAATCGGTGTCGGCCCCCTACCCCTTGCCGCCGTTCCCGCGTACAACGGTCGACGGATTCGCCGTGCGCGCCGCCGATACCTTCGGAGCGAGCGCGGCTTTGCCGGCCTACCTGAAGCTGATCGGCGAGGTCCCCATGGGAGAGCCGGCGGGACTCGACGTCGGATCGGGCCAGGCCGCGCTGGTTCACACGGGGGGCATGGTGCCAGCCGGAGCCGACGCCGTGGTGATGCTTGAGGACGCCCAGCGCGCACAGCAAGACGAAATCGAAGTCCTCAAGGCCGTGTCCGTCGGGCAGAACGTCCTGCAGGTGGGAGAGGACGTGAAGGCGGGTGAAATCGTCGTCGAGCGCGGGACCAGGTTGAGACCACAGGAGATCGGCGGCTTGGTTGCGCTGGGGGTCGTCGACATCAACGTGTTCCACCGCCCGTCGGTGGGCATTCTCTCGACCGGCGACGAAGTCGTGACACCGGAAACCGAACCGGGGCCGGGCCAGGTCCGCGATGTCAATTCATACACGCTGTCGTCCTTGGTCAGACGCGCCGGTGGGACGCCGGTTCGGCGGGGGATCATCCCGGATCGTTTCGAGGCGTTGCTCGATGCTGCCACACAGGCACACCGAGAAGATGACATACTGGTCATCACCGCCGGGTCGTCGGTAAGCGCGCGCGATGTCACGGCCGAGGTCATCCAACGGCTTGGCACGCCGGGTGTGCTGGTCCACGGAGTCTCGATCAAGCCCGGCAAGCCGACGATCCTGGCGGTTGCGCGAGGCAAGCCGGTCATTGGCCTCCCGGGCAACCCGGTCAGCGCGCTCATCGTGGCCGGTTTGTTCGTGACTCCTCTTGTACGCCGTCTGTCAGGCATAAGCGGGCCGGAACTCACCCCAACCCTGCGCGCCCGGCTATCGACGAATGTGGCCTCGATCGCAGGCAGGGAGGATCACGTGCCCGTCAATCTCGTCGTAACCCCGAACGGATTACTGGCGGAACCGGTTTACGGTCGATCGAACCTGATCTTCACCCTGGTGCGGGCCGATGGGGTAGTCGTCATTCCGTCGGCGACCACCGGCCTGGCGGCACACGCCGAGGTGGAAGTGAGGTTGATTTGAGACGCCGGGCACGCGGGTGGATCATGGGATTGAGTCTCAGATCTCGTCTCATACCAAAGGGAGGAATACCTTCACTCCCAGCGGTATCACCCCCTGCCCCCTCGTTCCCCCTCCCCCGGCCTGCCGGGGCGACACCATGTTTGGCCTCTGACGGCGGAATGAAATGGGCGATATGGGTAGGGAAGGATCGGCAAGGCCGATCCTTCCC
>CAZGRL010000269.1:0-740 GCA_964528155.1 uncultured Anaerolineaceae bacterium
AGCGATAGAGGCTCTGCGCGAAGGGGCGTATGATTACCTGGTGAAGCCCTGTTCGACCGACGAGTTGAAGCTGAAGATCGAAAGGGGGTTGGAGAGAGTCCGCCTGGCCGAGGAGCGCCAGCGGGCGGAGGAGGAACTCCGACAAAGTTACGTGAAGTTGCAAAGAGCCCTGGAGGGGACAGTCCATACCCTGGTAGCAGCCATCGAGCTGAAGGATCGTTACACCGCTGGTCATCAACGGCGGGTGACCCAACTGGCCTGCGCCATCGCCAACGAGATGAGCCTTCCTGAGGAGCAGATCGAGGGACTCCGTATGGCCGGGCTGATTCACGATATGGGCAAGATCACCGTGCCTGCTGAGATTCTCAGTAAGCCCACTCCGTTAAGCGACCTCGAATATGGCCTGATCAAGAATCACGCCCAAATCGGTCACGATGTATTGAAGGAGATGGACTTCCCCTGGCCACTGGCCCAGATCGTGCTCCAACATCACGAGAGGCTGGACGGTTCTGGTTATCCTCAAGGGCTGTCGGGTGAAGAGATCATGCTGGAGGCGAGGATCCTGGCCGTAGCTGACGTCGTCGAGGCCATGGCCTCTTACCGGCCTTACCGATCGGCTCGTGGGTTGGATAAGGCCCTGGAGGAGATTTCGCAGAATAGGGGTACCCTTTACGATCCCGAGGTGGTAGACGCTTGCTTGAGGCTTCTTACCGAGAAGGGATTTAAGTTTGGGTAGGAGA
>CAZGRL010000269.1:750-4060 GCA_964528155.1 uncultured Anaerolineaceae bacterium
TGAGCGGTTAATTGAGGTAGCGTCCGTCAACGAGGGGGATGTCGTCCTCGACGTGGCCACCGGGACGGCGCTCATTCCCTTGAATCTAGTGGGCAAAGTGGGAGACAGAGGCCGGGTCGTAGGGCTGGACATAACGCCGGCCATGCTTAAGTATGGGCGAAAGAACGTTGAGGCAACCGGTTCGTCCTCGCGCATCAACCTGGTTTGCGCTTCGGCCATGGACATGCCCTTCGTCGAAGGCGTCTTCGATGTGGTCATCTGTGGGCTTGGTACGCACCACATGGATGTGCCCCAAATGTTGTCTGAAATGAGACGAGTGCTGAAGACAGGGGGCAGTCTCATCATGGCCGATGTGGGTGCGTCTCCTTTCTGGCGGTCGTTCTGGGGGATTGCATTGTTGAAAATTCTCCTGGCCCGTTATGGACTGACCCGCCGGAGTGCTCGGGCCCAGGCAGAGGAGGAAGCCTTCCCGAATGTGCGTACGACGGATGAATGGCGCACCGCCCTCTCGGAATTCGGTTTTACGCAGATCGAGATAACCGAATCTCCTGCTCGTCGTCGCTGGTATCCTTGTGCCCTGACCATAAGGGCAGTGGCGGGGAGAATCTGAAGCTTATTATTAAACTCGAACGGTCTTGGATTGCCAAGACAAACAAAAATTCAAGGAGGCAAGTAAAATGGCAACGGCAGCAGAATTACTGAAGCAGGGGCGAAGGGATGAGATTTGGAGGAAATACTGTGGCTTCCTCGATCTCAGCCTGGAGGAGTTTATGGATATCCAGAAGCGCCTGTTGATGGAGCAGATCGATCTTCTCAGCAAGTGTGAACTGGGCCGCAAGCTCCTGGGGGACAAAGTGCCAACCAGTGTGGAGGAGTTTCGTGAGAGTGTTCCTCTAACTACCTACGGGGACTATCTCCCATATTTGGACGAAAAGCGAGAAGATGTTTTGCCGGAAAAGCCTGATTTTTGGATCCGTACCTCAGGCAGATCTGGAGTCGGCCTATTTAAGTGGGCGCCCTATCCAAAGAGGATGCTCCAAGCAGGGACAGAGCTCGCGTTTGCCAGTGTGATCTTTGCCACCTGCCATGGGAAAGGCGACTTTGCTCTCGAAGAACACGATACATTCCTTTATGGTATGGCACCGCCACCTTATATTTCGGGGATGTTACCCTATGGCCTGCTGTGGGAATTTCCTTTCAAGTTTCTGCCTTCGGTAGAGGAGGCAGAGCAGATGTCCTTTCAAGGGAGAATAGCGAAAGGATTTGAATTATCGTTCAGGGAAGGGTTAGATGTTTTCTTTGGGATAAGCAGCGTTTTAGTGAGGATGGGTGACCAATTTGCTCAAGCATCAGGCAAGATGGAAGTCTCTCCCATTTTGCTCCACCCCAGATCGCTCTTTAGGTTAATGAGAGGGCTTCTCAAAAGCAAATTGGCCAAGAGGCCCATGATTCCCGCTGATTTATGGAATGTGAAGGGGATCATCAGCGGGGGCACAGATACGGCGATTTACAGAGACAAGATAAAGTATTATTGGGGGAAAGAGCCCATAGAGATGTATGGAGGGACGGAAATCAATTTTATTGCCGCGCAGACCTGGGACTACGAGGGAATGACTTTTGTTCCCAGTACTGGCTTCTTGGAGTTCATCCCAGAAGAGGAACATTTCAAATTCAAGCGGAATCCCAGCTATCAACCGCGCGCCGTTCTTCTAAACGAAGTTGAAGCGGGTGAAAAGTACGAGTTAGTCGTCACTAACTTCAAAGGAGGTGTTTATGTTAGATATAGAATCGGAGATATGATCAAAATAACCGCCCTGCGTAACGACAATCTCGATATAGACATTCCCCAAGTAATATTTTGGGCAAGGGCCGACGACATCATCGACTTGGCTGGCTTTAGTCGGCTGACCGAGGCGATCATTTGGCAGGCGATAGAAAACTCAGGGGTAGGTTGCAAAGAATGGACAGCGAGAAAAGAAGTTAGAGAGCAACAGCCTATATTACACCTATGTATTGAGTTGCTGGATGAGGATCGTTGGACACCAGAAGAGGTTAAAAACGCCCTGCATCAAAGTTTAAAAGACGCTGATCCTTCCTATAGAGAAATGGAGGAAATGCTAGGATTAACACCTCTTCGGGTGACTCTTCTTCGGCCAGGTGCATTTCAACGCTACATAGAGGATAGGGAGGCGGCTGGGGCCGAGTTAGCCCATCTGAAACCACCTCATATGCAACCATCAGATGAGGTCATTAATAGACTATTGGAACGGGGGTAGTCTCCCCGTAAGGTATAGTGGCTCTTTGGGATTTCGCAGGGTCACGGCGTGGCACCCCCAACAAGTTGGGGACTCCGGATCCCTACCCACGCCAACTCCCAAAGACCCGGTATAGTTTTTAGACCACGGAGGCACAGGGTTTTTGGAAAGACTTCTGTGGCTTATCTCTGTGCGCTCTGTGTCTCCGTGGTAGAAAATTGCCCAGCATACTTCTAACAACAATCGATAAGGAGACTATCAGGAGTAAGAAAGCATGAATCTTCCTGCCATATTTTCACTTGTAGCTCTCGTTTGCTACCTTGTCTTAGTGGTTATTGCCCTTCAGCGTGGTGCAAGAGCCAGGGTAAACCAATTGTTCGTAATGTATGTTATAGCTATGGCCTTTTGGCAGATTGCTGCTCTGATGGTTAGCATCAGTCCCAATGCCAATATAGCTCTGTTTTGGTACAAGCTTATGGCCGCTGGAGGAAGTGTGCATCTTATCGTTTACTTCTTTTTCGTGCGAGCTTTTCTGCGAATAAAGGGCCAACGCGAGCTCGTATATATAGGCTATGTGGCATGTGCCATAACACTGATGTTAGGTGTGGGGGGTAGCAGGTATATTATCGAGAATGTCTATCGAGATGAAAGCACTGGCCTGTATGTTCCGACCTTTGGCATTTTGGTATTTGCGCTTGCGTTATGTGGATACTTCTTTCTAGGGCAAGGAATATTTAACCTTTCTCGCAGGTATAAGAGCACGGAATCCGATCTTGAGCGCAACCGCTTAAAGTACCTCTTACTGGGGATAAGCATGGTAATACTGGGCACCCTCGCTAATTTTATCCCGCCTTTAAAGCCCTATCCGGTTGACATTGCCGCAAACATTATTAACGCTCTCCTCATCGCCTACGCCATCCTCCGCTACCAACTCCTGGACATCACCGTCGTCGTCCGCAAGGGCCTCCTCTACTCTGTCCCCACCGCCATCATCGGCGCTAGCTACTTCCTCCTCATCTCCCTCGTCATAGGGCTGTTTCATGCCTTCGCAGAAC
>CAZGRL010000270.1:0-4059 GCA_964528155.1 uncultured Anaerolineaceae bacterium
CCTTAGCTATGTTATCTCCGCAATTAGTGTATGCTGAAGAAATGGGGCAGCAAGTTATGTCTCATATAGCGGTTATTACTGATGGCATAGATGAACATAGTAAGACTAAGCCAGAGACATTGAAAAAGGTCATAGATTTTGCTCTTGAAGCAGGTATAATACATCGTATTACACTTGTAGGTTTAGGTAATTACGATTATGAAGCAGTCGGTGAGTCAATCGGAATTGAACATATTATCGAAGGAACTGCGGACCCAAAGGAGATTCGTAGAGCCATGGATCTAATATCCAGTCATGTAGTCGAGGATAGTCTATGAGTATTACATATCGATCAAGATTTGACGGCACCACAATTGTAACTGAAAATAGAAGGCGGTATAGACTATCCAATACAAGCTTCATAAATGCTGGAAGAGATGGTGAAGTATTTAAATTGGATAGTCATCTTGCAGCCAAAATATACTATAACAACCCCATCAATCCAGCTCTAAGGGAAAAACTTATCACGCTCTGTGCTCAAAGAAACACATTTCACGAGCTTGTGGTTTCGCCGTTACAAATGGTGCGCCTTGAGGAACAGACTTCTAAGCAAGCAGCAGGATTCGTTATGAAATACCTGCCCGATGCGAAACCTCTGAGCTTTATGAGGTGGAAATCTTCGGTGAAAGAAGGGGAGGAATTTATTTTCGACCAAACAGCAGCAAGTTTTGTCTATGATTTAAGTGAAGCTTTAGAAAATCTTCATGCTAATCGAGTTTTTATGTGCGATTTGAAACCTGATAACATTCTTGTTTCCAATCTACGTCCCTATTTAATTGATTTCGATTCCTGCTCTATGCCTAACTACCCTGGTGAAACCTTCACAATTCCTTATCTAGATCCACGCATCAGGGATGGAGTACCCAACGCGGTTGGTTCGAATCAAGCTTTTTCAGCGCTAACAGACTGGTGGGCATTAGCAGTAATCGTCTTTGAGTTGTTTATGGGAGTACTTCCTTGGTCAGGTAATCACCCGAAATATCGCAGAGAACCTTTAGTAAATCGCTCGTTCATCTATTCTGTTGTAATACTTGATCCAATGGTTAAAATCCCTAAACTTGGTGTGCGTGCTCCCAGTTGGCTTGAGAGTAAACCAAGGCTGATGAACTACTTTAGACGAGTCTTCTCGTCTGATCCCGCAGGGCGCATTCCTCCTGTCGAGGTTTTGAATGTATATTTTCCACGTGAGTACTACATGGAACGAACCAAACCAGCTATAAACCTTATGGACAGATTGATTCAAGATGATCGTGACAGACAGTTTTTCCAGCAATTATGGACTCGTTTAATTGAAAAGGCCCGAATACAAGCTGCTGAACGTGAAAAAGCTAGAATACGTTTGTTGGATATGATGTACTCACCAGAGTAATCCTTACCTCAAAGAAAGAGGTCCATGGAACACAATCAGCTTGAATTTACTGGATCAAATTCAAATCTATATATAGGTTCGTTTATTCGAGAGGGATCTCTTCATAGTGAATTATCCTTGGGATTGCAGGATGCGCGTTACATTGTAGATCGGAGCAATTTGAAAGTAGCAATTATTTGTGATGGTTGTAGTATTGCAAATGGTGGTCTAACCCAGAATTATGTTGGTGCAACTTTAGGGGCACAATTTATTGGTTCTACCCTTGCCGCAATAATATTAAGGGAGGAAAACACAAATAATCAAAACGATTTCGATAAGCTCCTGAGAATTACGCGCAGTAAAGCCAAAACCTGTTTTCGCAGACTTTGTAATAGTATGGGTATGCGTCTGCGTGATCATGATCAGAAGAATGAATACAGGGAGTTTGTCCTTAATAAGCTCTTGTTCACTGTACTCGGGTTTGTTGTTTTTGGAAATCATTACTGGATATTCGGATTGGGCGATGGATGTTATGGTATTAACGACAAGATAGAAGTTCTTGAGCCTGCTGAGTACTTAAATCAGTCGCTCTGGAAGAGAGGTGAACCGAAAGAACAATTCAAGGTGTACGAAAGGGGTAGTATTAACACTCTGAAACACCTCTGGATTTCTAGTGATGGGCTTTATGGAGTATTGTCTTCTAGCAGAGGAAAAATCAATTTCAAGAACTTTCTTAACGATGAATATACTTGTATGCGTAATAGTAAAGGAGAAGACACTACGATACAGGCATTCAACCGTAACATTTATAAGCACCATAAAACTCATCTTTCTGATGATGTAGCCTTAGCAATAGTCAGAATTAAAGACGTTAGATTAATCACGAAAAAGGAGATATATGGTGAAAAGGCGCTTAGATGGTGAATTCATTCAACCCAAAGACCTTACTCCCGATGTATATGAAGGATTTTCAATCGTTCAAAATATTGTATTAGCCTCATCTAACCATCTTCGGGCGTTTTTGGGTCTTAGAGAAGATGAAACGATCCGGGGGCCAATACCCAAGTTTGTTACCCGGAAGAATCCAAGCCTCGATAATTATTTTGCTGATTTGTTACTACGAACTTGTTGTGAACCTGTTGACTACCTACCGGCATATGAAGAACACGTTATTCGAGGATCGCAGGAAGAATTGCCTTCTGATTTAAATCCCAGACTTGTTGATGCTGTTCTTATAGGTATTGGTGGTATGAGCACTAATCCAGACTTTAAGAAAGTCTATGACGAACACGAGGAACATGGGACAAGAAGTGCAGGTTCTGCCAGCCAGGTTGTCTTTCAAGAACATCTGTCCCCCTACGAAGATCGACCAGGCATAAAATCTATTGAACCCATAAAGGAGGAGATCAACTATATTGATGCGCATGGAGAAGCTGCTTACGACCATATTTTCACTATAACGAAAAATCTTCACGCTGCACAATTTCGTCAACCGGGTTTTGTTGCAGAAACCCTTGAACCACAATGGAAGCGTGCCATTACCGAGGCAGCTCTAATGTCGGTGTGTGTGTCTGTAAAAGCGTTTGAGCAATATGACAATCAGAAAGCAATCGAAGCGTTGGAACAGGAATGGAACCGCTACCTTGAAAAATCGGAGAGACTCGCGGAAAGTGGTTACTTAGACCGTATAGAGCCGGAAGCATTTGAATACGTAAAATCTATGATTCACAAACCGGGCGAATTTGAAATAAGCGGAAAGAATTTTCCCGGAAGACCTAGTTATTTTACATTTAGGAGAATATTGTTTGCCCTACAAAGGGTTTGGGATCCATTAGTAGTATCTTTTATCATGGGCTTCTTTTTTGAGGCGACGTTGCAGGCCCAGCAATCTTTCCTGACAATGGCAAAAAAGCAAGTACCTACGCGTCACCTTTTTGGCAAGTATTACTTTATTTATCATCAGAAAGAACCCTTGGAGAAATTTCCTCAGCGAGGCATACTAGCACGTATGAATAATGAAAGAAAGAGAATAATTGTAGTCGTATATGATCCGGTCCGACAGATTACAGCTATCTTTCGCAACAACTACTTATTCAAGAATATTTGGAAAGAGTTCTGCGATTTATTGATTGAAGAAGAAGGCGAAAGGGTTTGGTATACTCCTACAGATGAAAAAGGTAGAATTGCTGATTTTATCTTAAACGGAACAGAATCTTTTGTCGGAATACCGATGACTACACTCAAGGAAGATGATTTTTTTGAATTGTTCAAAACTGCTATTAAGTCTACCAAAACAGGCAGCTAGCTAGTTTCTGGTGCGAAACTCACCCAGACTGCCACTTGGCGGTCTCCTGGAAGCCGTTTTCGGGTCAAACATCCCGCATTTGGCCTCGTTGCTTAGTTCAATCTGGGTCTTGTGATCCACTCCCGAGAGTTTTGCACCAAGAACTAGCTAGATTTTTGCTTTACACCCTATTTGCTAACTTTTTTTCAAGACGCTTCGAGGGCGGTTCAGGCAATTCTTGAGCCGCTTTCTAGCTGTTTTCGACCTACTTTCAGCCGAATTTGTGCTTTCGGATGGAAAATACCCAAAAAACGAAAGATTGAAAGGAGAATCACCATGAACATCGAACAAGCAAACACAGAAGCAACAGAACGAATGATGGAGGCCC
>CAZGRL010000271.1:0-4048 GCA_964528155.1 uncultured Anaerolineaceae bacterium
GAAGAAGGTGGACCGGAGGCCGAGCGGATCACATTCGTAGCGTGCGTCGGATCGCGCCAGGATCGAGCAGGCTGCTCACGCTACTGCTGCACCTCGATGATCGGTCAGGCGCTCGGCCTGCGAAAGGCGGGCAAGAAAGTCCGCGTGCTCTACAAAGATATCCGCACGTACAGCCGTCATGCGGAGGAACTGTACGAAGAAGCGATGCGCCTCGGCGTTCAATTCATCCGCTACGACCCTGATTTGTCGCCCCAGGCGGCTCTCGCCTTCCAGGATGGGTTCGTCGAGGTCTACGACCAGCTCCTCGGGACTCCCCTCCGCATTCCAACGGACATGTTGGTGTTGGTCGTGGGATTGCGACCGACCAGCGACACGGTGGCGGATCAACTCAAGCTGGCACGCAGCGAGGACGGCTTCCTCATGGAGCTGCATCCCAAGCTCGGGCCGGCGGAGACCGCCTCGCAGGGGATCTACCTTGCAGGAACCGCACAGGGGGCGAAGGACGTGCGGGAGTCCATCGCCCAGGCCCTGGCGGCTGCCGGCAAGGCGGGCACCATCCTCTCGCGAGGCGTCATCGAGAAAGAGCCCCTGACCGCCCGGTTGATAGAAGACCTGTGCATCGGTTGCATGCGCTGCGTCAAAGTCTGTCCATTCGGCGCGATTGAACAGACCGGTCCTGTCAAGGAAGGGAAGGTCCGCATTCTCGAAGCGGCGTGCATGGGTTGTGGCACCTGCGCAGCCGAATGCAATTTCAGCGCCATCGAGATGCCGTACTTCACGAAGGATCAGATCCTGGCGCAAATCGACGCCGCTCTGACGGACAAGCCAGAGGAGAAATGCCTGGTCTTCACCTGCAACTGGTGCTCTTATGCCGGGGCCGATCTGGCCGGAATCGAAAAGCGACAATACCCGGCATCGGCGCGCATCGTTCGGACCATGTGCTCAGCTCGCTTTGAGGAAGCCTTCGTCGAGCGCGCTTTCGACAAGGGCGTGGGGGCTGTCCTCGTGACGGGATGCCGTCTGACGGACACTGGTTCGGATTGCCACTACAACTACGCCAATCGACTCACCTGGAAGCGATTCCAGCACTGGCAGCGCAAGTTCGACCGGAAGGGAATCGACCCGGAGCGCCTTCAGCTGCGATGGATCTCGGCGGCCGAAGGGAAGGAATTCGCCGAGAAGATCAGTGAGATGGATGATGTCGTGCAACGGTATGCGCGGGATCTCGCCCAGACGACCGTGACATCGGGCGGTGAATGACATGATGAGGAAAAAGGTGGGTATCTACCTCCGCGCTCCGAGCCTCGTCCTCCAGGTCTGTATGAGATGAATCTCCAAGAGGAGGGCATGGACGCCTCGCCGGCGCGCGTACTGGACGATGAGCTTTGGGAGAGGTTCAATGAGCTCACCGACGGGGCTGCCTCGGCGTGCTACCAATGCGGCGCGTGCACGGCGGCCTGCCCGTGGGGTCTGGTCCGACAAGAATCGTTCTCCGTGCGGACCCTGATCCGAGAAGCACAACTCGGCCTGGCCGATGCCCGCGACTCGCTCTGGCTGTGCACGGCCTGTGCTCAATGCGAGACGACCTGCCCGCGCCAGGTCCCGGTGACGGAGATCGTCCGGGCTCTGCGCAGCTTGCGTTGGGAGCGGCGGGAAACGCTCAAAGGACTGCCTTCGGTCCTGTGGTCCGTTTACTGGAACAACAATCCCTGGTCGCAGCCGCCGTCGCAACGTGCGCGCTGGGCGAGCGGTCTCGGTCTTCCAGCTTTTGATCCCGAGCGCCATGAGATTCTCCTCTACGTCGGATGTACGGCCTCCTATGATCGCCGCGCCCAGCGGATCGCCCGCTCGTTGGTGAAAGTCCTGCGCGCCGCCGACATATCGTTCGGGATCCTCGGGGATGATGAGCCGTGCTGCGGAGAAGCGGTGCTGAGCCTCGGGCATCGGGATTACTTCGACGAGCTCTCTCAGAACACAGCCCGCATTCTCCACGAGCGAGGGGTGCGCGACCTGGTGACGGTCTCGCCGCACGCCTACGATACCTTCCGCAACCACTACGTCCATCGGGACGAGTCGTTCCGCCCCATGCACTACACCGAGTACCTGGCTGAATTGACCACGGCTGACCGTTTGCATCTGCCGAACCGGATCGATCGCCGACTCACTTTCCACGATCCATGCCTGCTGGGTCGAAGGAACAGGCTGTACGAGGCACCGCGAACGCTGCTCTCATCGATACCCGGTGTCGAAATGGTGGAGATGGAACACCACGGGCCGGAAGCGTTGTGCTGCGGAGGAGGCGGGGGGCGGATGTGGATGGAGACGCCTATCAGCGAGCGTTTCGCCGACATTCGGATTCGCGAGGCTGCAGCCACGGGCGCCGGGACGATCGTCACCGCCTGTCCTTTCTGTATCGCTTGCCTGGAGGACAGTCTAGGTAGTCAGAAGGTCCATGGTATGGAAGTGATGGATATCGCGGAGATCCTGGCGCTGACCGTCGCGGACGAGAGCCGGGAGATGTAGGCGGGCCGAGGCGAGGGCAAAGAGCCGATCATGCCGACTCCGATGTATACCGCCAATGAGGAACAGAAGGCCATCTGCGTCTATCTGGAGCAGGCCGATGGCAAGCTGGAAGGCGTTGCCCTGGAGTTGCTTGGCAAGGCGCGGCTTCTGGCCGACGAGGCTGGATGGTCGCTGGCGGGGCTCGTCTGCGGAAGCGACGTTGGCCACCTGACCGAACTGGCGGTCACGCACGGCGCCGATGAAGTGTGGCTGGCCGAGCATCCTCTCCTGGCCGATTTCACCGTCGAGGCGTATACGCACATGGCCTGCTCGGCGTTGATGCGAGGAAGGCCGAGCGTCTTTCTGGCCGGTGCAACGCCGAACGGGCGCGACCTCGCCGGAAGGCTTGCGGTTCGCCTCAGAACAGGCCTCAACGCCGACTGCACAGATCTACGCCTGGATGTTGAGCGCGGCGTCTTGGTCTCCGAAGTGACCGGATTCGGCGGCGGGGTGTTGGCTCTGCTCGAGATGCCGGACCATCGCCCGCAGATGGCCACGGTCCGGTCAGGAGTCTTCCCGGTCGGAGAACCCGATCCGAGGCGGACCGGGCGGGTCGTCGAGATGCCTGTGGAACTCTCGGCCGAGGTGATGCGCACGAAGGTCGTCGAGCGAGTTCGAGGCCAACGCGTCGATCTGACCCAGGCGCCGGCGCTGATCTGCGGGGGCAGGGGGATAGACGGCGACTTTTCGATGCTGGAGAAACTGGCAAACCTGCTGGGCGGGGAGGTTGGCGCAACCCGTCCTCCGGTGGACGAGGGGCTCGTCGACCGCGAGCGTCAGGTTGGACAGACAGGTGTGGTATGCCGGCCGAAGGTGGCATTCGCGTGCGGCATCAGTGGGGCATTCCACTTTGTGGTGGGCATCCAGAATGCGGGGACGGTGGTTGCCATCAATAGCGACCCGGAGGCGCCGATCTTCGAGTTCTCCGACTACTGTGTCGTCGGTGATGTGTCGAGCGTGGTCCCGGCGTTGATCGAGGCCATGGAACGTGAGCGCGAGAGTTCCCATGCCTGAGCTACAGTTGGTTGTCTGCATGAAAGTTGTGCCCAAGCCGGAGGAGGTGCGGGTCGATCCGGTGACACGAAGGCTCGATCGGGCACATGCCCGCGCCGAGATCAACCCTCCGGACATGAACGCGCTGGAGATGGCCCTGGCCCTCAAGGACATTCACGCCGGTCGCGTCAGCATCTTGTCCATGGGGCCGCCGTTCTTTGAGCCGCAACTGCGCCTCGGACTGGCCATGGGTGCCGATCACGTCTATTTGCTCAGCGATCCGGGGTTTGGTGGCGCGGACACGTTGGCGACGACCTATACGCTGGCAGCCGGCATTCGAAAGATGGGTGGCGCCAATGTGATCTTCTGCGGGGAGGAGTCGTCGGATGGCGCCACCGGCCAGGTGCCTCCCGGTCTGGCCGAATGGTTGGGATTGCCGCAACTCACTCTGGCCACGCAAGTCAGCCTGGATGTCGCCTCCGGCAGTCTGCAG
>CAZGRL010000272.1:0-3402 GCA_964528155.1 uncultured Anaerolineaceae bacterium
AGCTGCAGCTGTCCCATCACATACGACTTGAACACGGGGTAGGCGCTCTTCTTCTTCATGCCCCCCATTCTAGGCACTTGACCAAAAAACGCGAACAGGGGCTGCCCTTTTGGGACAGCCCCTTTCACCTCAAACCTAATGAGTCTTGTCTTGGGTCGGGGGATCGGACGGCGGAGCCGGGCCCGTTTCACCTCAGAATCAGAAGCTCCTCATTTTGGGTCAGGGATGGCACGGCGGGGGAGACCTGCTGAGCCAAAAATCCTCGTCTTGAATCGGGGGTAGCGGACGGCGGAGTCGGTCCCTCTCACCTCGATTCTCCCATTCATAGTTGCGCAACGGATGGTGGGCCTGCTGGTTATCCCGTACAAGCGGACATTGTCGCGATGGGGCCGGCGCTCATGCAAAGGACCGGCGCTCGGTTCGTCCAAGTCGGCCGGCGATGGTATGATGCGCTGGAGACCCCACCTTTCCCGTCGGAGCGTCGATCGACGATGCCTGAACAAAGCCGCAGAGTGAGCCGGAGAGATTTCTTGCGGGCCGCGTTGAGGACAACCCGGGCCGGGGCCGCCGGAGCGCTCTTGAGCGCGTGTGGCGCCGAACTGGGCGGGCCGACCCCGGAGGGTGAGGCTGACGCACCCGTCACGCCATGGGCGCCCGCGCCGAGCGACACCCCGACCGTCCGGCCGATGGCCACGCCGACGGCTACACCTGGAGGTCCAACGATGGGTCGTGTCTCTCTCGTGATGACGGACGACCGCGCACAAGGCGCACGAAGGGCGATCGAACTGCTGGGGAAGGTCCCGGTCTCCGGAAAGAGCGTCCTCCTGAAGCCGAACTTCAACAGTTCCGATCCGCCCCCGGGGTCGACCCACAACGACGTACTGCGCAGCATGGTGGATTGGCTGTGGGAGCAGGGCGCCGGTTCCATCAAAGTCGCCGACCGAAGTGGCATGGGCGATACTCGCAGCGTCATGCGCGACAAGGGCGTGCTCGATATGGCGGGAGAGCTCGACTTCGAACCTGTTGTCCTCGACGAACTCGGTCGGCAGGACTGGGAGTTCATTCGTACCGATGAGAGCCACTGGCGGGACGGCTTCTTCATCGCCCGACCGTGTTTGGATGCGGGCATCGTCGTCCAGACGTGTTGTCTGAAGACTCATCGCTATGGCGGTCACTTCACACTTTCGCTTAAAAACTCCGTGGGCCTGGTCGCCAAGACCGTACCCGGTGACAGCTACAACTTTATGAACGAACTGCACTCGTCCTCGCAGCAGCGGCGGATGATCGCCGAGATCAACACGGCCTACGTTCCGTCTATGATCGTGTTGGACGGCGTGGAAGCGTTCGTGAACGGCGGACCGGATCGGGGGAAGAAGGTCGCTCCTCATGTGATGCTCGCAGCCAGCGACCGGGTTGCGCTGGACGCCGTGGGAGTGGCGCTGCTGCGGATGTACGGGACCACACCGGAAGTCGCTGAGGGAGGGATCTTCGATCTCGAGCAGATCGCCCGGGCGGTTGAGCTCGGCCTTGGGGCAGCGAGCGCCGACGCCATCGAGATCGTGACGGCTGATCCCGACAGCCAGGCCCTGGCCGACCAGGTTCGGGAGGTCCTACTTCAGTGAGTGGGACACGCAAGCGACGCTGAGCAAAGATGCCTGTGCCGCCCCGGAGGCATGTGCGGTCGTCGGAAGGTGTTTGTAAGTTCTCGCCGACGGGGCGGGTGTTATGATGGCTTCAGATCGCCGCCAACGTGTCTGGAGAGAACGCTTAACCTATTCAGGAGTGCGTCTAGAGCCGGCCCCCCCGTGGAAACCGGCCTGCGCCTCAAAAACATTGGCAGCTGATCTCCGGGAACACTGCGGCGATCTTCTCTCTCGAGCACGAAGAGCCCCAAGGGGGCTCTTCTCATTCGGAGTCGTCCCGCCCTTCTCTTCCACTGACAGTGACCAGGGTGTATTCCGTCGTCCGCCGTCCATCGTCCGCCGTCGGGACACGTGATAGCATAGGGGACACGCGGACCGACGGCACAGCTGTTTGAAGGTTGAAGGTTCGCGCATCGGGAGACTGGTATGTTGCCCATCATAGCCCTCGCGGCGGCGTTGATCTTCTTCGTGCTCTGGCGGTCGGGCGTCCTGGATGAACTGAATCGTTCTGCGCCAGGGCGGGGCGGCGCCCGCTGGAAGATCGAGAAGCCGCGGGCGAAGCCGGCCAAGTCCCCGCCGCGCGCTCGCAAAGATCGCCTCGAAGTCTTCCAGAAGTTCATCGAGAATCTCCCGGACGACGACGAGCAGAAGCCAGACTCCTGAGTCTGTTCTTCTGCTACCGGCCGGAGAGTGTCTCCCTGACCGAGCCCCTCCGTCCGGCGGGATCCCACAGCCGGAGGCGTCGGGGGCAGCTCGTTGAACCCCAATCTGCCGTACGAGGTCCTCCGAAAGCCCCAGTTCGGTCCCCAGGTTCATCGACGGGCACACGGCCCAGTCATCTGGCTATCGCGCCGGCGGCCCGCCACGCCTCTCACGAGCGCGGGCACGCAACTTGCAGCCACCGCCTGATGATGGGCAGAATCCCGAAGCAATCGCCGCCTTGCCGCTTGTCCCGAATGGCGTCGTCCGTCGGAAGTTCGTCTGTGATGGGTAAGCAACGATGACGATCGCCGGCAAGGGCTACTATCTCTGGCAGATTCGTCAGGTGGAGAAGGGAAATCCATCGGCCATTGTGGCCAGGGCCCTCGAAGCCGGTCTGACGCATGTTCTAATCAAGATCGCCGACGGCGCCAGCTGGATCTACAACTACGACTACGCCACAAAGACCGACCTCGTCCCACCGGTGCGCGACGCGCTTCGCAGCGCGGGCATCAAGGTGTGGGGCTGGCACTATATCTGGGGCAATGATCCGGCGGGTGAAGCCAGGATGGCGATCAGCCGAATGCACAACCTCAACCTCGACGGATACGTGATCGATGCTGAGGCCGAATTCAAAGATCCCAGCAAGAAAAGCGCTGCCATACGTTTCATGAACGATTTGAAGGCCGGGTTGACCGACGTGCCGATCGGATTCAGTTCGTATCGGTATCCGAAGTTGCACCCTGAAGTGCCTTACGACGTGTTCTTGCAGGGGTGCGACTACGCCATGCCGCAAGTCTATTTCGAGCAAGCCCACGATCCGGAAGAACAGTTGGCCCGTTCCGCCGAGCAATACTACGCGCTCAAGAACGCCAGACCCATCGTCCCGACCGGTCCGACATATCAGCACGGCGATTGGCGACCGTCGGCGGATGAGATCGATCGCTTGTTGCACAAGGCCAAGACGATGGGGTTGGAGGGGGTGAATTTCTGGGCGATTGACTTCGCATCCAGGCCTGAGTTGGCGGACCTGTGGAAGACGGTCTCCGACTTCAAGTGG
>CAZGRL010000272.1:3412-3995 GCA_964528155.1 uncultured Anaerolineaceae bacterium
TCCGATGATCCGCCTCCGGAGGACATCCCCGAACGCTGGATCGATCTGATGAATCAGCGAGACGCGGGCGCGGTGGCCGCGCTGTACACGGATCGGGCTGCCCACGTGACCGGCGCCTCGACTATCGTAGGCCGCGATCTGGTCAAGGTCTGGTACAAGACGCTCTTTAAGCAGATCTTGCCCAAGGGCAAGTTCACGATGACGGGGAAGACCATCAACGGTCGCTCACGTCATGTCATCTGGACGGCGGAGAGCAAGGCCGGCTCCGTCCTTGACGGCAATGACACTCTGGGTCTGCAGGACGGCAAGATCCTGTACCACTACACGTACTTCACCGTCACCCCTTCAGCCTGACTTGCAGACAGTGGCCTGATCGGCCTTCGCAGCGCTCTCGTTCTCTATGGCGCGGATGCGCACTGTTGCGGCCGGGCCCAACCCCCACCACGTGGCCCCTCTCCGCCCCCATCCACTCAAAAAGACGAACCCTCGCGCGAGGAGCTGCATCTTCAAGGGAGAGCGGGCGGCTGCGCCGCCCGCTCTCCCTTGAAGATGCAATCTCCCCTCCCCCGGCGACGGATCGAAA
>CAZGRL010000273.1:0-3979 GCA_964528155.1 uncultured Anaerolineaceae bacterium
TGGCAATCTGTATGTTGAACGGACATGGTCCACTGACAATGGCCACAGCGGAAATGCGTTCAGGGATTTTGAAAGCACAAGCGGCAGCATGTGGTACCCCACTGGAGATTCCAAGAATGGCGAAGCGGTTAATTCTCAGGATATCAGCCAGTTCAATTACATCGTTCGGCCAGTCTAAATACTGGCGTCCCGGTTGAAAATCAGATAAACCCATTCCAGGCCTATCAATTGAGATAATATGAACTTTGGTTTCATTAGCTGCCTCATCCAGTAATCTAGCACCAAGACGAGAAGAAGGATTGCCATGGAAAAAGAACACTGGCTTACCTTGCGGAACTCCGTATTCAGCATATCCCAGCAGTCTGCCATCTACTAAAGTGATTGTTTGGTTAGTCTTGAGGTTTACCAATTTTAGTCTCCACGGGGTTTATAGTCTATTGATACTATCGGTAAATGTCAAGTTCGGACCGGCAGGACCGGACAAAATGGCTTATTGTGCAATCAACGATAAGTAATAACGAAAATATGTCTAGCCTTGCTGGAACATTCAAACCTAAACTATAATGTAGGCAACCATCTTAAAACTACGGAATTTTCTAAAAGGTTTAGTATGAGTACCATCGTTGAATGTGAGCATCTCACTAAGAACTACGGGGATTTAGTTGCAGTAAATGATGTCAGTTTCAAGGTTGAGGAAGGGGAGATATTTGGGCTAGTGGGCCCAAACGGAGCGGGTAAGACAACGTTGATAGAAATGATCGAAGGTTTAAGGACGCCCGATAGTGGCCTGATAAAAGCTCTTGGTCTAGACCCAACCAAACAGGACGATGAGTTGAAAGAGAGGATAGGAGTATTGCTCCAAACCACCTCTATCCAGCCTGATATAAAGGTTAAAGAGGCGTTAAAACTTTTTGCTAGTTTTTATCAGCATACTGCTGACAATACTGAAGAACTACTCGATGCACTCTCTTTAGAAGATAAAGCAGATAGTCGCTTCAAGAAACTCTCTGGAGGACTAAAACAGAGGGTAGCTATAGCCCTGGCTCTGGTGAACGACCCGGAGATTCTTTTCCTTGATGAGCTGACTACCGGACTAGACCCCCAGGCTCGGAGAAACATGTGGGACCTTGTGGAAACCATAAGGACTCAAGGTAAAACAATCTTCCTCACCACGCACTATATGGAAGAAGCTGAGAAACTGTGCGATAGGGTGGGCATCATCGATTACGGGACAATCATCGCTCTGGACACTCCTCGAGGGCTTATTGATAATCTAGGTGCAGATTCAAGGGTAACCGTAAAAATAGAGGGTGGAGACATAGATGCCTCAAAATTGGAGGCTATAGAGGCAGTGAGCCGGGTTGAGAAAGTGGAGGACAGTATTATCCTGTATACCAGGGACGAGAATGTTACTCTTCAAGAGTTGGTCAGGTTGGCGGATAAACAAAGATTCAGGTTAAGCGACTTGCATACGGAGAGCCCGAGTCTGGACGATGTCTTCCTTACTCTAACGGGAAGGGAGATGAGGGAATGAGATTCAGGGGCTTTTGGCAGCTTGCCTCGACCGAAATCAAGCTGAACCTGAGGGAGCCAGCCATGCTCTTCTGGGCGCTTGCCTTCCCTTCACTTTGGATGGGGCTATTCGGGTATATTTTCAAGGAACCTATGCCTGGCTTCGGATATGAGGGGCTTAATTATGCTAATTTCCTTCTCCCTGGAGGCATTGGACTGGTAATCCTTGCCTCCGCTTTCATTGGTATGTCCACAACCCTGACCACCTACAGGGAGACCGGCGTACTTAAGAGACTGAGAGTGACTCCCCTTAAAACTTCAACATTGGCTTTGAGTTTAACGCTCAGCCAGCTTATTTTCATTGCTCTAGGAATACTTGTACTTTTTGTCATTGGTAAAATCTTCTTCAATGTCCAGGTTCTCGGCTCATGGGCAGCTTTAATCGGTATGATAATTCTGGGAATAATTACTTTTCTAGCCTTGGGCAGTGCTATAGGCAGTGTTGCTCGTTCACCGCGTGCCGCCAATGTAATCTCTATGCTAATCTTTATGCCCATGATATTTCTTTCCGATATGTTTCTGCCCATATCTATGTATCCTTCCGGGCTCCAACCGATATGCAGAGCCCTTCCCCTAACGCCGCTCAACACAGTTTTAAGAGACATTGTTTATAGAGTTCCTCTGGATGAGTTCTGGCAGCTGGGCATATTGGCGGGTTGGCTTGTCGTAGGCAGCATCATTACCGTAAGATTCTTCAGGTGGGAGTAGCCAGCTAAGACACCGTAAAAGGCTTGTTGGATATCAGGCTACCCAATTTCATACCACTTAGCTTATTAGGTGCCATCCTCTGTAGAATAGCAATCTCAAAGCTACACATTCTGACGGAATGTGTCTTAACAATTCTGACATTTGTTACGTCATTAACCCGACTGCCGATGCTAAGCTGAAGTTACCGAGGTAGTGCTTCAGAAGAGACAACTTGTTCCGGCAACTGCTGGTCTCCCGCCCATACTCACGCGAAAAGCGATATTGACAACCAGCGAACAATAGCATTAACTATTATCATCACGATAGGGATTAACCATCTAAGGAAATGATGAACATGCGAATTAGTATTCTGCCCAAGAGTGCATATGGTTGGTGGTCAGTCGGCTTGGCGATAGGTACCCTTGCATTTATGGGGTTAGTCGAGGCAATACTCTATCCAGATTACACTACGACTCTTGCTGTTATCTTAACTTTCGTCCTTGCAGCCATAGGAGGAGCTGCCTCTGCAACTGGTCTCATCAGTATAATAAAGAGGAGGCAAGGAGCGATTCTTGTCTTCATCAGCACGGTCATTGGCCTAGTCTTTCTGATAACGGAATTTGCCGATGCTGTGCAGACTATGATGGGCCTCCCCTAATCTGTGGAGTATCGACAAAAACGCATTTTTATACAATTCTCGGAGACTTTCAACCTTCCCGTATCCCACAATTACTCAGATTGTTGAACTTGAGGGAGTCAATCATCCCTTAGACTAGAACATACGGTAAGGTAGTTCCATATTGGCTAGCTTGTCCCTGATGACCTTACCCCAAGACAAACCTAGAATTTACTGCCATTGGTATTCAAGTAGGGATTCCACTCATTATGCTAGAATTGACCGGCGAAAGTATTGGCACTTTACTTCATTTGAGCTTTCAATAGTCCGCCTAAATTACCTAATGTATAACCTATGAGCTTAATCCTTTCGTAAAAGTCAGAGAAGGCATCACTAGCATCGATATTATGTGATAACAAGAGCCCCCCGGGTTGCAAATGTGTCCAGACAGTCTGATATTCAAAGAGCATATTCCGGTACGTGTGCTCACTATCATGTAGAAAAACATCTATCGTCTTTAACCTATCGAGGAGAGGCGGTAATTTGTCGGAACTCCTTCCCATAATTAACTGCCATCTATCTCGCAAGTTTTCAGGTATAATCCAGCCGCTTTGCCCTTCCCGCCAGGTTAGGTCTATTGAGTAGAGCACGCCGTTCTTATTTTTTTCTAGGCCACAGAGTATATATGAAGATGACACGCCGCTTGCTACACCTGTTTCGACGACGATATCAGGCCTAACCTTTCTGCATAACGTGTACAAAACTGTTCCTAATGTCGTGCCTATGCCCCATCCCCAGCCTGAAAATCGTCTCCTGCCATAATTAGTCTGATTCTCTTCCAGGTTATTATTGAAGTCCTTGTTCTCCGCAATTTCGGAGAGATAGCCCTGAATCTCGGCAGAACTGGCCCCGGTAAGGTTATTTATGAAGTTATGAACGTCTCTCTGTCTATTGTACAAATCCTTCTCTTTACCATGATTCCCTAGTCCTTGGCTACTTGAAGCCGGCACCAGGCGTACAGAGAATCGTAGACGTCAAACTGGTAGCTTAGGTTTTCCTCATCGTTGGGATAGCGTACACTGAAGCCTACGGCGATTGCTTCCA
>CAZGRL010000274.1:0-741 GCA_964528155.1 uncultured Anaerolineaceae bacterium
AGATGGTCCTGTATTTTCTTATGATAAAATAGAATCTCAGTCGAAGATTTGGGATTAGGAGAATTATGGCAAAGAAACTATTTATAGATATGTATAAATGCGATGAGTGTGAAGAATGCACGGTACAATGTGATTATAAGTACCAGCCTGGACTTACTGATCATGGTATTCGTGCTCTGCGCGAGGAAGTTGCGTACCTGTTCACCTGCAGACGGTGTGAAGAACCCAGTTGCGTTGCTGCATGCAAATTTGATGCACTGGAACGGCAGGATAACGGAGTACTGAAAAGATATAACCTGCGGTGTGTGGGTTGTAAATGCTGCAGTCAGGCATGCCCTTTTGGCACAATATTCCCTGAATTAGTGCCTTTTTATGCTGTTAAGTGCGATTATTGTCTGGACAAGGGGGAGGAGAGAGAGATGTCCTGCGTTACAACCTGTGCAAAAAATGCAGTTGAGTTCAAAGAAGTTGACGAATCGGAGGAAGATGTTTGTATTGTAAATAATCATCTGGCTGTACGTGCTCCGAAATGGGAGAAAAAGGAAGTATAAAATATGAAATACGCCTTTTATATATTTCAGGTGCTTGTATTTCCGGGGCTGTTATTTACTGCAATAGCCGGTCTTGTTACTTCGTGGGTTGACAGGAAAGTTACAGCCAGGGTACAGATGCGGGTTGGTCCGCGGTTTCTTCAACCTTTTTATGATATTATCAAATATATGGTAAAAGAGACATGCGTAC
>CAZGRL010000274.1:751-3960 GCA_964528155.1 uncultured Anaerolineaceae bacterium
GTACCAGCAGGCGGATCAAAGCTTCTCTTTCTGGCAGCACCGCCGGCAGGACTTGCAGCGGTTACAGTGGCCTCTACAATCATCTGGCAGTCAATTCTCTTCCCGCAGAATTATTTTGTAGGCGACCTGATTGTTGTTTTATACTTACTGACAATTCCGGCGATTTGTGTAATTCTGGGCTCCTTTGCTTCACGGAATCCTCTGGCATCTCTGGGTGGAAGCAGGGAGATGAAACTTGTTATTGCTTATGAGCTGCCGTTCGTGCTGGCATGTTTTATTCCGGTTATTAAAACACACAGCATCAATCTCGGAGAGATTCTGTCAGCCACTTCCGCAGTTAACGCACCTTCGGGTATTATAGCACTGATTGTTGCGATACTATGTATGCAGGCGAAGCTTACCCTTGTACCGTTCGATATGCCTGAAGCTGAAACCGAGCTTACAGGGGGAGCATATTTGGAATATTCCGGACCGCCTCTGGGAATGTTCAAGCTAACCAGAGCCATGATGCTTTTTACAATGCCTATGTTTCTTATTACGGTATTTTGGGGTGGGATAGATTTAGCCGGGGGATGGTTGTCGATAATTCAGGGTGTCCTTAAATATATTGTCTTGATTGTAATAGCGGTATTAATTCGAAATACTGCACCGCGTGTACGTATTGACCAGGCAGTGAAATTTTTCTGGGGGCCCGTAACAATAACCGCAATTATAGCGGCTGTATTAGCATTTACAGGTTGGTAAAAATGAGTTTTGCAGTAAATATTTTAACGAAATCTTTGAATGTTTTTCATTTGGCGGGGAGTCCGTGCAATAACTGTGATATAGAAATAATTGATGCTCTCACGCCGAAATACGATCTTGAGCGGTTCGGAATAGTGCTTGTCGGCAGCATTAGGCATGCAGACTTGATTCTGTTATGCGGTGCTTTCAATAAAAAAGCCGTAATTCGTGCAAAAGAAGTTTACAAGCAGGCGCCTAAGCCTATTGTTGTATTGGCGGTTGGAAGCTGTGCGTGTACAGGCGGGATTTTCAGAGAAGGGTATAATTTCGATCCGCCGATAGGCAAATATATTCCTGTGGACGCTTATTTGCCCGGCTGCCCGCCAAAGCCTGAGGCAATGATTTCGGCGGTGGTTAAGCTCATCAACAAACTAAAGGGGAAATAAAAAAGTGGTTGCGGCAAGAGAAGATATTGTTGGCGAGATAAAAAAAAGACTGGGCAACATGATTGTCAATGTTTTTGAAAAATCTCCGCATAGGATTTATGTTGAGGTTAGTCCGAAAGATATTGCCGAAACCTCCCGGATTATATTCCGGGATATGGAGGCCCGTTTTCAGATTGCTTCGGGAATAGACACGCCTACAGCTATAGAAATACTGTACCATTGGGCATTCGATTCACTCGATTGTGTAGTAACTGTCAAGACGAAGCTGGACAGGGATAAGCCTGAGATAGATTCGATTTCTTCAATTTGTGTGGGCGCAGAATGGATTGAGCGTGAAATGTGGGAGCTGCTTGGGATAACATTTAGAAATCACCCTGACGTGAGACATCTTCTTCTGGCTGATGATTGGCCTGAGGGTAAATATCCTTTGAGAAGGGACTATAAAGAAGAGTAATAGTAGGACATTTAGTAAAGTTAAAGAGATTTTAGTACAATATCTACGAAATTTATAAGTATTGATTGGATAAAATAAAGAATAATGGCAAAAAAAACTATAATACCGATCGGTCCATATCACCCTTTACAGGAAGAACCTGAATTTTTCAAGCTTCATGTAGAAGGCGAAAGGGTTGTGGGGCTGGATATTGAACTCGGATACAATCACCGCGGAATCGAAAAAATCTCCGAGTCCAAATCATTCGAACAGACCGTGTTTCTTGTGGAGCGTATATGCGGGATTTGTTCTACTTCTCATCCTATTGCCTGTGTGCAGGCTGTTGAAGACGCCGGAGATATTGAGGTGCCGGAACGCGCCCTGTATATTCGCTCTGTTATCGGTGAGCTTGAGCGTATACATTCACACCTGCTATGGCTGGGCCTTGCGGGCCATTTTTTGGGATTTAATACTGTATGGATGTGGGTATGGCGATACAGGGAGGATTTACTTAATATATGTGAATTAATCACAGGGAACAGAAACCATTACGCAATGATGAAGCCCGGCGGTGTTCACAGGGATATCAAGGTGGAAGACATTCCTGCAGTTATGAAAATGCTTGACGGACTTAAAAAACCGCTGGCGCTTTTCAGAGATACTGTGATTGACGATCCGGTTATACATGCAAGAACAAAAGGTGTCGGAGTTCTCACAAAACAGCAGGTGATAGACTACTGTGCCTTGGGACCCACAGCCAGAGCATCGGATGTGGCTATTGACGTAAGGAGAGATCATCCATGTGCAGCATACGGCTTTGTAGACTGGAATGTTATAACTACAAAAAACGGAGATGTATTTGATAAAGTTGTTGTACGGATACTTGAGATGCTTGAATCGATAAAGATACTCGAACAGTGTCTGGAAAAACTGAAGACGGTTTCCGGGCCTTTTGACTCCAATCCTAAAGAGATAAAGCCGGGAGACGGTATTGGAATCTATGAGGCTCCGCGTGGGGAGGTTTTTCATTATATCCGAAGCGATGGAACCAATCGACCTGCACGTCACAAAGTACGCGCTCCCAGCTATATGAATGTAATTACCGACCGGGAGGCTGTTATTGGTGAAACAGTTGCAGATGCCACAATTATTCTTGCGGCCGTAGATCCCTGTTATTGCTGCACAGAGAGAATGGCAGCGGTGGATGCAGCAACAAACAGGCCGCTTCTTTCATACGATCAGTTGATCAAGTTATCACATAAAAAAACCGAGAGACTGAAAAATGAGCTTGGAGCAGAAGGCCCAAAATTGGATATGGGAGCTATGAAATGAATGATATTTTAACAAACCGGTTTATTCTTCCAATCGTTTTTCCGATTGCAGCAGGGATTCTATGTTTTATTCTGCCGAGAATTCTGGATAAAGTCAGCGCATTTATTGCTTTAGTTGCAAGTGTACTTACCATTTATCTCGTCTGGCCTCTTTTCACAGCAGGAACAGAGGTCTTTGAATATGGAATGTGGCTGAATCTCAGAGTCGACGCTCTCAGCGGATTTGTTCTTCTTGCTACTACTATATTCGGTTTTCTTATAGCTTTATATTCTATC
>CAZGRL010000275.1:0-3885 GCA_964528155.1 uncultured Anaerolineaceae bacterium
CTAGATTAGAGTGGCTTCGGCGTCGAACTCCTCCTCAAAGGGAACGAGCACAAGCGCATTTGGGTCCTCAGGTCGAGAGAACCATGACTCTTCTCGTTTCTATAGCAGCCGGATGTACGCCTCGCTTCCACAGGAGGAGTCCGTTGATTTCACTGAGAATTCTATTCCAGCTGACGTACTCGACGAAATTCTGTGCAAGTCATCGGAGGCCATGAGCGATCTTCCTGACAACTCGGTCCACCTCATGGTTACTTCACCACCATATAACGTGGGAAAGGAGTACGATGAGGATCTGACACTCGCCGAATACCTTTCGTTCCTACGGAGAGTATGGCAAGAGGTCTACCGCGTCCTTGTGCCTGGCGGAAGAGCCTGCGTAAATGTGGCCAACCTCGGCCGCCGGCCGTATGTCCCTCTCCACGCGTCCATTGCGACCGACATGATCGAACTTGGGTATCTCATGCGAGGCGAGGTTATATGGCAGAAGGGATCCAGTGCAGGCACTTCCACTGCGTGGGGAAGCTGGAAGTCCCCGTCGAATCCTACGCTACGGGACACCCACGAATATATCCTCATCTTTTCCAAGGGCGCATTCGGCCGCAAGGAAACAGCAGGACGGCAACCAACCATCACGAAAGAACAGTTCTTGGAATACACAAAGAGCGTGTGGGAGTTTCCGGCCGAGTCCGCAAAGAGGGTTGGCCATCCTGCCCCATTTCCCGTGGAGCTCCCTTCACGCGTGATTCAGCTCTATACGTACGAGAACGAACTGATCCTTGATCCCTTCATGGGGAGCGGCCAAACCGCGATCGCTGCACTCCAACTTAAACGCCATTTCGTGGGATATGAAATCGACCAGACGTATGTAGAGCTTGCGGAAAAGCGGATCTATGAATTCGTCAACACCGCAATGGCACCGACCCTCTTCGAGCTCCCTGACTCCTGAAACCGCGCCTATCGGCATTGCCCTCCCCGGTAGCGGCCTGCGCCACGACGCACGCTACCCCGCAATCTCCTTGTGCGCCATCCCCATCCCTGCCTCCTCAGGATGGCCTCCCTGCAGAGATCTGGCCACGCGGTGCCTATGGCATGCTGTCCCTACATCCTTTCGCCGAGCAGGATCATGTGCCCCAATGGTCAAGCCCGCCAAGATTCCTCCTCCCCCGAATCCAGCGCGATAATCAGGAGCGGAAGTTTGGCGAGGGGTGATGGCCACCGCAGAGTGGGCGTTCACCGGCTCGACGGACAGGATGGGCGGCAGGGTAAACAGGCCTCCCTCCCGACCCCGACGACAGAAGGCGAATTACGGACGATTGTCCTTATCTCCCACCTCGATGCCGCATTCAGACTTGGCGCTTCCATCTGAGGTCGGCCCGGTCCGCCTGACCCGGGGTGGAATGGTTGCCTTGGCCCCTCCAACAATCGGACCTCGCTCGTAGCTCTTCATCGGCACCGCGCCAAACACGGTTCAGGCATTCGCCGTTACACTTGTGCCGGAGCTCAACGCATGCCTCAACCTCGATCCTCCTACGAATCAGCCCTGGTGATCCTCGTCCCCGAAGCGGAGGCGCTCGTCGGGCGGCTGCGCCAGCGATACGACCCGTCGGCGGCGGTCGGGATGCCGGCGCACATCACCCTCAATTATCCGTTCCTTCCGGGGCTGCCCGTCGACGCGGCGACGATCGGTCAGCTCAAAGTGCTGTTCTCCGGGTTCTCACCTCTTCGATACGCTCTGGTCGAGGTACGCAAGTTCTTCGACACGGTCTACCTGGCACCCGAGCCGAGCGAGCCTTTCATGGACTTGATCCAGGCCATCATCGCCCAGTATCCTCAGTCGCCGCCGTACGGAGGGATGTTCCCCGAGGTCGTCCCGCACCTGTCCCTGGCTCAGAGCGAGAACACGGCTGAGCTGGAGTTTGTCCTGCGCGAGTTCGCCCCGGGATCCGATGGCAGACTCCCGATTGAAGCGGCGGCGAACGACGTCTGGCTCATGGACAATCGGAACGGGCGGTGGAAGAAGCGGCTGGCATTTCGGCTCGGACGTCGGGCCGCGAAATGAGCGGCTTCGGTCGGATTGCCGCACTCCGCGGTTTCCGCGGAAACCGTCAAGCGGGTCCGCCTCGCCAGGGGGAGTCTGTGGAAGATCTCACCATCAAGCAGCTCGGTGCATGCCTGAAGGTCGCTTCCGCTCCGCCTGGATCGAGCTGGACCGTACGGGCCTAGCCGCCAAAGTAGCAGCCGGAGGACTCGGGGACAACGACGTTCTTGAGCTCCAGCGTGATTTTGGTCCCCTCATCGTCGCGGATCGTCACCACGGGCAGCGACCCCGGTATCTTGTGCGGACCTGGCGGCGGTGGAATGAAGACCGCTTCGACGGGATACACGTCTTGAAGGGCGATTGAGCAGGTTCCGGACTTCACGATACTCTCGCGCCGTACCGTGGCCAACACGCTGACCTCAAAATCGCATGCGGGGCCGGGATTGTAGAACCCGCGAACCTCATAGTCGACCAGCATCGTGAATTCCAGGGCGCACTCCTTGCCCTGATCCATTCCGGAAATGCGGACAACGTAGTCGGCCACATTCAACCCATGCAGGCTCGCCTGCTGCTTCGTATGCGCAGGATCGATGCCGATGATGATCGGGATGCCGATGCTGGAGGAAGCCTTGAACTCCGGGGGCTTGTTCGAATCGAGGGTGTAGACAAGAACGGCCGACCCGGTGTCCTCCGGCGGAGGGGTGAAGGAAGGGACGGCAGTGGGTTGCCCCCCACCGCCTGAACAGCCCGCAATGAGGACGCCGATTCCGAGGAGAATCGTGGATGTCAGCCGCAGCGGTCCTCTCATCAGGGTCTCCCTTCACGCCAGGTCGGGACGGCGAAGTCGCCTCGTCGCAGATTATACAAACCCTCGGCCGGAAAGCGAACAGCGACGACGACCGGCTCTCCGCCACAGCGGACAAGAGGCGGAGGCCAGTGAAATACAGTGGATAATGGATGCCCACCTCGAAAGGGGAAACCATGTCCAACCCCGCCAATCTCGTTCTCGTGTCAACCTCGCTGTTGCGCATCGTCTCGATCCTGATCGCGCTCTGGCTCGCCTCCCGGTTCGAGCCCCGGATCGCTTCGATCTTCCAGGGAGGCCAGCCGGGCCTGCTAGGCGCGGTGCCGCGCACTCTGATCTGGCTCGCGCTGGGATCGATCTTCGCTGTCACCCTGTTCGATCTCATTGCGCTCGTCCAGCTGTTCGTCGAGCTCGTTGCGCTGGCGAGTTGGGGCCTCGCCGACGGGACCGTCACGACCTTCTGGGGAAGCGCACCGCCCCGCGTCTTCGATGCGCTCAGCGGCGGCACGACTCTCGCCGTCTACGCTGTTGCGTCTCTCCTCTTATGGAGGTCCTTCCGCGAGCAACCCTCATCATCCCTCGCGCTTGTGGCGCCATCGGTGGCCGATCGGATTCTGCTCACCCTCGCTTGCGCCGGGCTCGTCAACTTCATCGTGAGCGCAGTTGTCGTTCGCGTGGTCTTCGTTCAGCTCCAGGCGGCCATTGGCTCGCTCGGCATCGGCGTCGCCGGGTTCATCGGAGCGTGGTTGATCGGGCTGCTCCTCATGCTGGCATTGGTGCTGTGGATGCACCTCCACGTCCAGCCGGACGACGCCGAAGGCTGAGCCCGGGTCCCGTCCGGTTGGCCTGTGGGCCACCGGCACGTCACTCATGAAGTTGACCGGCCCGGTCGCCCGGGTCTATCGCCTCAATCGAGCGCGATAATCCGAGCAGATCTTCGGCGAGAAGGCTCGATCTGCGCACGTATCATGTCCCGCCTCGGCCGATAGGAGCCCCCCATGACCAGCAAACCACCCCTCATTCTCGTCTTCGCCATCGCCTT
>CAZGRL010000276.1:0-3877 GCA_964528155.1 uncultured Anaerolineaceae bacterium
CCAACAAACCCAAATCCACCAGGTCTGCTCTGCGGCGTGCAACATGCCGCCGGATACACCCTTGGCGGCACAATGACTTGATCCGTCGAAGAAGGCGCGGGATAATCTAACTCAGCACGCCGCGACCGATGACACAGTCCTCGCGCCAGACCGGATAGGGTAGATGAGCCGCATACCGGAATCACAGCCCTTTGATGTCCTCGCCTACCAGGTCGACCATCACACCCGGCGAGACCCTCACCGTCAGGCCGCCGAGCTTTCCGACATCATCCTCGGCGGCCAGGATGGCCTGGTCAACGTCCTGGGGGTCGTCCTGGGCGTGGCGGCGGCGACCGCCGACACGCGGATCGTGCTCGCCGCCGGCATGGCTGCCACATTCGCCGAGTCCGTTTCCATGGCAGCCGTCGCGTATACATCAAGACAGGCCGACTCGGCTTTCTACCAAAGCGAGCGCGAGCGAGAATACCGCCACATCCATCTCGTCCCTACAGTTGAGCGGCAAGAAATCCGCGAGATCTATCAGAACAAGGGGTTCGAAGGAGAGCTGCTCGACCAGATCGTCGAGACCATCACCGCCGACAAAGACACCTGGGTCGGCGTCATGATGACGGAGGAGCACGGCCTGGCCCCGACAGATCGGCGGCGGGCGATTCGTTCGAGCCTGATCGTCGGCTTGGCCGCCATCATCGGCTCACTCATCCCTCTCTCGCCTTTCGCTTTCCTCCCTGTCAGTGCCGGGATTTGGACTTCGATTTTCATCGGAGCAGTGACGCTCTTTGCGGTCGGCGCATACAAGGCTCGGGCGACCGTCGGGAACGTGGGGAAGAGCGGACTGGAAATGGCGGTCATCGGCACGCTGAGCGCAATCGTCGGCTACGGCGTCGGCCTGCTCTTTCGCGTCCCCGGCGCGCAATAACCTCATGGCGATCTGAGGCACTTGCTTCTCAAGTCGCACGGACAGAATGAAGGCGTGAGGCAACGTGGCATCTGTCAAACCGCCTCACACCGGCATGACTTACGATCTCGCCCTCACGAGCCGACGATCCCACCATCGGTGAGCTTTCTCAAGTCACTCAGGGCCCGCTCGATGTCCTCCGGCCCCACCACGTTGCCGCTGTCCACATGCTTCAAGGCGCCCGCTCCCGCATTCTGCAGGGCGATTTGCCTCACAGACTTGCCCTCGGCCAGCGCCTGCTTGACCAGGCTCGCGCCCGCGACATATCCAATGAGCGGGTTCAACGCTGTCACGACGATGGCGTTCTTTTCAAGCCAGGCGGCCGCTTGCCCTGCGTTAGCCTCGATCCCTCGGACGCACTTCTCTGTGAAGGACTGAATCGAGCCGATCATCACCTGCATCATTTCAAACAAGCTGTGAGCGATGATGGGCATCATGACATTCAGTTCGAGCTGACCCGCCTGTGCCGCCATGGATATCGTTGTGTCGCAACCTATGACGTGAAACATGGCCATATCGAGCATCTCGGGCATGACCGGATTGACTTTTCCCGGCATGATGCTTGAGCCGGGCTGGACTGCCGGCAGGCGGATCTCGTTGAGTCCGGTGGCGGGCCCGGAGGCCAGTAGCCGGAAGTCGTTGGCGATGCGGACGAGGGTCAAAGCCAGCGTACGCAGCGACGCGGAAAAATCCACCATGTCGGCCATGGATTGCATGCTCTCAAACAGATTGTCGGATCTCTTCAACTCGAGGCCGGTGAGCTCCGATAATCGCTGCACCATCCGCGCATGGTATTCCGGATGAGCGTTGAGCCCCGTGCCGGTTGCCGTGCCCCCGATCCCAAGCCTCCTAAGCCCATCTGCCGAACGCCGGATCCTCTCACCATCACGAGCCACGGCGGTCGCGTAGCCCCCGAATTCCTGCCCGAGCCGCACCGGCACAGCATCTTGCAGATGAGTGCGCCCGGACTTGAGGACGTCATCGAAGGCCTTCGCCTTCTCATCGAGAGCCCGAGCCAGATCCTCCACGGCCGAGGACAACTCATCCAGCCTCCACAGACATCCCAGCCGAATGGCCGTAGGGATCGTATCATTCGTCGACTGGGACATGTTCACGTGATCGTTGGGATGCACGCGATACTCCCCCAGCCCGCCACCGAGCAGGAGTGTCGCCCGGTTGGCGATGACCTCATTCGTATTCATGTTGTGACTGGTGCCGGCTCCCGCCTGAAACGGGTCGACGATGAATTGATCGTCCCACTTGCCACTCCGAACTTCATCGGCTGCCTCTGCGATCGCCCTTGACCGTTCGGCGTCCAACAGACCCAACGCCTGGTTGACCTCGGCCGCAGCGCGCTTGATCGTCGCCTGGCTCCAGATAAATGCCCGCCACGGTCGCAGGCCGGACACGCGAAAGTTGTTCGCCGCCCGCATCGTCTGAGCGCCGTACAGTGCCTGCGCCGGCACCTCGACTTCGCCCAAAGAGTCGCGTTCCTTTCTCCCGGCTACCTTTGCCATCATTATCAGATCCCCTTCAATCAGATCGAGACCTCGAATCGAGCCTCCTGGCGTCCGGCCGAGCCATCAGCCACGAAAGAGGCGAGAACCAAAGAGGGAGCCCTAGGGCTCCCTCTCATCTACACGTGATCTGACCCCCCTCAGGATTCCAGGGCCTTGTATCCGGGGCCCTGCGAGAAGTAGTCGTAGTTGGGCTTGATATCCGGGGTCAGATCCACTTCTTGTCCCGCTTCCAACTTGCGGGTGAAATTCAGGTGGACCGCCTCACCGTGCTCGTCCTCGCCATCCCACGCTTCGTCAAAACCGGCCGACCCCGCGGGCATGCTCTGGACCTCGCCACCCTTGGCCGCGTACGCCGGCGGGACTTCTTCTTCGGTGAAGATTGCCTCATAGGGGCATTCGGGAATGCAGGCACCGCAGTCGATACAGGTGTCCGGATCGATGTAATACCATGGCCACTGATCGACGGGCTTGCCCGGTATGATGCACTCCACAGGGCAAACATCCACGCAAGAGGAATCCCGCAAGCAAAGGCTCGTAATGATATGCGTCATCTACGCTTCCTCCGTGAGGGCATGCAGAAGGCCGCGGCCCGATCGAAGTCTCTACCCCATCTTACGTTCGAATTGCTCTCCGACGGTTTTCCAGTTTACCACATTCCACCAGGCGGCGATGTAGTCGGCCCTTCGGTTCTGATACTTCAGATAGTAGGCGTGCTCCCACACATCCAGACCAACGACCGGCTTCATCCCCTCCGAAACCGGATTGTCCTGGTTGGCGGTCGACATGACGCTCAATTCTCCGGCGCCGCTGAGGACCAACCAGGCCCAGCCGCTGCCAAAGCGGGTCGCGGCAGCCTTGGAGAATTGCTCCTTGAACGCGTCGAAGCCGCCGAAAGCCTTGGTGATGGCGCTCGCCAGCGATCCCATGGGCTCACCCCCGCCGCTTGCCGCCATGGATGGCCAGAACATCGAGTGATTGTAGTGGCCTCCGCCATTGTTACGGACGGCGGTGCGGATGGACTCGGGGATCGCACTTAGATCGGAAAGCAGCTCTTCGACCGCCTTGTTCTGAAGAGCTGCTTGTCCTTCTAGTGCTTTGTTCAGGTTATTGACGTACCCGGCGTGATGCTTCGAATGGTGGATCTCCATCGTTCGGGCATCGATGTGCGGCTCGAGTGCGTCATAGGCATATGGTAGTGCCGGTAACTCGTACGTCATCTTGGATCTGCTCCTCTCTGGCAGTTGGGATCCCACCTGTCCATTCCACACGACACCACCCTCGTCGGAGCGAAGGCTGGTCATCCGGCAGTTCGACTGCCATAAATGTGGGATGTACCGATTCAGGGAAGGGTGCATTCCAACTTGGGGGGCAGAGCTCTATGCGGCCGCCCACAATTCGTCGA
>CAZGRL010000277.1:0-3826 GCA_964528155.1 uncultured Anaerolineaceae bacterium
AGGCACGACCGTAGCCGACAAGCTGCGTCGCAAAACTCAGCCTGCCAGAGACAGGATAAAAGTCGCCATAGAAGGTGTTGGTAAAAAAGCAAGACCTCGTCCTGCAAAGGTTTAAACCACTTTTAGCAAGAGCGGATATATAAAATGGTAGTCATTTTTCAAATTTTTGTAATTAGCCTTTGGATTATAGCAGTTTGTATATCTACGAGATTTAAGCATCCATTTTTGAATCTTTATTTAAAAAAAGTATCATATCAAAAAGAATGCAACATCTGTCGGATCAAAAACACTGTTTAATCTTCAGACTTTCTAAAATTAATTGTAGTGGTAGTATGTTGTCTTTCTCCGACTTTTTTATAGTAATTTAGTGCATTATCGTGATTCTCGAAATCTTTAAAAGTGAACAGTATAACAGTATTACCGATAGTGATACGGTCATTATCGCTTAATATTATTTCTTCGTTAATCTTGTTTCCATTGATTAATACTCCATGTTTACTTTTCATATCAATGGCAAGATAACAGTTTTTTTCCTTATCATAGCGGATTTGCATATGCTTTCGGGAAACTTTTGGATCAAGAATCTGGATTAGAAGTGCCTCATCTCTGCCAATTACATTGGTGCGTTGGCCAAGAGGATAATACTTACCTTTATCTGTACCAGATATGACTATTATAGAAGCCATTTCACACCTCGAAAGATTTATTTTTTGGTTCTATAATCGCTATCGAAATATCAATAGATTTTACGAATTTTAGAACATGCACGCAACTAAAAAGTGTATTTATCAACACTCTCTTTCATAGAGAACCAGTAAAAATTATGGTAAATACTATGATAATTAAATGCATATATTTTTTCATACTGTAATAGTCAAAAAAGCCTATACATATCCTTGAAACGGTATAGATAATTTTAAATAATCAGTTTTGTAAATCTCCTTCGGATTGTGAAGGTTCGCGGTAAGGTTTGCCTTCTTGATAGAGCTTTAGCCTATTCTCGTAATCTTTTCTCATATTCTCCGATGTTTCATCATCACCTAGTAAGGATATAGCTTCTTCCTGTCGTTTGATAGCAGCCTCAAAGTCTCCCATCTCTGCATAGGCAGCTGCTAAAGTATCAACGTACAAATGGTTTTTCCATCCTGTCATTTCACAGGCTTTAGTTGCATACTCAACGGCCTTAGGGCCATTACGTATCTCAGCTATTGTTGATGTAGCTAGTAGCCAGGCATTATCCCCCAGCCAGAGCGGATCAACCTTATCCAGAAATTGTTCATCCAGAAATTTTTTAGCCTGTTCCGGCCTGCCCAAGCTCAGGTAAAGTATATGAAGTTTGACCTTGCACCACAGGGTTTGTGAGTGCGTTTCACCATATGTGTTTCGCCTGTATTCCAGGACTTTAATTAACAATTGCTCTGCCTCTTCGAAACGTCCCATCTGGAGATACAAATCACCCAACCTACCCATAGTCCATACAGTACTTAGATCTTTCTCACCCTGTACGCGCCGCTGAATTTCCAGCGCCTTAACTAACAGTGGCTCTGCCTCTGTGAAACGACCTTGATCAAAGTAATGAGATCCCAACACTTTCATAACCTTCTCGATGCTCGGATCTTCCTTACCAAAGACTTTCTGCCAGATTCCTAGCGCCTTAACTAACAGTGGTTCGGCCTCGTCAGGACGGTCATAAAAGCTATACATTTTGCCCAATAAAATCATAGTTTCCAAAGTATCTCTATGCTTCTCACCGAGCGTTCTTCTCTGAATTTCCATCACTTTAACTAATAGTTCCTCTGCTTCCTTGAAATGCATTTGAGGGGTATACAAAGATAAATTGGAGTATACATCGCCCAAGCTGAGCATGGCTCGCAATGTATTTGGATGCTCCTCCCCGAGATTTTCACTCCATAGCTCAACCGCGCGTTTATAGTGTGGCTCCGCCGCCTCAAAATTGAATAAATTAGTATATATTGATCCCAAAGTGTTATGGAGTGATGCCGCTACTAGAGGAGCATCCTTAAATTCACTGTCTATCTTTTTCCCTGCTTGTTCCAAGACCTCCAAGACTGTAACTTCCCGACCTTGGGCTCTTTCCGGTCTGACGGAAGCGAAAACTTCTGTATTTAGAAAGTTAATAACAGCTCGTGAAATCTTTGCCTCATTCTCAGCATCTAAACGAGCTTTAGACTGTCCAATTGCGAAAATAGAAGAAACTACAACTCCAGCAACAAGAACAATAAGTATGGCTGCGAGGCCAGCGACAAATGCTCTATGCCGTTTGAGCACCTTCTTCAGCCTATAGGTCGCTGATTCAGGTCCGGCTATAAGTGGATTTCCATTCAGGTAATTGCGAATGTCATCAGCAAGTTCTGAAGCAGTTTTATATCGCCGGTCACGTTCTTTTCGCATTGCCTTAAGCGGAATCCACTCTAGTTCCTTGTGAAGGCATCTAACCAAGGACTTCGTATCAATACGACGACTGGTAGCAATCTCTATTGCCTCTTGCCCCAAACTTAATAACCTTGTACTCGGTCGCGGTGGATCCACATTACGAATGATCCTGATAACTTCATCAAAAGCTGCCTCGTGAAAAGTTTTTCGCTCGAATGGAAGTATTCCTGTTATTAGCTCGTACAGCAAGACGCCGAGAGAATAAATATCTGCGCGTGTATCTATATCCTGAGTTGTCATTTCTGCCTGTTCAGGACTCATATATTCCGGCGTGCCAATTAACTGGCCCTGCTCTGTAAATAAAGTGCGAGCTGTAAGGGATTGGCTAATAGCCTTGGCAACTCCAAAATCAATCACCAAAGGTATCGCTTTGTTACCCTCAATCGATACCAGAATATTTGATGGCTTTATATCACGATGAATTATACCTTTCTGATGAGCATGTTGAATAGCCTCGCATACTGGAAGGAAAAGCTCAAGCCGCTGCTTTATATTTAGCTTATTACGATCACAATGTTCGTTGATAGGAATGCCCTTGACATACTCCATCACAAAATATGGATGGCCTTTTTCGGTTGTCCCCGCATCAAATACGTGTGCAATGTTAGGGTGGTCTAATAAAGCCAAAGCCTGGCGTTCAGCTTCAAAACGGGCTATGACCTGTTTCGAATCCATCCCTGGTTTAATAACTTTTAGTGCTACCTGACGCCTGATTGGTCCTGTTTGTTCAGCCCTGTAAACTATCCCAAAGCCACCTTCTCCCAAGACACTAACAAGCTTATAAGAACCAATCTGGGTACCCAACTCTTCAGGAAAATCCATACCGCTGATGGTTGGAATAGAGCCTTGGCCTTTCCGCTCAGGTTGTGGTTTATCCTTATCCTCGCCTTCACTCATGTCATGAGTCCCTTACTTGTCAAGTGTTTGTTGCCAGCAATCAAGCTAATAAATATCGCTCTATTCTGATTTTACAGTATTTGATGTAATTGTAAAGAGCTTTATAGGTCAAATGAGTGTCAATTCCTCTTGGGACAACTGCCTATAAGAATCACACAAATCTTTGTATAAAGATTCTATAATCCTTATACTATAAAAGACCAAATCGTTTTAACATAAAAGTTGTCTGTTTGTGCTGTTAACTAATCTGACAAACATACATCCTGCTATTTTGAATAACTCTATCCGTTTGTGTAGAAATACCCTGCACATATCTTGGGGTCATTTGCAAATCTGCGTGGCAGAAAAGTCTTTGAACACGAATATATAAAATGTTAACCTTAGGGGATAAATTTCGCTGGCTTTGTAAATCAGCCGGTGACGTCGGCGGGGTTGCGGCCTTGCTCTATCGCTGTAATTTTGTTAATCCTTCTCT
>CAZGRL010000278.1:0-3757 GCA_964528155.1 uncultured Anaerolineaceae bacterium
GGGGCATACTCCTATGCTCCCTTCATGGGCCTCTGGTTTTTGGCAAAGCAAGCTGCGGTACGCGACCCAAGAGGAGCTAGAGGCTGTTGCGCATGAATATAGAAATCGCAACTTGCCCCTCTCGGTCGTTGTGATTGACTTCTTCCATTGGACCCGACATGGTGAGTGGCAGTTTGACCCGCAATTTTGGCCGGATCCAGGGCAAATGGTGAGGAATCTTGAGAAGCTTGGGGTTAAGGTGATGGTGTCCGTTTGGCCAACTGTTAGCCGCCTAAGTGCAAACTATCCAGAGATGTGGCAGAAAGGATACATTGTTCGTAACGTGAGCGGAACCCCTGCTCATATGTACTTCTTGGACAATCACGCTGAAGACGGCATCTATGTTCATTACTATGACGCGACTCATCCGGGTGCCAGAAGATACATTTGGCAGAAGGTGAAGCAAGGTTACTACCGGCACGGGATCAAAGTGTTCTGGCTGGACGCGTGCGAGCCTGAAATGCTGCCGATGACACCGGCCAATTTGCGCTTCTACGCTGGCGACGGTGAATCGGTGGCAAACATCTACCCAATGCAACATGTTCAAGGGTTCTATGAGGGGATGAAGGCCGAGGGCGAGGAGGACACTGTATTCTTGTGCCGCTCCGCGTGGGCAGGAAGCCAACGGTATGGCGCTGCGGTATGGTCCGGAGACACTGAATCCACTTTCGAAGCGCTACGGGCGCAGGTTCGCGCTGGACTGAATATGGGGATGAGTGGCATTCCCTGGTGGACTAGCGACATCGGCGGTTTCCACGGCGGCGACCCATCATCACCATACTTTCGAGAGCTGATCACGCGTTGGTTCCAATACGGAGCCTTCTGCCCCCTGTTCCGGCTGCACGGCCATCGCGAGCCCAGCAGCTCGGATTTCAGCGGCGCCCCCAATGAAGTCTGGTCATTTGGGGAAGAGGCATACGAAATCATTGCAGAATTGCTGAGACTGCGCGAACGGCTACGTCCCTACATCATGCAGCAGATGAAACAGGCACATACCGAGGGCACACCACCGATGCGGCCGGTCTTCTTCGACTTCTGCCGTGACCCAAACTGCTTTGCGATCGAAGACGAGTTCATGTTGGGGCCTGACCTCCTGATCGCCCCGGTTCTTTACGAGGGAGCCCGCTCACGCCAAGTCTACCTGCCGGATGGTAGCACATGGACCGACGCGTGGAGTGGTGTCTCTATCAAGGGTGGGCAATGGACGATCGCCGATGCCCCGTTGCGCCGCATTCCGCTTTACCAGCGTGACGGAGCAACTTTGCCGATACGCCCAAAGGATTAGTAATGGCGCATGATTCGCGCTCATCAGGTCCGGTCTGCCGCAGTTTCCAGCATGTCTGGCGAGCCTGCCTCAGGGGACATGTGTGATATGCCGAGCACCAACGCGGGTTATGCCCCGCGAGAAGTCACCGGCACGACTTCATCCATGACCGGGCCGATCCTGGCTGGGCAAGTTTTCGCCTGGAATCCGTCCATCAGGGGAACGAAATCCGAAGACACAATCCTTGTTGGCCAAGGATGCAACGAAATCCTAACCGAAATGGATGAATGGGTGTGCTTCGGAATCGGTGTCGGCGAACAGGTTGTGAGGCGGCCAGCCATTCTGGAAAGAGGGTGATCGGAGTCTGGCTATGAGTCTTGTGCGAATCGAAGAGTGCAGCGCCACGCTCATGTGGGACTGCGCGTGCATGATGAGCCAGGGGAAGGTCATACCGGACGGCCTCGGCCATGCGCTCAGGGCCACCTGTGAAAATGGATGATCATGTAGTTCCTTGTGGACAGGATGAATGGTTTGAATCAGGGCCTCCCACTCTATGGGAAAGCATGCCTCCCGCAAGGCGCGTGACCCAAGATAGGCCGAGAGCTGGTGGATGGCGCACGCCGGAGGCTGTCTCTTCCCTCAGTTTTATGCTGGATCTAGCGACTTGATCTCATGCGAGACAACATGAATCGCGACGATTGTATCGTGTCAGCAAGAGTGAGACAAATCGGGGCTCCAAGTTAAGACACGCTTCCACGGCCTCGACGGTCACGCGGCCATCTGCAGCGACTGCGTGTGCTGCCGACGCCTCGCCCCCAGGGTCTGTCGTTTGATCTCCTCTCGTCTGGTCAGAACCTCCTTCACCCTCCCAAAGTAGACGTCCGCCGGCGTCACGTTGTCGAGCGACTCATGGTACCGCCGGTGGTTGTAGTAATCTACGAACCGGCCGATCTCCCGCTCCAGGTCCCACGGGAACGCGTAGTTCTGCAGTTGGATCAGGTTCTTCATCGAGCGATGATAGCGCTCGATCTTGCCCTGCGTCATCGGGTGGTAGGGTGCCCCGCGGGTATGCTCCATCCCTTGCGCTTCCAGAAACCGGCGTAGCTCGCCGGAAACGTAGCACGGGCCGTTGTCCGAGAGCAGCCGGGGGCGATGACGAACTCGCACCCGGTCGAGCTTGGTCTTGGCCAGGGCCTGCTCCAGCGTTTCCTGCACATCCGTGGCCGCCATCGTGGGGGTGAGTTTCCAAGCCAGGATGTAGCGCGAGTAATCGTCCAAGACAGTCGACAGGTAGTACCAGCCCCAGCCCTGGATCTTGAAATAGGTGAAGTCGGTCTGCCACAGCTCGTTCACCCGCCGGGTGGGCTGGGCGGACCGATCGGCGGCGGTCACCAGTTGGAAGGCCGGGCTCTCGACCAGGTCGAAGCGCTTCAGGAGCCTGAATACGCTTGATTCTGAGACAAAGTAGCCCTCCTGGTCCGTGAACTGCCAGGCCAACTGCCGGGCGGACTTTTCCGGCTCAGCCAGGGCCAACTGGACGATCTGGTCGCACGCCGGCTCAGGCAGCCGGTTCCAGAACTGCCGGCGCTTCGACGGCTGAGGCTCCAGACCCTTCTGCCCGTCCTGCTGGTACTGGCGGTACCAGCGATAGAAGCTGCTCCGCGGCATGTCTAGCTCGTCCAGGTGGATGATCTCCTGCTTCTCGGCTGGGGACCGCCGCATCACTTGTCCCACGGCGGCTCCTTGCCCAGCAAGCTTTTTTTGAGCACACGGTTCTTGAGCGACAGCTCGGCCACCAGCTGCTTCAGCTGATCGAGCTCCGCCCGCATCTCGGTCACCTGGCGGCTGTCCGCCTGGCGCTCGCCGTCCCCCACCAGGCGCTGCTTGCCGGCTTCGAGGAAGTCCTTGCTCCACCGATAGTACAGGTTAGTCGGGATGCCTTCCCGCCGGCACAGGGCGGCGATGCTCGTCTCGCCCCGCAGGCCTTCCAGCACAATCCGCACCTTCTCCTCCGCTGAGTACTTCTTGCGGGTCACCCGGCGGATGGTCCGGACGGCGGCTTCCGCGCTCTCCTTCTTCTCGGCCATTCTGCCTCCCGTTTCGCTATACTAGGGGCGAGAAGTGTGTCTTAGCAAACGGCTCCTAATGTCTCATTTGGTCTGACGACATACAGCCTGGCCCAGTGGTTGGTCGCAGTCACCCGAACAAGGCGTTGGCTGGAGAATGGGTCCGGGCAATCAACCTATCGATCCTTGCCCCTCGCACCTCATGTTATCTGCACCTTCCCGGATCACATGCTCCACATCAATCAGGCAGCTTTAGAAGCCGGGAGGGGATTCAGTGCACTCGCGTGAGACTGGTAGAAGGGGTCGTAGGTCTCACCGCTCTTCCATATATGATGGAGCAGAATGGCCAGCTTCCTCGCAACGCCGACGACGGCTCTCTTCTTGGCGT
>CAZGRL010000279.1:0-3541 GCA_964528155.1 uncultured Anaerolineaceae bacterium
CGTCTGTTTCTTCAAAGCAGAGTCACTAGGGTTTTCTGGAATAGAGGGTCCCATGGATCCTAAGATAATCGACGCTCTTGAAAATATCGAACTCATCCGGGGAACAGTGTCGAAATTGCTCGGGCTGGCGACCGACGCATCGAAAGCAAGGATTGAAAGCCCGACACTGCCGTTAATTATCTATGTCAGTGAACCGGATGATTACATGAGTTTCACAAACGGAGCGTTTATAAAAGGCGCTGATATCGATCTTATCGCCCGTTCTTTCTTCATGCAGGTAATGCACAAGACATATCCAGGGACAGGTGCAGTTTGCACGGCTGCCGCGGCGATGATCGAGGGAACGATAGTTAACCGTGTGTGTTCGGGAAGAGCCAGAGAGGCAAAGCTTGTTAACATCGGCCATCCGAGCGGGACGATGCCAGTCGAAGTAGACGTGGAAAATACACCGCAGGGACCGAAAGTGAAACTCGTGGCATTCGGACGGACTTCACGAAGGATTCTGGAAGGCTTTGTATACATACCGGAAAAGCTGTTTCAAGATAACTGATATACTCGTCAGATCATGGGATATCTTCAATTTGCGATTAACTTAACCGTTGAGGTAATGGAATATGAAAACAGCTAAGAAATTAAGGGAATTAATTGAGAGACCGGGAATAACCATGGTTCCGGGGGCATATGATGCCTTCAGCGCCAGATTGATCGAGGCGGTCGGATTCGATGCAGTATATATGACCGGATTCGGTACAGCGGCCTCCACTCTGGGTTACCCTGATATCGGCTTACTTACCATGACGGATATGGTGACCAACGTCAAAAGAATAGCGGATGCAGTAAAGATTCCCGTTATTGCCGATGCTGATACAGGGTATGGAAATCATCTTAATGTGATCAGAACGGTTGAAGAATACGAGAAAGCCGGCAGTGCGGCTATACAGATTGAGGATCAGGTTTCTCCGAAACGATGTGGACATATGGAGGGACATAAGCTGGTTTCGCCGGGTGAAATGGTAGCCAAGATTCGGGCTGCCGTTAAAGCCAGGAAAGACAAAGATATGGTCATTATCGCCAGGACAGATGCGATTTCAGCTGAAGGTTTTGAGGAAGCCGTTCGCAGGGCTAATTTTTACAGAGAGGAAGGAGCCGATGTTCTCTTCGTCGAAGCACCAACGGCAATGGATCAACTGGAGAGAATTCCTAGGCTGGTAAAAGGACCGACACTGGTAAACGTAGCACCGAAGACCCCCTATCTACATATAAAGAAATACGAAGAGATGGGCTATGCTTTGGCTATTTATCCCGCTATTTCCATAACTACTGTATACGCGAAGCTACGTGAAAAATTGGTGGAATTGAAGTCCCGGGGGATGAACGAAGATGGGGGACATGGCGGAGTTCCCTTCGATGAACTGGTCGATTTTCTGGGATTATCCCGATACAGGAAACTGGAAGAGGATATTTTAAAAGGTACCGATAAATACAACGAGGATGACAACTAGTGGGAATGACGGTGACTGAAAAGATACTTGCCGCCCACGCCGGGAGAGAACAAGTCTCGCCGGGAGAGCTGATAAACGCAAGAATTGATGTTATCATGGGCCACGACCTCTCTGCTCCCCTGGCGATTCACGAGATGGAGGCTATCGGAGCAACCAGGGTGTTCGATCCAGACAGGATTGTTCTGGTACCGGACCATTTCGCACCCAATAAAGATATCAGGGCTGCCGAGAACTGTAAACGGATGAGAGAGTTCGCCGGACAACAGGGCATTTCTCATTACTATGAAGTAGGAGAAATGGGTATCGCGCATGCCCTGCTTCCAGAAAAGGGACTTGTCTTGCCGGGCGATGTGGTGGTGGGAGGTGACAGTCATACGTGTACATATGGGGCAGTAGGAGCCTTCGCAACAGGTATCGGTAGTACGGACTTGGCGGCGGCCATGCTGACGGGTCAGCTGTGGTTCAGGGTACCCAGTTCCAAGAAATACATATATCACGGAATGCTTCAGAAGTGGGTGGATGCCAAAGACCTTATTCTCTACACAATCGGTGATATCGGTGTCGATGGGGCTCTGTACAATGCCATGGAGTTTACAGGAGAAGTGATAGAGCATCTTTCTATGTCTGGCAGGTTTACTATGGCAAATATGGCGGTGGAAGCCGGAGCCAAGAACGGTATCTTTGAGGTAGACGATACCACCCTGAAATATCTGGAGCACAGGGCACAAAGATCTTACATGGTATTCCGGAGCGATGATGATGCAGCTTATGATGAAGTGAAAGAGTACGATGTGAGTAATATCGAACCGCAGGTGGCTTTTCCTCACCTGCCGTCCAATGTCAGGCCTGTAAGCGAAGCAGAAGATATAAGAATAGACCAGGTGATAATAGGTTCCTGCACCAATGGTAGAATCGAAGATTTACGAATTGCCGCACGGGTACTCAGAGGCAATAAAGTATCGTCTAATGTCCGGTTGATCATTATTCCAGCTACTCAGGAAATCTACCTGCAGGCATTACATGAAAGTCTTCTGGAAATATTCCTCAATGCCAATGCGGCAATCAGCACGCCCACCTGCGGACCGTGTGTCGGCGGGCATATGGGTGTTCTGGCCAAAGGAGAACGAGCTTTATCGACAACGAACCGCAACTTCATAGGGAGGATGGGACATCCGGAAAGTGAGGTCTATTTATCCAACCCGGCTGTAGCGGCGGCAAGTGCTGTGAAGGGAAGAATTGCCCATCCCGATGAGGTAATTAAGGCAGGCTGAGACTAGACAGAGAAAAAGTGAGTGAAAGTATGAAATTATACGTTATGGCTAACGGTACAGCGCCTGATATGCCGAGGGAATCACTTATCAGCTCGGGAGGTCCGGTCGATCCAAATGATGTTGTGCCGATTCCGATAATGACGTTTCTAATCGAGCATCCCGGGGGTCTGGTACTGTATGATACCGGCTGGAGCAAGCTGGAGCGTGCCCCGAGGACGTGGCCGATTTCTGATGATGAGATGGTGTTAAGTCGTCTCGATAAACTGGGTGTCCACCCGCGTGACATTAAGTACGTTATCTGTTCGCATCTCCATGTCGATCATGCCGGAGGCTTGGAGAATTTCACGGATTCGGAAATTATCATCAGTGATGTAGAACTAACCAATGTTGCCAAGCTTCACTTTCTCAACCAGCTAGCTTTGCCCTATGTGAAAGCCGATGTCGATGCCTGGTTCCGGGCAGGTTTGAAATGGCGGTTAATTGGTGACGAAGGAAAGATTATAGAGTTCCTGGATGGCATTCATTTGTTAAGCTTCGGTTCCGGACATTCGTTTGGCATGCTCGGATTGCTCCTTGAGTTACCGAAAACCGGAAACGTAATACTGACCTCCGACGCTATCTACTGCAAGGAGAACCTGGGGCCTCCCGTGAGGTTGCCGGGAGTGATTAGCGACCCTGAGGGATATAAGAAAACCCTGAACCGCATCCTGCAAATCGCCGAAGAATATAGCGCCGTACTGTGGTTCGGGCACGATATGGCGCAGTTTA
>CAZGRL010000280.1:0-3370 GCA_964528155.1 uncultured Anaerolineaceae bacterium
GCGTTTGAAGCTGCTCAAGTTAATAACCGAAAGGTCGCTGGTTCGAATCCAGCCCGAATGTTGCAAGTACATTGCCAAGTAACCAAAAGCCGTTTTGTTTAATTAGCAACCGAGATAAACGATACCCCTGATTGTAGTGCTTTAACCTTGAGTACAAGCCCGTTCTATTCGAGTAGTGCGCTGTCCTTCTGTAATGTTTCTCGAAATACTCTTGAGGATGTTAAGAATTCCGATAACGGTGCGCTGCGTTTCAGTGGACTCTTGCGCCAGCACCTTGGCTACGTAAGGGTCTAACCCTTCATAGTAATAGCTTTCATAGCTCTCATTCGCTTCAGTATGAGCACCGCGCGAGAAATAACCAGCTAACATAAATAGCTCACTCTCGTCAAAACCGATGGGCTTTGCGATCTTCCGCAGGATGCGGGCTGAGGGAAAACGCTCTCCTCGCTCTATCCTAGCGATATGTGATGTAGACACACCAGATAAGTTGGCCAAATCCCACAATGTTAGCGGTATCATAACGCGCTGCCGCTTGATTGCTGTACCCAAAACTTTGCCCAAATCATTCCTGTCAATGTTACCCATAGCTAAATCATATTTTGCCAGATGGTAGAAGTCAAGCTTTTTAAACTTGTTGGGAAATTTGCTAAGCTGTTATGCTAACCAACAACACTGACTAGTGGTAGATGATGAACCGATACGGATGACTGCAAAGGTTCATAATCTATCCTTCTCCAATTTGTTTGTGATGGCTAAGGCAACTTTGAATTAATCGCAGATATATTGACATTTGCAAATATCGGAAGTAGACTCAAGGAGACTTAAGGAGACAAAGGCTACCTATTTGTTAAAATAGTACCCAACTATAGCTGAATATAGCATTCATTTCTAATGTGGAAGGAGGCATCCAATGTCTTACAACAAGGTTAAGGTCCTTATTGTTGACGACGAACAAGTAATTTGCGATCTTCTCCACGATGAGCTAAGTGAACGGAGCTATTTTTGCACGTGCGTGTTAAACGCTAGCGAGGCCCTTTCTAAACTGCGAACACATTACTTTGATGCAGCTTTGGTGGATATTAGGTTACCCGGGGTATCCGGTATGGAGCTGTTAAGGAAGATACGCTTGCATCATCACAACACCGCGGTTATCATGATAACGGCCATTAACAATATTGATACAGCAATTGAGGCCATGAGGTTAGGAGCTGTAGACTACATTGTCAAACCATTTGACATTAACAAAGTAATCTCCAGTATAGGCATAGCCTTAGAGAATAGGAAGCATCTGCTGGCGAAAGAGGCTAGCAAGATTACTGAAGAGTCCTTTAGTCCAATGGATGCCATCGCCTATGGCGTAGAGGCAAAGCTTGACCTGCGCGATGGTCATTTAAAGATAGTGACTGAAAGAACCATCGATGTTGCCCGTTGGTTTGGTATAGATGAGGCGGAAATCCAAAGATGGGCGGCTGCGAGAACAAGGTTTGATTGTCTAGACAAGAGGCAGATCAACTCCTTGCTGAAAAAGTTGGGGCAAGATACGTCAGCCCAGAGTATAGCAGGTAGTACCCACATATATCTGCACACACGAAAGTCACATGATTACGAGAACTGAGGGGAGAAATGAAAAAATGGCGGAGCTTAAGACTGTCGAGGAAGTGGCTGATTACTTACGGGTAACTGAGAAGACCATATACAGGCTGCTGAAGCAAGGCAGAATTTCGGCAACCAAGGTGGGCCGCCAGTGGAGGTTCGATAAGGCTTCAATTGATGAATGGCTACATCAAAAACCAGCAGAAACCAAAGCAAGTATCCTTGTTATCGATGATGATGAGGCAATTAGGTTACTATTTAAGGAGACTCTAGAGGATTTAGGGCACAGGGTAATAACCGCTGGGACTGCTGCCGAGGGATTAGAGCTGGTGAAACAGCAGGATTTTGCCCTAGTTTTCCTCGACCTTAAAATGCCAGGTATGGACGGAGCAGAGTTTTTCCGTCAGATAAAAACCATCAGGCCAAAATTACCAGTAATTATAATAACTGGCTATCCTGATAGTGATATTATGGCACGGGCTTTAGCTGAGGGTCCTTTCGGGGTTATGAATAAGCCTTTTAGTGAGTCGGACATCGTGGTAGCAGTCAATACCTTTCTTGGAATCAGTGCGGCAAGAAAAGAACATTAGAAAGGAACTAGTCTTATGATTACGAAGGATGAACTGTTCAAAACTGGGGACCATAAAAGGATTTGGCAGAAATACTGTGGGTTTCTTAACCTCTCCCTGGCTGAATTCATGGAAATACAAGAAGAGCTCTTGATGGAGCAAATTGAGCTGGTCCACCAAAGTCCTTTAGCTAGAAAATTGATGCCAAGAAGGCCGGAAGATATGTCTGACTTCCGCAAAATTGTTCCTTTGACTACCTTCGATGATTATGCTGCTTATTTCAATGAGCGGAATGAAGACATTTTGCCTGTCAAGCCTTACTTTTGGGCTAATACCTCAGGACGGGGAGGAACTCCGAAGTGCATACCTTATACTGAGAGAGCCGCAGAAATGTCTATTATGGTGAGCATTACATTGATGATCCTGGCTTGTACCACCAAAAAGGGAGTAGTCGAAATTGGTAGTGGTGTACGCGTATTACATAACTTGCCTCCGCGCCCTTATATAACAGGGACCATTATCAGCCTCATGCCGTCAGATATGCGTATTATCCCGCCTCTTGATAAATATGAAAACGCGGACTTCCAAACGAGAATACAAGCTGGCTTCCAAATAGCACTAGGTACCGGGGTCGATTTCTTGAGCTCTCTAACCAGCGTTCTGGTCAAGATGGGTGAACGCTTCACCGAAAGTTCAGGGCAGTTGAAGTTCAATAGGCATATGTTGCACCCTGGAGTGATGTTTCGCCTGATTAGGGCTTGGCTGTGTAGCAAGAAAGAAGGTAGGACTATATTGCCAAAGGATCTGTGGCCTTTGAAGGGGCTTGCCTGCTACGGAATGGACACCGCCATATATAGGGAGCAGTTGATATATTACTGGGGGAAACAGCCACTGGAAACTTACGCCTCCACGGAAACAGGGGTTATTGCTACTCATGCTTGGAACAAGAAGTATATGACGTTTATCCCCTCATCTTGTTTTCTTGAGTTTGCTCCTGAAGGAGAGTGGCTCAAGAGCCGAGAGAGTAAGGACTACCAGCCCGCCACCGTGCTCCTAAATGAGGTCGAGCCAGGGCAGTGCTACGAGGTAATCATAACCAGTTTTAACGGCATGCCGTTCTTAAGATATAGATTAGGTGACCTCATAAAAATCATTGCCTTAGAAGATGAGGAAGCAGGGATTAAGTTACCCCAGATGGTTTTTGAGAG
>CAZGRL010000281.1:0-3118 GCA_964528155.1 uncultured Anaerolineaceae bacterium
ACAAAGGCGTTAATGCGTTAATCTTGAATACAAGGTAGAAATTTCAATGAAAACTATATTGAAGTTGTTTCCTATTCTTTTTCTCATGGTCATTTTACTAGCGGGATACGGAGTAAACGCATCTCAAACAACCACTCCGGTATCATCTACACAACCGACTGATTCCCCAAACAAGACATCAACACCACCGACACCACCCATAGAAATAGAAGTTGCATTTCCCAACGGAGCACCATCGCTCAATCAGGAAGCAGAATTAAACTGCATTATAAAAGCCCCGGCAATTAGTCTCGAAAATGTAACAATTGAAATAAGGTTGCCAAAAGCTCTTAAACTAGTGAGTGGTTCTCTTACGTGGTCAGGTAACATCTCTGAGGGAGATGAATTCAAGGCAATTGATGCCACTGTTCGATCAATTAAGACTGGAAACTGGAGTATTGAATTACGCAAATCTATGAATCCCCAGAAGCAAAAGGCTTTTTCCTTTTATGCTGATTGGCAAGCTGCGATTTACATCTCTATCTCGGAAAATTCAGCGGAATGGGGGCGGGATCCTTACGGTCCTGCCGGCACTTCGCCATTACCACCGGGGCAAGCTCCAGCTACATCATCTACTCCAACACATCCTACCCAGTAAGTAAAAAGCCTTCCTCTCCTTTGAAAGTAAGTTTATCTATTTCAAAATTACCTGTATTGAATGAAACGGTTGAATTAACTCCGAGGGAGGCGGGGCAGGGATATTTTACCCTCACAACGCTTTAACCGCCCCTTCTATCCTCCCCAGGGCCTCCCGTAATATCGAGCGCGGACAGGCGATGTTCATCCTCTGGAAGCCGGAGCCGCCCAGGCCGAACATGAAACCGTCGTCGAAGCCAACGCGGGCCTGCTCCCTGAAGAACTTCTGTAAAGCCTTATCGTTTAATTCCAAAGCGTGGCAGTCCAGCCATAAGAGATAGGTTCCCTGCGGCCTGATGACCTTAATATTGGGGATTTTTTCTCTAAAGTAAGTCAGGGCGAACTCCAGATTGCCTTGAAGGTAGTCGAGGAGCTGTTCCAGCCATTCATCACCATAACGATAGGCCGCTTCCATGGCCGTCAGGCCGAAGATGTTCAGGCCGGGGACGATGCCGGATTTGATAGCGCTAAAGCTATCGCGAAGCTTCTTATTGGGAATTATGATTGAGGAAGCCTCCAGACCGGGTAGGTTAAAGGTCTTACTGGGGGCCATACAGATAATGCTGTTCTGAGCGAATTCGTCGGAAATCGAAGCGAAGGGAGTGTGATGGCACCCTTTATAAAGCAGCTCGCAGTGGATTTCATCGGAAATGACGACCGCCCCGTGACCGATAATGATTTGTCCCAGTCGTTCAAGCTCTTCCCGGTCCCAGACACGCCCGATGGGGTTCTGGGGGTTGCAGAGTATTATGGTTCTGACACGATTTTGAGTGTTCCAGGCACTTTCCCGGGGGCGGAACTTCGCCTCAAGGTCAGGGAAGTCCATCTGATAACGACCGCGGTAATGTTTCAGCTGATTATGAGATATTAGACAGCCGCTGCCCTTAACTACGTCGAAAAAGGGATAATAAACGGGCTCCTGCAATATTACTTCGTCGCCGGCGTGGGTTAAAGCCCGGACGGCTATATTAAGGGCGGGGATGATGCCGGGGGTGAAGACCACCCACTCCGGCTCTATCTTCCAGTTAAATTTGCGTTTCATACGTTCGACCGCGGCCTCGGCCAAGGCCGGGCCCGGCATAGTATAGCCGTAGAAGGGATGGGCGGCCCGCTTTTTTAGGGCTTCCACGATTGGCTTGGCGGCCGGAAAGTCCATATCCGCTACCCACATGGGTATCACATCGTCGCGGCCGAAGACATTCCTAACGGCGTCCCATTTAGCGCAACTGGTATTACGACGGTTGCAGACCGTATCAAAATCATACTTCATCAGAGCACCTCCGTCACCAAGTCCATTTTACACACGGAATGGAGATTAATACAAAAATAGGCCGGAATAAACGACTTGAAACTAAGCAAAGAATAATGCGAAGGCGTTTACCATGGGAGGATAACGGGTGGGACAAACGTACGAGGTATGCCACCGATGGAACTGAGCGGTCAGGGCGGGAAAAGATTACACCGGGAGGGGAGGCAATAAGGCTTATGATAATTTGGCTGAGTTTGTCATATCTTCTTGCCACGGTATATAATGACTACTAAATGCACTGGGTCTATTATTTCGGCAGGGTACTGATACGTATGCTGGTATTCCGCTTCGCCTGGTGGGAGGTTAAGGGGGGGGGAAATACGCCAGCACGGGGTCCGGTGCTCATCGTGTGTAATCACCTTCACCTGGCCGACCCGCCCATCGTAGCCGCCAGCATCAAGCTGAAATGCGTCCTCATGGCGAAAGAACAGCTGTTTCAACATGGCTGGTCGCGTTTCTGGGTGAAAAACTTCGGGTCCTTTCCGGTGCGGCGGGGCGGCATTGACAGAGAGGCCATCCGGCAGGCGGAGGAATGGTTGAAAAAAGGTGTATCGGTAATCATGTTCCCGGAAGGGTCGAGAAGCCAGAACGCCCAGATACAGCCGGCCCTCCCCGGCGCGGCGCTAATCGCCTTCAGAATGGGCGTCCCCATCCTCCCGGTAGGCATCGCCGGCACCGACAAACTCAGGCACCTCGCCTGGTGCTTGTGGCACCGACCCAGAATCACGGTGACCATCGGGCAGCCTTTCAGTCTCCCGATGAAGGACGGAAAGGCGACCCGGGAGCAGCGTAATGAGCTAATGACCGATATCATGAAAAGGGTCGCCGCATTGCTGCCAAAGAAATACCGGGGAGTGTATGACATCGAAAAATCTAACCAGGATTGAAAAGGCGTCCCGGACGGGTTTCTGCTTCGGTAAGGCAGGCCATTAACCTGCTGGAGAAGGTCGCCCGCGAGCGCGGGGGCGTCGAGACCCTGGGGGCGGTGGTACACAACCAGCAGGTGCTGCAAAAGCTGGCCGAAATCGGTGTCAGAGTGGTGAATAACATCGACGACATCAAGGGCAACACTGTGGTCACCAGTTCCCACGGCGTTAGCCCAGACATGGAAGAAAGTCTCCAGGCGCGTCATGG
>CAZGRL010000282.1:0-2177 GCA_964528155.1 uncultured Anaerolineaceae bacterium
GAGAGTGGGGAGGGACAATACCTATGGGATGGATATCGAAAAACACCACCTGCTTATCTTCGCTCTGGATGGCCCATCCTCTTATTCCTTCCAGAGGGGTATCGATTTCTGGAAGCTCTCTGATTATTTCTGGATAAGGCGTTTGGTCCCGTTCTTTTTTCAAATTTTTCATTTAACCCTTCCTTTTGAAGACAGCCCCCCATTAAATGTCCCCATTTACAACAGTCCTTTCACCCATCCGCCGTCAACCTGAAGAGAGACTCCGGTGATGTAGGAGGCTCTCTCTGAGGCCAAAAAGGCCACCACATCGGCGATCTCTTCTGGCCTGCCCAACCTTCCCAGAGGAATGTTCTCTTCGACACCGCGGTAGAAGTCTTCTTCGCTCCCTTTTTCTTTCTCAGCGAATGCCCGGGCCAGCTCTTCGACTCTTTCCGTCCTGGTGTAACCCGGACAGACCGAGTTCACCGTGATTCCATGGGGAGCCAATTGCTCTGAGAGGGATTTGGAAAAGCCCAGAACTCCAGCCCTTGCCGTGTTGGAAAGAATCAGGGTTTTCAAGGGCTGCTTGGCCGATATGGAAGTCATGGTGACGATCCGCCCCCATTTCTGTTTTTTCATCAGAGGCATCACTTCGTAACAGAGATTGATCGTGCTCAGAAGATTGAGCTCTAAGGCCTGCCTGTAGTCATCCACAGTAAAATCTTCCACCAAGCCTGCCGGAGGCCCTCCAGCATTGCAGACCAGGATATCCACAGTGGAAAACTCATCCACCACCTGCCGCACCATCTGTTTGACCTGATTTCTATCTGTAACGTCTGCCGCGATGGCCTTAACCTCTCCTCCGGTTTCAGAGATGATTTCATCCCTGGTCTTGAAGAGCGTTTCTTTTCCTCTGGCGCAGATAAAGACCTTTGCTCCTTCCCTGGATAACCGGAGGGCGATGGCCTTTCCCAGACCCCGGCTGGAAGCTGCCACCAGAGCCACTCTGTTCTTTATGCTCATATCCATCTGATTTCTCCTGATTTAGTCCGGATTTATTCTCTGTAGGAGATTTTGGCAAACCTGGTCTGGTGGCCTCTTCTCATGATCTCCTTAGCATCTTTGTCACAGCGGACACATTTATGATAGATCACATCGCCGATGAATTCGGCTTTTTTGTTTCTCTCTTCATCGGAGAGGAAATAGGCTTCCATGGTGTCGTAGGGACGCGACTCCCCATCGCTTTCGTATTTAATGGTCAGATCCTTCCCGGCATCGAGAACCTTATGGGCGCTCTCTGTCCAGTTAAAGTTAGCTATCCCCAGGTCAGGGTTGATCCTGAGATGGGCAGCGAGGTAGATTTTGGGAAGGCCCGAGGCTTCGATCTCTTCTGAACACTGGATAAAGGTTTCAGGAGTGGCGGCGTTTCCGATGTTGATCTCGTAGATGGGTGTGGTGCCGTCATCTCGAAGGTATTCTTTGAAAATGTTGAGGAGCATTCGCAGTTGGATGGTATTCTGGGTGGAGAGCAGCATGGAGATTTTGAAGGTGAGGTTGGGAATTTCCCGGGCATAGTAGCAGGCTGCCACGATGGTTGACCAGCTGGGATTGAGGTAGAAATTCGCGCCAGTCTCGAGCGCAGCCCGGGTGATTCCGTCAAGATAAACGAGATGGTTGTTGTTTCCTACCTCCACCCCGCCGAGATTGCCAAATGGAGTCCCCATATTCTTCAGGATGATCTGGCTTATGCCTTCGCCCAAATCCTTTCTTTCGAATTTCTCGCCAGTGACTTTCTCCACTCTCGCAAACCGCTCCTCCGGAAGCGGGGTACCCAGGAGGTTGGTGGAGCAGAACTTGCTTGCCCCTAGAATATTTTCGGCCATAGCCAGCGTCGCCAGAAGGTCTCCGCTGTAGACATAGGTCTCCGTCAGACCGACCACCGAAATCATCTCTGTGGGAAAGAGCACATCCCCGTTTTCAGCCACTCTTCTTATGCAGTCAAAGGTGGGACGGGCTCCTTGAAAGCCAGAGACCTGAGCGATACAGACCCCCTCCTTGCTGGCTGTGATTCCTTCTTTCTTTATAAAGTCCTCCACCTTGGCAAATTTCTTCACATATTCTTCTGCTCGCTCCAGCATGTCCCCGTAGCCTTTATCTGCAGCCATCTTTTTTCTGGTCTGGTAATCCCTCATGGATTC
>CAZGRL010000283.1:0-2177 GCA_964528155.1 uncultured Anaerolineaceae bacterium
GAGAGTGGGGAGGGACAATACCTATGGGATGGATATCGAAAAACACCACCTGCTTGTCTTGGCTCTGAATGGCCCATCCTCTTATTCCTTCCAGAGGGATATCGATTTCTGGAAGTTCTCTGATCATTTCTGGATATGGCGTTTGATTCCATTCTTTTTTCGAATTTTTCATCTCATCCTTCCTTTTGAAGACAGCCTCCCTTTAGATGTCCCCATTTACAACAGTCCTTTCACCCATCCGCCGTCGACCTGAAGAGAGACTCCAGTGATGTAGGAGGCTCTCTCCGAGGCCAAAAAGGCCACCACATCGGCGATCTCTTCTGGCCTGCCCAACCTTCCCAGAGGAATGTTCTCTTCGACACCGCGGTAGAAGTCTTCTTCGCTCCCTTTTTCTTTCTCAGCGAATGCCCGGGCCAGCTCTTCGACTCTTTCCGTCCTGGTGTAACCCGGACAGACCGAGTTCACCGTGATTCCATGGGGAGCCAATTGCTCTGAGAGGGATTTGGAAAAGCCCAGAACTCCAGCCCTTGCCGTGTTGGAAAGAATCAGGGTTTTCAAGGGCTGCTTGGCCGATATGGAAGTCATGGTGACGATCCGCCCCCATTTCTGTTTTTTCATCAGAGGCATCACTTCGTAACAGAGATTGATCGTGCTCAGAAGATTGAGCTCTAAGGCCTGCCTGTAGTCATCCACAGTAAAATCTTCCACCAAGCCTGCCGGAGGCCCTCCAGCATTGCAGACCAGGATATCCACAGTGGAAAACTCATCCACCACCTGCCGCACCATCTGTTTGACCTGATTTCTATCTGTAACGTCTGCCGCGATGGCCTTAACCTCTCCTCCGGTTTCAGAGATGATTTCATCCCTGGTCTTGAAGAGCGTTTCTTTTCCTCTGGCGCAGATAAAGACCTTTGCTCCTTCCCTGGATAACCGGAGAGCGATGGCCTTTCCCAGACCACGGCTGGAAGCTGCCACCAGAGTCACTCTGTTTTTTATGCCCAAATCCATCTGATTTCTCCTGGTTTAGTCCGGATTCATTCTCTGTAGGAGATTTTGGCAAACCTGGTCTGGTGTCCTCTTCTCATGATCTCCTTAGCATCTTTATCGCAGCGGACACATTTATGATAGATCACATCGCCGATGAGATCGGCCTTCTCGTTTCTCTCTTCATCGGAGAGAAAATAGGCTTCCATGGTATCGTAGGGCCGCGACTCCCCATCGCTTTCGTATTTTATGGTCAGATCCTTCCCAGCATCGAGTACCTTATGGGCGTTCTCTGTCCAGTTGAAATCAGCTATCCCCAGGTCAGGATTGATCCTGAGATGGGCAGCGAGATAGATTTTGGGAAGGCCCGAGGCTTCGATCTCTTCTGAACACTGGATAAAGGTTTCAGGAGTGGCGGCGTTTCCGATGTTGATCTCGTAGATGGGTGTGGTGCCGTCATCTCGAAGGTATTCTTTGAAAATGTTGAGGAGCATTCGCAGTTGGATGGTGTTCTGGGTAGAGAGCAGCATGGAGATTTTGAAGGAGAGGTTGGGAATTTCCCGGGCGTAATAGCAGGCTGCCACGATGGTTGACCAGCTGGGATTGAGGTAGAAATTCCCTCCCGTCTCGAGCGCGGCCCGGGTGATTCCGTCAAGATAAACGAGATGGTTGTTGTTTCCTACTTCCACCCCGCCGAGATTGCCAAAAGGAGTCCCCATATTCTTCAGGATGATCTGGCTTAAGCCTTCACCCAGATCCCTTCTTTCGAATTTCTCGCCAGTGACTTTCTCCACTCTCAAAAACCTCTCCTCCGGAAGGGGAGTGCCCAGGAGGTTGGTGGAGCAGAACTTGCTTGCCCCTAGAATATTTTCAGCCATGGCCAGAGTTGCCAGAAAGTCTCCGCTGTAAACATAGCTCTCCGTCAGGCCGACCACAGAAATCATCTCGGTGGGAAAGAGCACGTCCCCGTTCTGAGCCACTCTTCTTATGCAGTCAAAAGTGGGACGGGCTCCCTGAAAGCCAGAGACCTGAGCGATGCAGACCCCCTCCTTGCTGGCTGTGATTCCTTCTTTCTTTATAAATTCCTCCACCTTGGCAAATTTCTTCACATATTCTTCTGCTCGCTCCAGCATGTCCTCGTAGCCTTTATCTGCAGCCATCTTTTTTCTGGTCTGGTAATCCCTCATGGATTC
>CAZGRL010000284.1:0-2100 GCA_964528155.1 uncultured Anaerolineaceae bacterium
CTCTCTGGGTTTCAATCTTGACGTGCATCCGGTTATCGGTCATCCGTCCCAGCAGACGGTTGGCTTCGGCTTCAATCTCAGGGAGCGCCATCTCAATGAGCAGGGCCTGTATCCCCTTTTTACCGAAGGCCTGGGCCAGCTCTTTATAGATTTTTTCCTCTTTTGACGCTTGACCCAGTAGCTTGCCCTTTTCCTTCTGTTGCGTCTCCAGCTCAGCACAGCGCTCCAGTTTTGATTTTGCCTGCCAGGCCGTCTCCTGGGCTTGCTTTTGCCGGGCGGCTAGCGACTGGTGTCCCGTCTCCGCCTGGGTTAAATCACTGGTTAGCTGGGGGAGGGCTTCGAGTTCTTTATTTAGCTCCTGGCTTTTCTGGTGGTCAACCTCCAGCCTCTGGCGTAGCTCCCGGCTGGCTTCCTCGGCTTTGTGGGCTGCTTCTATTTCTTGATCGATGAACCTGTCAGCCTCTTCCAGTTTCCGCTTCGGGCTTTCATATTGCTCTAGTTCGGTGAGGTGGTGGCGAACCTGCTCATGCTGCTCTGAGTTGTAGTCAAGCCGGGCTGTTTCCTGCTCGACTTGGGCTAATGCTTCTTGCTCGGTAGCGGCGAAGTCCTTGCTGGCCAAGCACTGTTCGATTTCGTTAAGGCTCTCCTTTGCCTGGGTTAGCTGATTTTCGGCGGCCTGGGCTTCGTTAATGCTTTGCTTTAAAATGCTGACCTGGCTCTGCGCCGAGGTCTTATCCTGATTTAACCTGGTTTCCAGCGGGGCTATCTCGCCTTTCAGTGCCTCAAGCTCCTTTTTCTTATCCGCCAGTTCGGTTTGGTTTGAATTTAGGGAGTCAGCTTTACCATCTCGGTCGGCGGTGTATTTGGCTTCGATCCGTTGTAAGCCTTCTGTGCCAACCTCAGTCTCACACAGGGGACAGGTAGCCCCCTTCTGGTGGGACAGTAAATCTAGCTTTTCCTCTATCTCCTTGATTTCTTTCTCCAGGCGGCTCTGGCTGGACTCCAGATAGTTTAGCTGCTTCTGTAGCTCCTGGCTGGCTTGCTTTTTCCGGCTTAACTCCGCCTCCTGCTCGGCTAGCTTTTGTAGCCGGGCTTCCGCCTGCTGTAGCTCGGTTCTAAGCTGGGGCAGCTTTGCCGATTTAGCCTCCAGTTCGCTGATTCGGCTCTGGGCTAATTTGTGTTCGGTAATTAGATTTGCCTGCGCCCGCTCGATGGCCATCTCCAGCTGGCTTTTTTTCTCCCTTAGTTTTACCAGCAGTCCCAGCTTCTGGTTCAGTTCCTCACTTTGTTTGCGGGCTTCGGCGAGCTGGGTATAGCCCTCTTCTATAGACGAGCGCCGGGCGATAAGCGTCTCGTGTTCTTTGATGCGGGCCTGGTATTGATTAACTTCCTGCTCGCGGCGCTCACATTCTCTTTGGGTGGCGGCTATATGCTCCTCAAGCTGGGCCAGCTGTGACTTCTTGTTTTCAAGAGCTTCCTTTTTCTGCCTCAGACTATTGAGCTTTGATTCGTGGGCGGTTATCAGTGTCTCAACCTTAGTCAGCTCCGCCTGTGCCTGCTCCACCTCAGCCTCATAGACAGGCTTTCGGGCCAGTTCCTGGCTAATGTCCTCGATAGCACGGTCAAGCTGCTCCTTTTCCATCTCCTGCTGTCTGGCACGGTCTTTAGCCGCTTCCTCAAGCTCATCATAGACGGAAAGTCCGAGAATATTGCCCAGCACCTCCTTGCGTTTGTTTGGGGGCTGGTTGGTGAACTCGTCGGCGTGGCCCTGCCGCAGGTAAGCGCTGTTGATGAAGGTGGCGTAGTCCATGTGCAGGGTATCGATAATCTTCTGCTGGGTCTGGGTTATGCTGTCGGCGCTGATTGACTTGAAGCCGCCGTCACTGGCTACCTGGAAGTCGAGGAGGGTTTTCCCCGAAGCTGCCCTCCGCCTGGGCCTGGAGTGTAAGCGGATGATGCGGTAGGACTGCCCGCCGACGGCGAAGTCGAACTCCACCTCCGCTTCGGTCTGGCCCTGGTGGATGAGGTCGTCGTCGCTCTTGGCTCTGGTCTTGCCCCAGAGCGCCCAGGTCATGGCATCTATCAGGGCTGACTTGCCGT
>CAZGRL010000285.1:0-2094 GCA_964528155.1 uncultured Anaerolineaceae bacterium
CGTGCATCCGGTTATCGGTCATCCGTCCCAGCAGACGGTTGGCTTCGGCTTCAATCTCAGGGAGCGCCATCTCAATGAGCAGGGCCTGTATCCCCTTTTTACCGAAGGCCTGGGCCAGCTCTTTATAGATTTTTTCCTCTTTTGACGCTTGACCCAGTAGCTTGCCCTTTTCCTTCTGTTGCGTCTCCAGCTCAGCACAGCGCTCCAGTTTTGATTTTGCCTGCCAGGCCGTCTCCTGGGCTTGCTTTTGCCGGGCGGCTAGCGACTGGTGTCCCGTCTCCGCCTGGGTTAAATCACTGGTTAGCTGGGGGAGGGCTTCGAGTTCTTTATTTAGCTCCTGGCTTTTCTGGTGGTCAACCTCCAGCCTCTGGCGTAGCTCCCGGCTGGCTTCCTCGGCTTTGTGGGCTGCTTCTATTTCTTGATCGATGAACCTGTCAGCCTCTTCCAGTTTCCGCTTCGGGCTTTCATATTGCTCTAGTTCGGTGAGGTGGTGGCGAACCTGCTCATGCTGCTCTGAGTTGTAGTCAAGCCGGGCTGTTTCCTGCTCGACTTGGGCTAATGCTTCTTGCTCGGTAGCGGCGAAGTCCTTGCTGGCCAAGCACTGTTCGATTTCGTTAAGGCTCTCCTTTGCCTGGGTTAGCTGATTTTCGGCGGCCTGGGCTTCGTTAATGCTTTGCTTTAAAATGCTGACCTGGCTCTGCGCCGAGGTCTTATCCTGATTTAACCTGGTTTCCAGCGGGGCTATCTCGCCTTTCAGTGCCTCAAGCTCCTTTTTCTTATCCGCCAGTTCGGTTTGGTTTGAATTTAGGGAGTCAGCTTTACCATCTCGGTCGGCGGTGTATTTGGCTTCGATCCGTTGTAAGCCTTCTGTGCCAACCTCAGTCTCACACAGGGGACAGGTAGCCCCCTTCTGGTGGGACAGTAAATCTAGCTTTTCCTCTATCTCCTTGATTTCTTTCTCCAGGCGGCTCTGGCTGGACTCCAGATAGTTTAGCTGCTTCTGTAGCTCCTGGCTGGCTTGCTTTTTCCGGCTTAACTCCGCCTCCTGCTCGGCTAGCTTTTGTAGCCGGGCTTCCGCCTGCTGTAGCTCGGTTCTAAGCTGGGGCAGCTTTGCCGATTTAGCCTCCAGTTCGCTGATTCGGCTCTGGGCTAATTTGTGTTCGGTAATTAGATTTGCCTGCGCCCGCTCGATGGCCATCTCCAGCTGGCTTTTTTTCTCCCTTAGTTTTACCAGCAGTCCCAGCTTCTGGTTCAGTTCCTCACTTTGTTTGCGGGCTTCGGCGAGCTGGGTATAGCCCTCTTCTATAGACGAGCGCCGGGCGATAAGCGTCTCGTGTTCTTTGATGCGGGCCTGGTATTGATTAACTTCCTGCTCGCGGCGCTCACATTCTCTTTGGGTGGCGGCTATATGCTCCTCAAGCTGGGCCAGCTGTGACTTCTTGTTTTCAAGAGCTTCCTTTTTCTGCCTCAGACTATTGAGCTTTGATTCGTGGGCGGTTATCAGTGTCTCAACCTTAGTCAGCTCCGCCTGTGCCTGCTCCACCTCAGCCTCATAGACAGGCTTTCGGGCCAGTTCCTGGCTAATGTCCTCGATAGCACGGTCAAGCTGCTCCTTTTCCATCTCCTGCTGTCTGGCACGGTCTTTAGCCGCTTCCTCAAGCTCATCATAGACGGAAAGTCCGAGAATATTGCCCAGCACCTCCTTGCGTTTGTTTGGGGGCTGGTTGGTGAACTCGTCGGCGTGGCCCTGCCGCAGGTAAGCGCTGTTGATGAAGGTGGCGTAGTCCATGTGCAGGGTATCGATAATCTTCTGCTGGGTCTGGGTTATGCTGTCGGCGCTGATTGACTTGAAGCCGCCGTCACTGGCTACCTGGAAGTCGAGGAGGGTTTTCCCCGAAGCTGCCCTCCGCCTGGGCCTGGAGTGTAAGCGGATGATGCGGTAGGACTGCCCGCCGACGGCGAAGTCGAACTCCACCTCCGCTTCGGTCTGGCCCTGGTGGATGAGGTCGTCGTCGCTCTTGGCTCTGGTCTTGCCCCAGAGCGCCCAGGTCATGGCATCTATCAGGGCTGACTTGCCGTTGCCGTTGTCGCCGG